>NZ_JBVVOZ010000006.1:0-299885 GCF_055807395.1 Bradyrhizobium sp. Kon10 | reverse complement strand
GGCGCATAGCTCAGTTGGTAGAGCAGCTGACTCTTAATCAGCGGGTCCCAGGTTCGAGCCCTGGTGCGCCCACCAAACAAATCAAGACCTTAGCGAGAGAAACCGTTTGAGAAGCGGACTTTTCAAACGGTTGTTATGAACACCGACCCGCCAGCACTCTAGGATGCTGTGGACAACATCCCGTAGTTTGCGTCTCAAGTTCGGACGTCGATCATCTGTGCGACAGCTGACGTGCCGCATGAGCTCGTGCTCGCTAGAACCTCTCGCGACGATCAGGCTACAGCCACGCCCAAACAGTGTTGACCGGATCGCAAACGACCCGGCGACGACGGGAGACTGCAGCAGTTTCGCCGCGCACTGCCCTTGACTTGGTTCAAGCCCAACCCCGTCGGGATCGCCGCGATGCACTGCGCCCGACCTAATGTCCGGCACTCTGTCCGCCGTCGACGTGCAGGATCTCGCCAGTGGTGAAGGCGGCGCCTTCGAGGTACAGCACCGCATCGATGACATCGCGCACCTCTCCCATCCGCCCGACCGGATGCAATTTGGCCAGGAAGTCGTACATGTGGGGTTCATGCATCGGCGTCTTGATCGCGCCCGGCGCCACGGCGTTAACGCGGATTCCCTTGCTCGCATATTCGATCGCGAGCGATTTGGTTGCCGCGTTCAAACCGCCCTTAGTGAGGGCGGCCAGCGCCGACGGCACGCTACTGACCGCATGCTCATCGAGGCTGGTCGTGATCTGGACGATATGTCCGGACCCCCGCTTCAGCATTGCCCTGGCTGCGCGCCGGGTAATATGAAAGAAACCATCGAGATTGATGCCCAGCATGCTGGCATAATCTTCGTCCGTATATTCGGTGAATGGCTTGGCGATGAAAATGCCGACGTTGTTGACGAGGGTGTCTACGCGGCCGAAGCGCTCAAGCGCCTGTGACACAATGCGTTCTGCGGTCTCTGAATCCCTGATGTCGCCGGCAATCGCCAGGATATCGGGATCAGAGGACGGCCTAATCGAGCGGGAGTTCGCGACAACGCAAAAATTGCGATCCCGATACGCCCCGACCAGGGCTTCGCCGATACCCTGCGACGCGCCGGTGATGATAGCGACTTTCTGCTGTGCACCCATGATGAGACCTCCATGTTCTCTGTTGAAGCGGCGGGCAGCGCCCGCGGTGCTTGCTTCGTTACTGCGCTGTCCAGCCGCCATCGACCGAGATTGTCGTGCCGGTGATCTGGTCTGCCGCTGGCGAACAGAGGAAGGCCACGGTGCCGCCAAGCTGCGAGGGAGAGACAAAATCCAGAGACGGCTGTTTCTCAGCCAGAAGCTCCTTAGCGGCTTCCTTCTGATTTTTGCCTCTTTGCGCAGCGATGTCGCTGATCTGCTTTTCGACCAAAGGGGTCCTCACCCAACCCGGACAGACCGCGTTGCAAGTGACGCCACTGCCGGCGGTCTCCAGGCCGACCACCTTTGTCAGACCGACCAAACCGTGCTTGGCGGCGACGTAAGCGGCCTTATGAGTTGAGGCGACGAGGCCGTGGGTCGATGCGATGTTGACGATCCGGCCCCAATGCTGCTCTTTCATCCGAGGCAGCGCAGCGGCAATCGCGTGGAACGCAGCCGACAGATTGATCTCGAGGATCGCGTTCCACTTGGCAATTGGAAACTCCTCTACAGGAGCTGTGAACTGGATACCCGCGTTGTTCACCAAGATGTCCAGACGTCCGAATTTCTCGACCGTCGCGGCAATTGACCCGCGGACGGCATCTGACTTTGACATATCGGCGCCGTCGTATGCAACGCGGTGGCCGTGTTCACGTTCGATGCCACTGCGAATCGTCTCGATCTCGCCGGCGTCGCCAAAGCCGTTCAGCACTAGGTCGGCGCCGAGCCTTGCCAGCTCTTTTGCGATGCCGAGTCCGATGCCGCTGGTCGACCCGGTGACGATTGCTACTTTTCCCTTCAACATGGGGCTTCCCTTCTAGGTTTGTGACAAGCAATCAGGCGGCCGTGGCTGCCTTGGCCTTGACCGGCGGGACGGCGCGGAAGGCGATTGCGAGCCTGTTCCACGCGTTGATGGTTCCGATCAGCATCGTCAGGTTCACCGCCTCGGCTTCGGAGAAGTGCTTGCGAAGCTCGTCATAAGCGTCATCGGGCGCGTGGGTCTCGGAGATGAGCGTCACCGTCTCGGTCCAGGCCAGCCCCGCACGTTCGCGATCGGTGTAGAGCGGCGCTTCGCGCCAGGCGTTCAGGAGATGGAGCCGCTGCTCGGTTTCGCCGCGCTTGCGCGCATCCTGCGTGTGCATGTTGATGCAGAAGGCGCAGCCATTGATCTGCGAGGCCCGGGTCCTGACCAACTCAATCAGGGATTGCTCGAGCCCGGACGACTGGATCTGGTTCTCCACATCGGCAAGTGCCTTGATGCTCTCAGGTGCAGCTTGGAAGAAGTTCAAACGGGGCTTCATGGTCGTTCTCCTCTTGGGTTGACGATGACTAGTGTGCGCCGCCGGCGTCGAGACGGTCCGGTTTCGTCAGCATGAGCGCTGCGGCCAGGGCGACGATCTGCGAGATGCCGAGCAGATAGAAGGTGTCGCTGAAGCCGAGGATGAAGGCCTGCTTCTGGATGATCTTGCCAATCGCGACATAGGCGTGGTGGAGGGCATCGAGGCGATCGATCACGCCATGGCTCATGAAATATTGGGTGAGCTGGTCGAGGCGAGTGCGTGTGGCCTGCTCGAACATCGATACCGACTGCATCAGGACGTTGGAATGGTACTGCTCGCGCTTCGTCAGCAGCGTCTGCAGCGCAGCAATTCCGATCGCGCCGCCGAGATTGCGCATCATGTTGAACAGGGCCGATGCCGATCCGGCGTTCTCCTGCTCAATTCCACTGGTGGCGACCGCCGAGAGCGGCGCAAAGACGAGGGCTTGACCAAGCGCGCGGATCACGTTCGGCCAGAAAAGCTGATCGGCCGCATAATCGTTGGTCATGTAGATGTTTAGAAAATTAGAGCCACCAAACAGCACAAAGCCGATGCCGATCACGAGGCGCGGATCCAACCGCTGCATCAGGCGAGGTACCAGCGGGATCAGGACGAGCTGCGGCAGGCCGGTCCATGCCAGCACCAGGCCGATCTGCTCGGAGTTGTAGCCTTGGATGCGGGATAGGTAGACCGGCAGGATATAGACGGAGCCATATAGCGATACGCCGAGCAAAAAGTTCGCGAGCACGCCGAAACCAAAATTGCGACGGAACAGAATTCGCAAGTTGAGCAGCGGCGTTCTTGCGGCTAGTTCGATGGCGAGGAACAGCGTCAACGAAACCGCGGCGACGATGGCCAGCCGAACGATGAAGGGGGAGCCGAACCAGTCATCCTTGTTGCCTTCTTCCAAAACAGTCTGGAGTGCGGCGAGCCCGATCGCCATGGTGACGATGCCGGCCCAGTCGCCTTGCGCGAGCTGCGACAGCTTCATGGGCGCCGCTTCCAGCGAGAAGAACAGCATGGTGATCATGACAGCGCCGGGTGCGATGTTGACATAGAACACGTACTCCCAGCCGAAGTTCTCGGTGAGATAGCCGCCGATGGTCGGGCCGATCGCCGGCGCGAACGTCGCGGAGATCGCGAACATCGCGAGCCCGATCGGCTGCTTCGCCTTCGGCAGAAGCGTTATAATGAGTGTGAATGCCATGGGGATCAGCACGCCGCCGGTGAAGCCCTGCACCGCGCGCAGCACGATCATCTGAGGCAGGTTCTGCGCGAGCGCGCACGCCGCCGAGAACACCAGGAACAGGAAGGCGTTGGTGAGGAGATAGGTGCGGACCGAGAACACCTGCGCCAGCCAGCCGCTCAGGGGGATCACCACGATCTCGGCAACCAGATAGGAGGTCGAAATCCAGCCGCCATCATCGATGCCTGCGCCGATCCCGCCCTGGATGTCGGCAAGCGAGGCGTTGACGATCTGGATGTTTAGCACCGCCATGAAGGCGCCCAGGGTGGCCCCGATCACCGCGAGCCACGTCTTTGCTGAGACGGCAGGAGCCGCAACGCGCAAATGGCTCTGACCGGCGGGAACGGCATCAAGGGTAGATTGAAGTATCGTCATGGCGGTCTCCTCGCGACCGGGGAGGGAAATGTTGCTCAGGTGCGGGGTTCGGCCCGACGAGCGGCAAGCCTCTTCTTGGCGTCACGCTCGGCGACGGCTTCCGACTTGGTGTTGACGGTCGGCTCCGCCGACATTCCGGGACGCAGGAGGCCGTTGAGGTGCTGGTCGTCGAGCACGATCTTCACGGGCACGCGCTGTACGATCTTGGTGAAATTGCCGGTGGCGTTGTCCGGCGGCAGCAGTGCAAACTCGAGGCCGCTCGCCGGCGCTAGGCTGTCAACATGACCTTTCAGCCTGGCCGCGTGGAAGCTGTCGATCCGCAGCTCGACGGGCTGGCCGTTACGCACGTTAGTGAGCTGGGTCTCCTTGAAATTGGCGACCACATAGACCTGGTCGAGCGGTACGACCGCCATCAGCTGCGTTCCGGCCTGCACATACTGGCCGACGCGGAGCGATCGCGCGCCGACGGTGCCGTCGACCGGCGCCGTAATCCGCGTGTAAGAGAGGTTCAAGGCAGCCTGCTGTTCGACGGCGCGGGCGCGGTCGAGCTGTGCGGCTGCCTGAGCGCGCTGGGTGGAGAGAACCTCGATCTTCTTGTTCGCGGCGAGCAATCCCGCTTTGCCCTGTTGAAGCTGCGCGATCTGGGAGCGCAACGCCGCGTCGGTCTGCTGGGCCCGTTGAATCGTTCCCGAGCCCGATCTCATGAGATCGTCGTAGCGGGCGCGCTCCTGCTGTGCGAACTTCAGAGTTGCTTCGGTCGCATCGACTTCGGCCGCTTGCTGCTGAATGAGAGGCCGCTGCAGCTCGATCTGGGCGTTGAGGTTGGTTACCGCGGCCTCGGAGGCCGCTACGTCGGCCTTGGCCTGGTTCAGCGCGGCCTTGAAGTCGCGGTCGTCAATCCGCGCCAGGAGCTGACCGGCCTTCACCGGTTCGTTGTCTTTGACCTGCACCTCGGCAATGTAGCCCGAGACCTTCGGAGCGATGATGGTGGAGTCCGCTTTGACATAGGCATCATCAGTCGTCTCCAGGTAGCGGCCGGTGGTGAGGTAGTAGTGGCTGAAGGCGGCGGCTCCAGCGACGCCGAGGGCTGTGGCGAACGCCAGCGCCGCGCGCCGGATCGCCTGTCGCGATGGAGACAGATAGGTCTTGGCGTTCTCTTCAGGGGCATAGGACAGCGTTGACATGGCTTGCTCCGGGGTCTGCAGGGGGCGATCAAATCTCAATCGCGGCGATGGACGTCATGCGTGACGATGCCGAGATCGGGATCCGGCGGGTCCAGGCGACCAGGGTCGGCGAGCGTGCGGCGGATGTCGTCCAGTCCACTCTGCCAATGCGCGCGCATTGCGCTCAGCCCGAACTCGTAGTCCTTTGACTGGCCCTCGTAGATCTTGGATTGATAGATCAGGTGGACGATGTTGTAGGAGCGGTGGCGGGCCATGTCCGCGATGGCGCGGATTTCCGGGTCCTGCCTTGCTCTTTCGGGCAACTCCTGGATCGTCCGCTGCAATGCCTGACGCATCTTCTGCATGCGTAGCGCCTGGTCCGTGATGGCGCGTGTGCGGCTCGAATATTGGATGTCCTTCTGCCGGCTCGACACCTCCATCATGTCATGGGGAACGCGACCCTTGGCCGACCAGAGATCGACCTGGAAGGTCAGCGTGTCGCGCGGCTCGCTGGAGAGCACGCGTGAAAGCGGGGTGTTCCAGACGACGCCCCCATCCCAATAGTGTTCTCCGTCGATCTCGACGGCAGGGAAGCCCGGCGGCAAAGCGCCGGACGCCATGAAATGCTTCGGCCCCAGTCTGCGTTCGGTCGTGTCAAAGTAGGTCAGGTTACCGGTACGGACGTTGACCGCGCCGACGCTGACGCGCACCTCGCCCGAGTTCAACCGGTCGAAATCGACGAGTCTTTCAAGCGTTCGCTGCAGTGGCGCGGTGTCGTAGAAGCTGGTCGCCGAATCGCCCGAGAAGGGCGACAAAAATGGCGACGGGAAGCGAGGCTTGAAGAAGCCGGGCTGCCCTTGGAACAAGGCTCGCATCGCGGCAAACGTGTTGTGTAGCGACCGAAGATCGAACGCGAACGGCAAGGCATCAGCGAGCCCTTCGCCGGCGGGCCATCCCGCCGGGGCTGCACAGATGGTTTCCCAAAACTCGCGCAGCCGTTCGACCCGCTCGGCTTCGGGCGAGCCGGCGATGATGGCGGCGTTGAGCGCCCCGATCGAAATGCCGGCCAGCCAGTTCGGCCGGATCCCGGCCTCGTGCAGGCCCTCATAGACACCAGCCTGATAGGCTCCCAGAGCCCCGCCGCCCTGCAGCACCAGCGCGACGACGTCGTAGGGCAACGGCCTGGATTGCTCCGGCACAGGACTGATTTGCTCGCGCATGACCTTCAGCATTTTCCAAACTCCCGATGTTGTGGCCGTTCGATCAACCGGCGTTCGCTTCGATGAGGACTTCGGACCTCGATCCGCGTCGTTGCGCGGCCGCGCCCGGCGACAGGTAGTCGTGGACCACGGTGCCGAGGCCGAGGGTCAGATCGGCAACCAGGTGTTTCGCCGAGATCACCTGAAGGACGGGCAGCTCGGCGACCGGAGCCAGGGCATGCGAGTACAGGTCCAGCGCAACCGGCCCGGTCCATGCGCCCTTTACGGTGATATCTTCGAGATGGTAGCGGACCAGCTCGCAGATGCGTGCCGAGCCGTCGACGTGCGGGATGATCTTGAGCAGGAAGTTGGGTGCGGTGAGCTTCCTTGCCTCGACCTCGATGTCGAGGGCGCGATGCTTGTAACCCATGGTACCCGTCGCAATGCGAACCGAGCCGTAGTTCAGGGTGCCGACCAGCGTATCGATTTCGACCGCGAGCTTCGGTTGCGCCAGCTTCTTGGGAAAGCCCCACAGCTCGCGGCCGCCCGCGATTGGCGGATGATCGTTGAGAAACATCTGATGGGTAAAGCTGCCGGCCTGCCCCTGGTAGGAGACCGGGATGACCTGGCCGCTTTCGGTGTAGTCGCCGAAGCCGGTCGAGTCCGGCATGCGGATGAACTCGTAGTTCACCACCGGTTCAGTCAGCTCGAGCGGTGCCGGCACGATCCGGCGCAGCGCCTCGGGATCCGTCCGGTACTGGATGATGAAGTACTCACGGTTGATGAAGCGGTAGGGGCCCGGTGGAAAGGCCGGATTTGTCAGCGGCATGGCGAACGCTGTCGCGCGCACGGACTCGTGTTTCATCTTGGTCGGCTCCAAATGAAGGAAGGTGATCGGGCCGCGCTGACGCGTTTCTGGCGCGGCCCGTAGATGTGCAGCATCTACACTTCGCCAACGCGCTCCGGGTCGGCCGAGGCGAGCGCGGCGGCACGCTCGGCCCGCGGCGGATAGATCCACACCGTGTTGATCTGCTGCTTGGTCCTCTTCGCCTCGTCGCCGACGAGCTCGAGCTTTCGATCCCAGCCGCGCGTGAAGATTGCACCGGCTTCGCCGAGATCGAGACAGGTGGCATAGGCCTTTTGGTGATAGGACTTGGTCGGAACGCCCAAGAGCTCGGCGGCCGCATTGTGGCCGGCGAAGGCGCCCATCCGCGTAGCGTGCTGGCAGGACATCAAGGCGTAATTGCCAAGATCGTCGCATGCTGCCTTGGCGGCATCGCCGGTGGCAAAGACGCCGGCGACTCCCGGCACGCGCAAGTCCCGGTCGACAAGCAGCCGACCCAGGTTGTCACGCTCGGCGGGGATTTGCGTGGTCGATGGTGCAGCCCGCATACCCGCGGCCCAGATCACGGTCTCGGCGTCGATGTGTTCGCCGGTGGAAAGCGTGATGCCGGACTTGTCGAGTGCCTCGACGCCGGCCCCGAGCCGGGTCTCCACGCCGAGCTTGCGCAGTGCATCCTCGATAACGGGACGGGGCCCGGACCCCATATCAGGAGCAATCGCACGGTTGCGGTCGACGATGACGACGCGTGGCTTTGCGTCCTTGCCGAGGATCGCGCGAAGCCGCGCAGGAATCTCCGTAGCTACCTCGATCCCGGTGAAGCCACCGCCGGCAACGACGACAGTGTCGCGTCCGTTCCTGGCCGGCCGGCGAACGAGATTGTGTAGATGCCGATCGAGCGCAATCGCGTCATCGAGCTTGTCGACGCTGAAGGCGTGTTCGGCGAGACCGGGAATGTTCGGACGGAACAGTCGACTGCCGGTGGCCAAGACAAGTCGATCGTAGGAGAGGCGCTTCTTCGTGCCGTCGCCCGCCTCGATATCCACTGCGCGCGATCGGGTGTCGATCGTCTCGGCGCTGCCCTGCACGTAGACAACGTCGATGGCCTTGAGGACGTCCTGGAGAGGCGCTGTCAGGGTCTCCGGCTTGTGTTCATAGAGCCGCGGGCGAACGACCAGCGTCGGCTCCGGTGCAACCAGCGCAATCTCGAGGTCTTCGGGCGAAGCGCCCTGAATGTCGCGCAGGCGAGCGGCGGAAAGTGCGGCGTACATGCCGGCGAAGCCGGCGCCGATGATGACTAGTCGCATGTGGTCTACTCCTCTGGTTGATGTTCGAGCATAGGCGCGTTATCGCCGCCGCTCCTGTTGCGGTTTCGTGGTCGATGGCGCGAAAACGTGAAAACGAGAATGTTAGGTCTAAGGGGAGGCGCAGCTCGGCATCGACGCGGCTCGCAGCGGCCAGCGTCGGCGGAAGAGAATCGGCTCGGCGGCATTCGGACCTCCCCAGTTGACGTAGGGAAGCTGCGCGTCGTCGTTGGCCATGAAGGTCATCCCAGAGTTTATTCTCTGCAGCGACTGCGTTGGAATTTCCACTTCCTCTCCCGTTGCGGAGGTGAAGCGGACCGCCAACGACAGTCCGTAAACGATTGTGCTTGCAATGAGCCGGCGGCGCGGTGCGATTGAAAAGAGGCTGACGAAGGTCTTCGAGGTCATCATTCGTCTCCATCTCTTGAGTGTTGGTAGGTTGATGATTTAGTGGAAGTGAGCTTCAATTGCGCCAGAGCGATTGCGGCCCTTGTAGAGCGATTGCCACTACCGCATGCGCCGCCGCCAATCGCTCGGCGTTTCTCCGGTCAGTCGCCTGAACGCTGCCGCGAAGGCGGCCTGAGAGGCATAACCAAGCTCCGCCGCTACCATGGCGATCGATGCTTCGGTCCCTCGCAGCATGTTCATCGCCTGTTCGAGCCGGTGCTGACGCAGCCAGGCGTGAGGTGAAAGACCGGTGCTCTCCTTGAAGGATCGGCAGAAATGGAAACGCGACAAGCCCGCGTCCGCGGCGAGCGCCGATAGCGACACGTCCGCATCAATATCGGAGCGCAAGCGCTCGATGGCGCGACGCAGGACGGTTGGTGACAGGCCGCCTGTGACCGGTTGGAAAGTGGTTGGTGCGTCCACGTGCGCAGCGAGCAGGCGCGTGGCCAAGAGCTCTGTGAGCTGGTGCCTGAACAAGGCGTCGAGCGCCGCGTTCTCCTCCATGGCATCCGCCGCACTCATAAGCAGACGGGACGTGATGATGTCGGAATGAGCGGTTCGCTCCAGGAGAGTGCCGGCGCTCGCTTGGTCCGCTTCACCTGCAATCCGCTCCAGTGTCGTGTGCGGCAGATAGAGCTGCACCACGTCAACCACTCCGGGGATGTCCCATCGTGCGCTTGAGCCGGCCGGGATGATCGTCACCACGCCGGAACGCGCAGTACCAATGGCAACTGATTTCCCGGTGCGCCGCTCCAGTCGCTGCATCCCCGTGGGATAGGTCATGATGACGTGGTCAGCCATCGGCTGGACCACATCGTGCAAGGCGCCATGCTTCCAATGGGCGATTGCGCCATTGGATGGGTCAGACGCCATACGGAGCGGCGCGGTTTTGAGGACGCGCGCCATTTCCATATCGGCGGGACGCCGGTCAGTGGCTGACATGTCGCTCTGGTGGGCGCCGGGTGCAGACAGCAAAGCCTGCAATGGATCGTGCGAGATTGAGTTGCTCATGGCGTGTGCTCGCGTTGGGGACCAAGACTCGCGCTGCTCGGCGTAACTAGCGGGCTGGTGCGAAGCGGAGGCTTCCTGGCTGCCCTTGATTGCGCGTGAGCGCCGCGAACTTTCGCTGCGCGTTCTAGGCGCGGAGAACTACGGAGGCTTTCCTAAACCCGCTGGGCTTTGCCTATTCCTGCTCAAAGTCGCTGCGGGCGCTGGACGGGTCCGAAATCGGCCATCGAAACGGGCCACTCCCAATGTTCACAAATGCACGATGGACCGATCAGGGCTGGCGGAGCGGGGACCCGGGAAAGACGATAACACATTGTAATTGCTTAGAAAATTTATGGTCGGGGTTTGGTCGAGCCGAGGTCGACGCCGCTACTTGCTTACCTTTAGGTCTGGACGGTCGCTTGCCGAGGCCCGACAATGCAGTGCGAACCTCGCGCGGGCGCAGCAATGGGCCGCCGAGCCGAATTTCACTGATAAGTGCAACAGATGATGCAGACGGGCGTCTACGGACAGAGGCTCGGGCGACCCTTGTTTCTGAAGGAGGCGCCTTCTCTGATCACGCGCTCGCTGCGCAGCGCCGAACTCGCGGTCACCGAAACCCGGAATGATGATCCGGTGTGCGATCTTTCGGGCCCCTTTCCCTCCGAGGATGCCTACCTCGTCAGTCTCAAGCTTCGCGACTACCCCGACTGCGAATGTTGGGAACGGGGCAGGTGCGTCATCAAGACGGATGTCCGCGCCGGCGCGACGTATCTTTATGATCTCAAGCGCGATCCTCGCTTCGTGATCGACAAGCCGTTCCACTCCACCTTCTTCTATCTGCCACGCTCCGCGCTGGACGACATGGCCAAACAGGCTGGGGCGCCGCGCATCGGAGAACTCACCTATCAGCCCGGTATCGGTCATGATGATCCGGTCGTCGGCCATCTGGGTGCGTCGCTCCTGGCGGCGCTGCATCGTCAGGAAGAAACCAATCAGCTCTTCGTCGATCACATGATGCTCGCGTTCACCGCGCACATTGCGCGGGCCTATGGCGGCCTGCAGCGCATCACCAAATCGGCGAGCGGCGGTCTTGCACCATGGCAAGTGAAACGAGCCTGCGAAAGGCTGGACTCCGATCTGGGCGGAAAGCTTTCCTTGCAACAAATCGCGGCTGAATTCGATCTCTCGGTCAGTCATTTTTCGCGCGCGTTTCGGATCTCGACCGGTCTGCCGCCGCACCAGTGGTTGCTCCAGCAGCGACTGAAGGCGGCCAAGCAGTTGATGACGGTCCGCGAGTTGCCGCTGGCGGAGATCGCGCTATCGGCCGGGTTTGCTAATCAAAGCCATTTCACGCGAGTTTTCTCGGCCGTGGTCGGTGTCAGCCCAGGCGCGTGGCGCCGCGAAACGCAAGGCGCCGCGAGAGGCGAAACGTAATCCAGGCACGTCAGGACGGTGCCGGGGAGTGCGCGTCGGCGTCTTCACAAGCGCTCGATGGAACCGCTCGAGGCCCTTGGGATCGAGCGGAGCTCTTTGCCGGACGATCCAGATCATCTTGAAATTACTCTTGAAATGGCTTTGCGAAAGTTGCTTTCGGGGGCCGCGGGAGCGACTACTCGCTCCGCCGGCCGACCTAGACGGTCGAGCCCGATCTCCGGTAGTAAATTGCCACTTGCAAGGCGAACATTGCCGGCTCCGGCTGTCACCGTTGAGATCGACCCTATGGCACAAGCAAGCACCTTCGGGCAGAGGGTCGGCCAGTACTTGCATCTCAGGGATGCGCCACCCTCGCTGATCACCCGTTCGATGCGCGGCGTCGACCTTGCGGTCACCGAAACGCAGAATGACAACCCCGTGCCGGGCCTTTCCGGCTCGCTGGCTGACGAGGCTTATCTCGTCAGCCTGAAACTTCAGGACTACGCGGAATGTGAGCTCTGGGCGCACGGCAAGTGCGTTACGAAGGCCGATGTCAAAGCCGGTACCACTTGGCTGTATGACCTCCGGCACGACCCGCGCTATATCATCGACAAGCCGTACCATTCCCTGCAGTTCTATCTTCCGCGCTCGGCGCTCGACGGCATCGCCGAATCGTCCCGCGCGTCGCGCGTTGGCGACCTCGCGTGCCAATTTGGCTTCGGCCATGACGATGGGATCATGCGTCACATCGGCGCCTCGCTGCTGGAAGGGCTGCGTCGGCCGGAGGAGCCTAACCAACTGTTCATCGATCACATGATGCTCGCATTCACCGCGCACATTGCGCGGGCCTATGGCGGACTGCAGCGCATCAACAAATCGGCGAGCGGCGGTCTTGCCCCGTGGCAGGTGAAGCGCGCTTGTGAAAAGCTCGACTCCGATCTGGGCGGCAAACATTCGTTGCAACAAATCGCGGCTGAATTCGACCTGTCGGTCAGCCATTTTTCGCGCGCATTTCGAATCTCCACCGGGCTGCCGCCGCATCAATGGCTGCTGCGTCAGCGACTGAAAGCGGCCAAACAGTTGATGACCGTCCGTGACCTGCCGCTCGCAGAGATCGCGCTATCTGCCGGGTTTGCCAATCAAAGCCACTTTACACGGGTGTTTTCGGCTGCGGTTGGCGTCAGCCCAGGCGTATGGCGCCGGGAAACAGAAGGTGCTCGGGAGGGGGAGACATAGTTCGGGACGATGTCGGGCAAATTTCGTCTGATCAACGACGTCTTGCCAGTGAGATGGCGTAGGCGGCACTTCGGGCCGCGAAAATCTCATCAGGCGGATGATCGATGCCTTCGGCGAGACTTGCCGGATCGAACAATGTGGCGTTGCACGCTTCATTTGGCTCGAGGCCTGTAATGACGATCGTTCCTAGCCGAACGGCTTCTCGTCTGTCCTCATCAGGCCAACGGATGGTCACGTCCAGGGTGGGATCGCCGGGACGATCGAGCAGTGTCATCACGCTGAACCGGACATCACCTACCGCGATCCGATCTTTGAGGTCATCATGCAGGAAGTCGCCGGACCTTGCCTTGGCCTCGTGCTCCGTCAACCTGATGTCGCCGCCGACGGGAGTGACCTTGAACTTGATGAATCGCGTCTCGCCGCCTGAATTCGTCGCGCGAAAAGCGTGCACGCCCCAATAGGTCGTGCCGGCAAAGCTCATCGGCACAGGATGTGCTGCGACGTAGTTGGCTTGATTCAGCGTTTCGGGATTGGCGGCGGAGAACGCCTTGATGGCGTCCATGTCTGGCTTGCCGTGCGGTCCCGGCACTCGTGTTTTGAGGAGGGTCAGCATCTGATCGAGTGTTCTCGCGAAATGGACCGGAGCACTTTGCGCGACAACATTCGAAAGATGGTGCTCGTCGCCAAGTCTGAAGCTGAAGCCGAGCAGCATGAGCTTATCGCCTTCTCCCACTGCGGGGCTTTCGTCGATTGAGAAGCGCGCCAGCACGCGTGATGGCGCAGTGAAGCTGCGGGATTTGGTAATCTCTTTTGCTTCATCCGACGGAATGTAGGCGCCGCGGACGCATCGGCCTTTGGCAAAGCTCGCGCGTTCCCTTGGGGAATTGACGGCGACCGATCTCAGGCAATCTACGATCGACGCAGGCGTGGCGCCGCCGCTCGGGTACTTGGACATTGCAGGGTCTCAACTTAACCCGACACGAACTAGCGAACCTCTTGTCGGTTTACTCCAGAGCGATTGCGGTCGTTATGGCGCGATTGCTGCTATTTCGTGCTGCGTGCAGTGCGGCAATCGCTTCAATTGTGGCAATCGCAGAAACGCCTGGCTGAACGGAATGACGGAATGGCCGCTGATGCTCCCAAATCGTCTCAGGGATCAGGGGTGGCATCGGCACCAATCATTTGGAAACGAGCGCTGCTACGCGACGGTGCCAAGTGACCTTAGCCCGCCGGCAGCGCGCGGATTGCAATCGAGAGTGGCTCTCGTACGCCAGCCGGGTTCAGACCGAAATCGCGTTCGCCGACTCCATCTGATTGCGCAATAGGAATTTCTGGATCTTGCCAGTCGACGTCTTTGGAAGCGTCCCGAACACCACAGTTTTTGGAGACTTGAAGCCGGACACCTGCGAGCGACAGAAGGCAATGATCTCTGCCTCAGTCGCACTCGCGCCTTTCTTCAACTCGACGAAGGCGCAAGGCACCTCTCCCCATTTTTGATCTGGCTTCGCCACTACTGCCGCAAGCAATACGGCCGGGTGCTTATAGAGCACATCCTCGAGCTCAACGGACGAGATGTTCTCGCCACCTGAGATGATGATGTCTTTCGAGCGGTCCTTGATCATGATGTAGCCTTGTCGAGGACTCCGAGATCGCCCGTGTGTCGTAGTGCGGCGTGCATTTGGAAACTGTAGAGAAGCGGTAGTATTGAACTCTTCGTGCAACGATTTTGTGTGGGCGGACGCGGCTGGATAGCTGTTCGGCTTTTCCCTTGTGTCGGCATCTTCGCCGCATCCGATACCGCGCGCGGATCTGATGGGACAGCTCGATTACGTGCTCCCTCAGCTGCAAACTGCAACCTTAGCGCTGTCCACAAGCGAGATCCCGGCTTCGCATGCGTCCCCGACGAATCGCCCACCGCTCATGGCTGTGGTGCAAAACGCGATCAAGCGCCGCCCGTGGGCCCAACTGTTTCTCGGGAACACAGATGATAACCGCATTACGATCCTCCATGCCTTGTTCATCGACGATCCATGTCCGCAGTTCTCGCCCGGCAAGTCTGGCGGCGATCCGGTCAGGTGTCGGATCAATGTCGTTCGCCACCGTCACGTTCATCACAATCCGGCCGCCGGGTGCCAGACGAGCGCGGATGGCGTCGCAGGTCTCGGCATCAAATTCTTCGGTGAAACGGAATCCCGGTCCACCGACGTCGATTGCGATACCGTCGTAATACCCGCCGTCATTGAATACGAATTGTCGAAAGTCGGAGACAATGCAGCGGAGGTCGTTCGGCAGATCGAAATATCTTTGCGCGAGCACGAAGCTGATCGGGTTGATGTCGACGACGGTCACTTTATTGCCGAGACGCGATAGCCGTGTCGCAAGATTCCCGCCGCCGCAACCCAGGACGAGGATACGTTCGGACCGGGACAGCAGTTCATCCATGAGCTTGACGTAGGTGAACACGCTTTCGCCGTTTGGCGTCGCCTGGCTTTGTCTGACCCCTTCCTCGAAATACACGCGTGTACCGTCCCAAGAACACTCGACGATCTCGATCTGGCCATTCATCCCTTGATAGCGACCAAGCAACTTCACGACACATCACCATATTAACTTAGAGCATCGGAACACAAGTGTCAGACATCTCTGTCATGGAGCGTAGGCAGCGTCAGTCTTTCGGGATATCTCGCTAAACTTGCCGCATCCATCGCAAAAATTCGGTAAAGTCCAAGGCCCGCGATCCGATGCCATCGACCGACTTCGCTGCTGATATATTTTGCTTCTGAACTGATGGTTGAAGCAGTAATTTGTATGGTATGGATCCCTGGATGAGAACGTCACCGGAGGTCGCCATTCATGATTACGGCCAACCAGCTCAGGGCCGCCCGTGCGCTCCTGAACATCGATCAGCGCCAGATGGCCGACCTTGCGGGTCTTTCGGTTCCTACCATCCAGCGCATGGAGGCGAGCGACGGGGTTATCCGCGGCAACGTCGATTCTCTGATGAAGTTGGTCTCCGCACTGGACCACGCCGGAATCGAATTGATCCCGCCCGGAGGGCAGAGCTCGTCCGGTGGTCGGGGCGTCCGTCTCAGGGAGCACGTCGCGAAACCGAAAACCAAAAACGTGAAGCAGCCGAAGTCTGCTTCGTCCCGGACGCTGCAACGCGCGCGATGAACCGCCCGTCTGTCGGAGCCGAATGGCGGCACCACGAAAATGGCAGGCAATCATGATTGTCGGCCAAGGGTGGTGCGTCGTCGCATCAAGCTTGTTCGGAGCGCTGATCAATTGGAAGTAGCGCTGTCGGCCGTCTGATCGAGCAGAGCAAGAAGTCCTTGCAAGATCGCAAGCGGCGGCGGCGGGCAACCGGGGATGTGAAGATCGACCGGTATGACCTGCGAGACTCCGCCGGCCACCGCGTAACTGCCGGCAAAACACCCTCCGTCCCGGGCGCAATCACCCACAGCGACAACCCATTTCGGATTCGGGACCGCATGATAGGTACGCTCCAACGCATGGCGCATGTTCTTGGTCACGGGCCCGGTCACCATCAGCACGTCCGCATGGCGAGGTGAAGCGACGAACCTGAGGCCGAAGCGCTCCACATCGTAGTAGGCATTGTTGACCGCGTGGATCTCGAGCTCGCATCCATTGCAGGATCCGGCGTCGACTTCGCGTATCGAGAGACTGCGGCCGAGGCGCCGCCGCGCAGCGCGACCAACGGTTGCTGCGAGCTCTGTCAGCGCGGCCTCGTTCGGCGACGGCGCCTGCTCCGTAAATGGTCGGCGAAACAGGCTTTCAAAAAGCAGCTTGCGCATCCTGTGCTTCCGTTAAAGATCCTGGCCCGAATAGGAGCAGTTGAAGGACTTGTTGCAGAGCGGAAAATCCGCGACGATATTGCCCTCGATTGCAGCCTCCAGAAGCGGCCATTGAAACCACGAGGGGTCGCGCAGGTGGCATCGGTCGACCCGGCCGTCCCGCAGGCGGAGCCAGACCAGGACGTCACCCCGAAATCCTTCCACGATCGCCATGCCTTCCCGCGCCTCCCGCCGATGTCCCGCATGTGTGCCCAACGGGCCGTCGGGAAGGCGCTCCAGGATCTGGTCGATGAGCAGGAGTGACTGTTCGACCTCGCGCACGCGAATCCAGACGCGGGCGTTGACGTCACCCTCGTTCAGGACCGGCGCGTCGAAGCGCAGCGTGTCATATGGCGGATATCGAAGCGTAATTCGCGCGTCGAAAGACCGGCCCGATGCGCGGCCTATGTAGCCTCCGGCGGCATATTGTCTTGCCAGTGCCGGTTTGAGAACGCCGGTATTGACCGTACGATCCTGCAGCGACGCCGTGTTGTCATAGAGCTCGACCAACTGCGGAAACCGCAGGCGGATAATGTCTAGCGCCGCCTGGATGACGTCCTTGCCGTCATCGTCGAGGTCGCGGGTCACGCCGCCGGGCACGATGATATCCCGCATCAACCGGTGGCCGAATGCGGCATCGGAGGCGCGCAGAATGCTCTCGCGCAGCACGCTGCAATGAGCGTGCATCAGCGCGAAGGAAGCGTCGTTGCAGATTGCCCCGATATCGCCGAGATGGTTGGCAAGCCGCTCCAGTTCGCCAAGCAGCGCTCGCAGCCAAACCGCACGATCAGGCACGACGAGTTGCAAGGCTGCTTCGGCCGCACGCGAAAACGCAAAGGCATAGGCTACCGTGCTGTCGCCGGAGACGCGTCCGGCAAGCTTGGCCGCCTGTTCAAGACTGGCTCCAGCCATGAGACTCTCGATACCTTTGTGGGTATATCCAAGCCGCTGCTCCAGACGGACCACGGTCTCGCCGCTTGCCGTGAACCGAAAATGTCCGGGCTCGATAGTTCCGGCGTGCACCGGACCAACAGCGATCTCGTGCAGGCCAGGTCCCTCCGCCGGCAGGAAGGGATAAGGCGACGCCTCCGACGAGGCGACGGCGCGATCTCCCAATGGGAAGCGCTCGCCCCAACGATTGTGATCGAGCCAGGGGCGGTTATCGGGCAGGCCTTCTGCCGTCAAGCCGAACAGATCGTTGAGGGTACGCTCCAGTCGAAGCGCCGGCGGGTGATGCTTGCCGACCGAGGGATAGCGCTGATCGGGACAATCCAGGCTGATGTTGGCGATTTCTGCCGTTTGCTCGTCCATGATCGCCATGTGCACCGTTGAGGGTTCTCCCCAAAGGCCGAGCAGGCTCCAGCGCCCGTGTGCCAGCTCGCTTGCCGCAAAGGTCCAAACCGAAGCATCAACGATAACCCGCGGCCATGGGCTGTGTTGCTCAACCTGGTGGCCCTCGAGCATGAGATCGATCAGCGATGGCATATCCGGCTAATCCCCCAACTATCCCAACAGGCGAGCGACATGCTGGAACCAGACCACGAGCGGCGCGGGAAGATAAATTCCCGCCATCAGTACCAGGGCAAGATGCGTGAACATCGGCACATAGGACGCCTCGGCTGACTTGGTGCTGCCGCGCGGCTCGCCGAATGCGACGCTTGTCAGGCGCAGCGTCAATGCGCCGAACGCCAGCAGCAGTCCGAACACCAGCACGATCGCGAGCAGAGGTTGGCGTGCGAAGGTCGAGCTTACCACCAGGAATTCGCTCATGAAGATGCCGAGCGGCGGCAGGCCAGCGATCGCGACAACGCCCGTCACCAGACCCCAGCCGAGCGCCGGATGGGTTACGGTCAGCCCCCTTATACGGCTGATCCGCTGCGTTCCCTTGATCTGGGAGATATGACCAACAGCGTAGAAGATGGCCGACTTGGTGAGGCTGTGCATCACCATGTGCAGAAGTCCGGCGAAATTGGCCAGCGGTCCGCCCATCCCGAACGCAAACACGATGATGCCCATGTGCTCGATCGAGGAATAGGCGAACAGGCGCTTGATGTCGCGCCGGCGGTAGAGCATGAACGCAGCGAACACGAGCGAAACCAGGCCCATCGTCACCATCAGAGGCCCGGGCGCAATTGCGGCCGGATTTGCCGCAAGCAGGATCTTGAAGCGCAGCAGGGCATAGAGCGCGACGTTCAGAAGCAGGCCTGACAGTACCGCCGATATCGGCGTCGGACCTTCGGCGTGGGCGTCGGGCAGCCATGCGTGCAGCGGCGCCAGACCGACTTTGGTTCCGTAGCCGAGAAGCAGGAATATGAACGCAACGTTGAGCAGAGCGGGATCGAATTTGGAAGCGTGTTCGATCAGAAGCGTCCAGACCATACCGTCCTGACCTTCGCCAACGATCGGACGCGCGGCCATGTAAACCAGGATCGTGCCGAATAGCGCAAACGCGATGCCGACACTGCCCAGGATGAAATATTTCCAGGCGGCTTCGAGCGCGGCATGCGATCGATAAATCCCGACCATCAACACAGTCGTCAGCGTGGCGATCTCGACCGCGACCCACATCAGACCGATGTTGTTCGACACGAAAGCGAGGTTCATGCCGAACATCATGGTCTGGTACATGGAGTGATAGAAGCGCAGGTATACGGGCGTCAAACGGCCCGTTTCGAGTTCGTGGGCGATGTAGCTGGCGCTGAAGATGCTCGTCGTGAATCCCACAAAAGTATTGAGCACGATAAAGACGATGTTCAGATCGTCGATCAGCATGTACGGCCCTGGCGGCGGACGCTCGACGACCAGCAACGAGAGGGCAGCAAGAAAAGTCCCCAGGCTTGCGACGACGTTCAACTGCGCCGTCAGCCGGTAGCCCGGCAATATGGCCAGCAACGCTGCCGAGCCGATCGGAATCAGAAGGACGGCCGCCACCGGATCGAGGAAATGCGCGCTCATCGCCGTTCGCCCCGGTAGTCGTCGAGTGCGGAGACATCGACGGAATCGAAGCGTTCGCGGATCCGGAACAGGAATATGCCGATGACAATGAAGGCGATTAGGATAGAGAAGGCAACGCTGATCTCGACAACCAGCGGCATGCCTTTGGCGCCCGTTGCGGCCAGCACCAGTCCGTTCTCGAGCGACATAAATCCGACGACCTGACTGACCGCATTGCGGCGAGTCACCATCACCAGAAGTCCGAGCAGCACCACCGACAGCGCGAAGGCCAGGTCCTCGCGCGCCAACGGGTCTGCTTCCGCGGTCACCCTCAGCATCAGGACCATGGAGAGGGCGACCAGTCCCATTCCGGCCAGCATGGTCAGGCCTATCCCCACGGCCGACTCGATGTCACGATGAATTCCAAGCTGCATGACGATGCGGTGAAGCGCTACCGGAATGACGATCGCCTTGAAGACGAGGGCAATTGCCGCGGTGACGTACAGATGAGGCGCATCCTGGATAAAGGCCTGCCAGGCCACGGACAGCGCCAGCACCAGTGCGTGCAGCGCAAACACGTTCAGTAGCGAGTAGAGCCGGTCCTGGTACAGCATCATGAAGCTGATCAGGACGAGCCCGCCGGCCAGCGTATGCGAGACGTCGAAGGCGAGGCTGTGCATCTGCATCAGAAGCTCTTTGACACGAACAGAAGGAGGGTGCCGAGAAGGCCCAGCATGAGCGCGGCGCCTAGAAATTGCGGAACGCGAAACACCCGCATTTTCGCCGTCGCGGTCTCGAACAGCGCGAGGAAAAAGCCGGCAGCCGCGAGCTTGACGAGGTAGGCGACGGCTCCGACGGCGTAGGACAAGGGACCGGTGCCGAAGACGGCTATCTTCCAGGGCAGGAACACGCACGCGATCAGCGAGATATAAAGCAACAGCTTGAGGAAGGCGCCAAATTCGATCATCGCGAGGTGACGGCCCGAATACTCGAGGACCATCGCTTCATGCACCATGGTGAGCTCCAGGTGCGTGGCTGGATTGTCGACCGGAATTCGCGCGTTCTCCGCCAGGGCCACCATGATGAGCGCGATCACCGCCATTCCCAACGATACCCGCAAGCCGACATAGGATGAGGCCACGAAATTTGCGACCGTCGAAAGTTGGGTCGAGCCCGCAACCAGGGCAATGCAAAATACAACCAGCAGCATCGCCGGCTCCGCCAGCGCAGCGATCATGACTTCGCGGCTGGCGCCGATGCCGCCGAAACTGGTGCCGACGTCCATGCCGGCCAGCGCCAGAAAGAAGCGTGCGCTTCCGAGCAGCGACACGATGGCGATCAGGTCCGCGGTCCAGTTGAACAACAGCCCGGTGGCAAAGGTCGGCACCAGCGCGGCGGCGACCCAGATCGCGGCAAAGGTCACGTAGGGGGTGACGCGGAACAGCCACGAGGCGTTGTCCGCCAGCACCACTTCCTTGCGGAGCAAGCGCAGGAGATCCCGGTATGGCTGAAAGACCGACGCTCCCTGGCGGCGCACCAGGCGGGCCTTCATTTTGCGAACGAAGCCGGTGAGCAGCGGGGCGAGTAGCAGCACCAGCAGCATCTGCATGCCCTGCACAAATATGTCGGACATCACGACCATATCGCGAGCACCAGAAGCAGCGTGACGAGCGTGACAAAGACCAGGCTGAGATAGCGCCGGATGGTCAGGAATTGCAGGCGATTGAGCTTATCGGCGGAGAAGCCGACCGCGCCTGCTATCGGCTGATACATTGCCTCCCAGATCAGATCGTGCAATTCGATGCGCAGGCGTGCCGGCCTGACATCTCCTGGAGCCGGCATCTCGACATGGTCGCGGGCATGGAACACGAGCGTGCCGAAAACGCGGCGGATAGGCTGCGCGAAGCTCGCGCCCGAGTACTGGGCCGCCGGTGTCGGGTCGGAAAAGCCGCAGCCCCAGGCCGGTCCCCGCCGCAACGCCCGAGAGGCAAAGCGATGAATGAAGACGACCGCCGCCGAGGCGGAAATCGTGATGAACAGCATCACGAGCAATCCGTTGTATGAACTGCGGCTCTCGGCAATCGGCGCGATCGAAAGCCAGGATTCGTTGGACTGAATCGGCATGTGGCCACCGAGAATCTGTACCGAGATCGGCGCCAGCGCATCGATCACTGGTCCCGGCAGAATTCCAGCCAGCAAGCAGAGTGCGGCGAGGATGACCATCGCTGAAAGCGAGTAGCGGTCGACTTCCCCGGAGGTTTCCGCGGCCACGCTGCGCGGGCGCCCGAGAAAGGTCACGCCGTATGCCTTGACGAAGCACGCCGCGGCCAAGGCGGCAGCGAGGGCCAACAGCGCGCCGACCGCAGGCACCGTGATCTTCAGCCCCCATTGCGGCAATTCCGGACTCTGCAGCACGGCCTGAAATATGAGCCATTCCGAGACGAAGCCATTGAACGGCGGAAGTGCCGAGATCGCGACACAGCCGACCAGAACGGCGAAGCTCGTAACGGGCATGCGGTGAATGAGGCCACCCAGCTTCTCCATGTTCCGTTCGCCCGTCGTTGTCAGAACGGCGCCGGCGCCGAAGAAAAGCAGGCTCTTGAAGAAGGAATGATTGAGGACGTGGAACAACGCTGCGGTGAAGGCGAGCGCTGCCAGCAGCTTCAGCCCATTGGCCTGGAAGGCCAATGCAAGGCCGAGGCTCGCGAATATGACGCCGATATTTTCGATCGTGCTGTAGGCGAGCAAGCGCTTGAGATCGTTCTCCATCATGGCGTACAAAATCCCCATGACAGCGGTGATGCCGCCAAGAATGAGGACGATCACGCTTGCGGACCACGACGGCTCTCCCAACAGATCGAACACGACGCGGATGAAGCCATAGATCGCAACCTTGGTCATGACCCCGCTCATCAATGCCGAAATGTGGCTCGGAGCGGCCGGATGGGCGAGCGGAAGCCAGACGTGCAACGGCACCAGGCCGGCCTTTGAGCCCGCTCCGAGCAGCATCAGGATCAACACCAACATAGCGTACGGCGTATGGTGGGCCGCGCGGATGGCTGCAAACCCGTAATCGCCCGCCGGTCCCGCGAGCAGGCCAAAGGCCAGCAGAAGTGATAGCGTACCGAAGCTCGCCATCACGAGATAGACATAGCCGGCCTTTGTGTTACCCGCCTCACGATGGTGTGCCATCACCAGCGCCCAGGACGCCAGCGACATGAATTCCCAGCACAGGAGATAGGAAAACGCATCATCCGCCAGCACCACGAGATTCATGCCGGCCAGAAAAGCGGGGAAGAAGGGGAGCACGCGGGTCGGCACCGGCTCATGGTGGCCGTAGCCGAGACCATAGAGGCTTGCCGCGGCTCCCCCGAGATTGATGACAACAAGGAAAAACGAGGCGAGCGGGTCGAGGCAGAAATGGGCACCAAGCCACGGCAATCCGATCGGCAGCACCAGACTGGCGGCGGTTGTCGTGTCACCAAGTAGCCACCGGAGCGATCCGATCAATGCGACCGTGGAGACGGCCAACGTCGTGCCGTAAATGACGGCCGTATTGAACTTCGAGCGGCTCATACATATGGCCAGCACCGCCAGTCCAAGCAATCCGGCAGCACACGCCATTTGCAAACTGACGCCGGACATCATGTGCGCGCCCTTGTTCTGCCTGATGCCTTGTTTTCCGATCGGACGCCGGGGGCGAACCTGACCGAACCCGCATCCGATTTCAGTCGAACGCCACGGCCCTGTGAATTGCTGACCGCGCCTTCGTCGATCAACTCGATGCCGGCGGCGTCAAGCGCTGCGATCAGCTTCACCAGCGAATCGACATTGCCGCGAATCATCGCCTCACTCGCTTCCATACGCTGGATCGTCGGCACCGAAAGGCCGGCCAGTTCTGCGAGCCGGCGCTGATCGATGCCGAGGAGCACCCTGGCCGCCCGCAATTGAGCCGCTGTGATCATTGAATGGCCCCACTCCCCGGACCGCACGAACACCAAACATCACCATTCCATCCTAACTTGTCATGTTAAAATGTCAATTAGTGATATATAAAACATCTAATCTAAATATTCCCATTTCTCCCGCGAACGACCGGCATCCGATCTTCATGCGTCCAGAGCCAATTTGTTCTCCAGCTGGCAGCTGGCAGCTGGCAGCTGGCCGCCGGAGCCGGGAGCTACGACAAGCGCGCTTTCAGCCGGTACCGCAAGGAAATGGCCCGCCTCGAGCGGGCCACTGTTGTCTCGGAAAGGCGTGCCGCTCAGAATCTGCGCAATCGACTTCCGTTCCGCCCGACCAGGGTCGACGGCGCGTCGCTGAACCCCAGCCCGTCCGGCCGAAAGTTGATCGTTGTTCCGCCCTCGACGAACTCGGCGAACATTGCGCGGGATCGCCGAGTGCAGGCCGTTGGCCAGCCAGCGCATTGCTGCGAGTCCAAACCGACTAGTCATGCTCATACCGTTCCGAGAGAAACTGGTTGATCGCGTCGAATGCCTGCCACCGGTTCTTCTCCAGCAGAACCATGTGCGTGCCTTCGCCGATTTCGACCCATCGCCGATATGGCGCGTGTTTCAACGAGAGGAACAAATCCTGCGCCGAGCTGATGGGCACGTCCCGGTCCCATTCGGCGTGGACCAGGAGCACCGGCGTGCGAATCTCGCCGGCATCGTAAAGGGCTTTGCCGGCCGCCCAATATTCGCGGATGTCGAGGATCGGGCCGTTCACCGCACGCATGAGCGGAGGGGTTCCGGCGCTGGCTTTCGGATCCGTTGCGAGCGAGATGTTCGCCCATAGTTCGAATCCGCCTGCTGGAATCAGACTTGGCCGCGCTGCTTCCGGCGCTGCCGAAAGCCAACGCTCTCTAAAGTCCAGAACAGGGACGTTTCGATACGCCCCGAGGCGGCCGCCTGTATCGATCGGAGCTGGGGCCTTCAGCAACCACAATGGCGCGAGCAGCGCGAGCTTCGCGACCTTGTCGTTATTGCTTGCGGTGTAAGCACCGGCCACAGAGCCGCCCCAGGACATGGCAACCAGATTGAGCCGCGTGATGTCGCGGGACTTCAGGATGTATTGGACTGCGCTGCCGAGGTCACGCACACCGACCTCGGTGCGCACAAGCGGTTCAGAATCTTCCGGCGGCGCGTCCATCTGCGGCGGGCGGGTCGATCCGCCGTAGCCGCGCACGTCGAGTGCAAAGACATCGTAGCCATGCCCGGCGAGATAATCCATGAAGGAGACGCCGCCGAGCGGCGCGTCGAAAAGGCTTCCCGACGAATAGGTCGCGCCATGCATCATCAGGATGGTTTGCTCGGCGGAGAAGGTCTTGAGCGTAGCTTTTCGCTTGTTGCGCAAGTGAAGGGAAATTCCGGCCGTGTCGCTCGGGATCATGAGGTCTTCGACCACAAGCCCTTGTCTGTCTGCGCGTGCGTAGGCGTGCTGGTTCATGATCGGTTTCCCCTTTCGTCAGAGGAAATGCCAGGCGAAGCCATCGCCGCGACGGTCGATGCGTCCGACGGACGATTGTGCGAAATGGGTGGTAAAGACCGTTGCGCCACGCTCGGCTGCGTCCTCCAGGACGAACGCGCGAGAGCGCAAGGCTGCATCAGGGAATTCGCAGAAGCAGGAATTGAGCGAAGGCTCATACACCTGCAGCGGATGGTGCATCACGTCGCCGGCAAAAAGCGCCTGCTCGCCCCGTGATACGAAGCGGATGGACGCGTGATCGACGCTGTGGCCGGGCGTCGGAACAAAGGAGATGCCCTCGAGGACCTCGTCCCCATTCACGGCGATGAGCTTGGCAAGACCGGCCTCGATCACCGGCCTCACACTGTCGTCGTAGACGCGGTCGGCCGGCTTGCGCACGGCCGCGCCGAGGGCCGGGTCCGGCCGGGCTGCTCCGATCGGCTCCGTGCCCACTGCAAGGCTCGCGCCATAGGCGTGCTCGATCCGGGAGAAGACGTAGGTCGCATTCGGGAAGGTCGGAATCCAGCGGCCGTCGACGAGGCGCGTGTTCCAGCCGACGTGATCGGCATGGACGTGGGTGAGCAGCACATAGTCCACCTGTTCCGGGATAACGCCGGCCGCCGCCAGCCGTGCCAGGAAGGGCTCGTTCAGACGATGGAGCGGCGGGATGTCGGGCCGGTTCTTGTCGTTTCCGGTCGCCGTGTCGATCAGGATGGTGTGGTGCGGGGTTTTGACCAACCAGCTGTGAATGCTTTGAATGAAAGTCCCGGTCGCAGGATCGAAAGAGCCGGCGTCGAGCCGGTCGCGATGGTGCTCCAGCGCCTGCGGGTCGGCTCCCGGATAGAGTGCGTCGAGCTGAAATGCTGCAAGCCTCAGCTCGTCGATCCGTATGATGGATGCATCGCCGATGCGATAGGTTTTCGTCGCTTGCGTCACCATGATGTCCTCCGCTCCAGGCACTGGCTGAGCCGGCCTCATTGCCGGCGCCGCCCTGACCGTGACGTACGAAGCGCGACAGGCCGCCGGGAGGGCCGTGGGCTCGATAGGTCCCATCGACGCCATCGATGTCGAAGGGCTGTCAGCCTGGCTTTTCAGACCGCCATTTTGGCTTTACCTCTCTCATCGCGGCTCGTCCGGCCGCGATCATGTGCCTTGAACGGAGGAGGACCGATGCTGGATGCGGAACACGGTCCAGGTCGGCTGGCCGATGACACCGATCTCGCGGACATCGACCTTGGCCTATTGCTCGCCCTGGAGGCCCTGCTGCGCGAGCGGAATGTTACACGCGCGGCGTTGCGCCTCAGTATCGGCCAGCCAGCGCTATCGGCACGGCTGAACCGATTGCGACAGGTCTTTGCCGACCCGCTTTTCGTACCTGCGGCGGCCGGGCGCGGGGTGGTGCCGACGACGAGGGCGGTGGAGCTGCAGGCCGAACTGGTGGACGTGCTCGGCAAGCTACGTCGCATGGTCGAGGGACCGGCCGTATTCGACCCCGCCCGGAGCCAGCGCACCTTCGTCATTGCCATCCATGAGAATCCAGCCGTGACGCTGGCGCCGGGTTTTGTCGCGCGATTGACCGCCACCGCCGCGCGGGCGAGGCTCGCCTTGGTCCATCCCACGCGCGACGTCGTCGATCGGCTCGAACGGGGTGAGATCGACATCCTTGTGACGGGGGCTGATGGGGCACACGGTGACCTGATGCAGCGCCCGCTGTTCGACGACAGCTTTCTCTCCGCACAGCGCAAGGGTCATCCGCGCGGCAACGGGGCGCTTGACCTCGATCGCTTTTGCGCGCTCGACCATCTGCTGATCTCCGCTGACGGCGGCGGCTTCTCAGGCCTCGTCGACGACGCCCTGGCCGCGCTCGGCCGCTCGCGGCGCGTCGCCGTCTCGATTCAAACCTATGCGCTGGCACCGGTCATCCTTGCGCACAGTGATTGCATCTGCACCCTCCCGCGACGCTTTCTGATGCGATTTTCCCACGAGCTCGATCTCACGCCGCCGCCGCTCGATCTGCCGCCGGCGCGCATCGTCGCGCTGTGGCATCCGCGCAATCAGGAGGACGGAGGTCATGCTTGGCTACGCGAGTGTTTATACCAGGCGGCAGCCGCGTGATCTCGATTTGCACTCAAACCGGTTGACAACCGCCTCGTTCTTGGCGGGGAACGGAACGCTTGCCGGCGCGACACGATCTTCCGAAAATCGGTTGTCACAGGCGTACGACGTCGCCGCTGCGAATGCTGGCGTCGGCGGCAAAGACGATGCCCAGCGAGTTGATGGCGGCGTCGTGATGCTCGGACAGGTCGATCTCGCCACGGATGGCGCTGAGAAATAGCCGCTGCTCGCGCTCGCAGAGCTCCTGGTGGCTCGGTTCGTCCTCGGTCGAGAGGAGTTCGTCCGGCCTTGCGAAGCGGCCCTCCACGTCGCGGGCTGCGTGATGGATCCGCAGTGCGTTGGTTCGCGTATGCGTGTCATGGTCCGCAGAGCTCGCAGTCGCATCGCTGCTTTCCCTCGCAACCATCGATACGCTGCCGTTCGGCCCGATCATGTCCTTCACGAAATGAGCAGTCTCGCTCATCATCGGTCCCCAACCAACCTCGTACCAGCCAATTGATCCGTCCTCGAACACGATGTGAAGATGGCCGTAATTGTACATGCCAGGCGCGATCTCGTCCGTGAGCCTCGCCCCGACGGCGTGCACAGCGATCGGACGCGAGCGCGTCACCTGGCACATGATATCGACATAGTGCACGCCGCAGTCGACGATCGGTGAGGTCGACACCATGAGCTTCTTGTGAACCTCCCAGAACGAGCCGGCCGATTGCTGGTTGAGATTCATGCGCATCACGAGCGGCTTGCCGAGCGTGCGGCCGATCTCGACGAAGCGCGACCATGACGGATGGACACGAAGGATATAGCCGATCAGCAGCGCCTTTCGGCTCAAGCGCGCTGCGTCGACAATGTGCCGGGCTGCCTCCAGCGTCTCGGCCAGGGGCTTTTCGCAGAACACGTGCGCACCTGCCGCGAAAGCCTGCAGGGCCATGGCGGCATGATGTTCGGTATAGGTGCAAATCGCGACGGCATCGGGACGCAGTGTCGCGAGTGCCTCGTCGTATCGCTCGAAGCGCGGCAGACCGGGAAACTCCGCGTCGAGGTCATGGCGAGCGGCCGCGCGAGAGGTGCAGAGGCCAACGAGCTTGAACCCTTCGATCGCGCCGTAGGCGCGGGCGTGGCTGGTTCCCATGGTGCCGAGCCCAACCACGAGAACGCGGATGGGCTGCGTCGTCGACGATGATGAGGAAGACATGCCCAATCGCGTCCTTCAATCCAAACAACACCCGCCAACCTCGTGCATCAGGAGCCGCTAGACGAGCGGCCCTCGATCCAGGTTTCGAGCACGTGCAAATCGTCGTCAAGATGCACCAGGCTCGCCAGATATCCTGGCGCAATGCGGCCAAGCTCGGTCTCGCGTCGCAGAAACGTTGCCGGAACGCGCGAAGCCATCGCGAGTGCGTGGCCGAGCTCGATCTCCGTCACCTCGACGGCAAACCGTACGGCTTCGTCCATGGTCAGAACCGAGCCCGCGAGCGTTCCGTCCTCGAGCCGCAGGCTGCCTTCTGCGCGGGTCACCCGGCGGCCCTGTAGATCGAACTGATCGGGACCGCCGGCGGCTGGCGGCATCGCGTCGGTGATCAGCATGAAGCGGTCATGCCGCTTGGCGGCGAAGGCGATACGAAGGTTCGCCTCGTGCACATGATGACCATCCGCGATGATTCCGACGAAAGCCTCGTCGAGATCGAGCGCTGCGCCGACCATGCCTGGCTCGCGCCCGGCGGGCGCGCTCATCGCATTGAACAGATGGGTGAATGCGTGTGCGCCGGCTTTGACGGCCGCGCGTGCCTCCGCGTAGCTTGCATTGGAGTGGCCGAGCGAAATGAGCACGCCATGCCGCGCGAGTTCGGCAATGCTCGCCCCATCGACCCGATTGGGCGCGAGCGTCAGCATGACGGCGCCGCAATTCGCCTCGGCGATCGTCGCAATGTCGTCCGGCTTGAGGTCGCGGATGTATCGGAGCTCATGCGCGCCCTTGCGAGCCGGATCCAGGAAGGGTCCTTCCAGATGGACGCCGAGCGTTGCCGGGTTCAGTTGCCGTGCTTCGCGTGTCCCGGCGATTGCTGCCGCCATCACTTGCGGGGCATCGGTGACCAGCGTCGGCAGCAGTCCGACGGTGCCGTGCTTGCGATGCGCTGCGGCGATGCGGGCGATGCCTTCGGGCGTCGGATCCTCGTTGAACAAGACGCCGCCACCGCCATTGACCTGCACATCAATGTAGCCGGGCGCAAGCAAACCGCCACCGAGATCGCGTGTCGCGTCATGCGGCCTCCCGGAGTAAGGAAGGACCGCGGCGACGCGGTCGCCTTCGACGACGACTATGTGGTCGTCAAGGAAACGCTCGCCATCGAAAATCCGTGCGCCGGTCAAAACGATCATCAAAGGGTCTCCGTCACCTTGCGCAGGTTGCGCGGGCGGTCGGGATCTCGCCCGAGCTGGAGCGCAAGTGCCTCGGCAAGGCGATAGAACCGGTGGATCATGACGATGGGCTCCAGCAGCGTCGCCTCGACTTTTGCCGTGGCGAGACGATCCGTCTCGTCGGCGCCTCCGGCCTCGATTGTAATCACCCTCGCGCCGGCAGTGGCCAGCGCCGCAAGTGTCGTCATCATGCCTTCGCGTGCTGCGTCGGATGGCAGGAAGGCGATGACGGGAAAGCCCGAGGTCACGAGTTCGGCCGGGCCATGCAGGACCTCGGCTGCGGAATAGGCTTCGGCGTGAATGGCGCAGGTTTCCTTGAGCTTCAGTGCCGCCTCCGCGGCGATCGCAAGCGTGACACCGCGACCAAGAACGAAAGCGCTGCGGGCATTCGCAAGCTGCCCGAGCAACGCCGCGGGCGGCGGCGCCGTTTGTCCCCGCAGGATCTCGGGCAGGCCGGTGAGGGCGTCCGCTAGCTGCCGATCTTCGCACCAGGCCGCGACGAAGCTCGCGCCCGCGACGAGACCTGCGACCATCGATTTGGTCGCCGCGACTGAGCGTTCAGCGCCGGCGCACAATGGCAGCAGCACTTCGGCCTCCTGCGCGAGCGGTGAGGCCACATCGTTGACAAGCGCGATGGCCAGCGCACCGCCGCGTCGTGCGGCGCGCTGCATTTCGACGATGTCCGGGCTGCGTCCCGATTGCGAGATCGCGACGGAAACACCGCCTTCGAGCCGCATCGGCGTGCGATAGAGCGTCGCGATGGAGGGACCGATGGAGGCACAGGGCACCCCCGAAACAATCTCGACAAGGTATTTCAGATAGAGCGCGCAGCAATCCGACGAGCCGCGGGCGATGGTCGCGACGAGCGGCGGATCGAGGCCGCGCAGGCGTGTGCCAAGTTCAGCGAGCCGCTCCGCGTTGTGGCCAAGCTGGCGCGCGGCCACTTCGGCAGATTCGCCAATCTCCTGAAGCATGCAGGTCGTCATCGGTGCGCCTTTCGGGCCGGTGGCGACAGCGTGAGTTCGGAGACGAAGTCATAGGCGTCCGCCCGGTACCAGGACTTCGTGAATTCGACGCAGGATCCGTCGGCAAGATAGGCGATGCGCTGGATATAGAGCGCCGGGCTGTCCGGTGCGACGCCGAGCAGTTCCGCATCCGCATGATCGACGAGGGTCGCACGCAGGCGCTGCAAGCCCCGGGCAGGCCTAAAGCCTCGCGCGGAGAGCGCTTCGTAAAGCGAGCCGGCGACCGAATCCTGTTCAGGAAGAAAGCGTATAGGCACGGCGGCGCGCTCGATCGCCATGGGCGAACCGTCGGCCAGGCGCAGGCGGCCGAGCCGGAACACGCGTTCGTTCGGCCGCACGCCAAGCATCATGGACTCTTCCGGCGTCGGCAGGAATACGCCGCGCTCGAGTTCGCGCGAGCTCGCCTCCAATCCGCGGAGCCGCATATCTTCCGTGAAGCTCGTCAGGCGCGACGAGGGCTGTTCGACGCGCGGCGTTGCGCGATGAATGAAGGTACCGGCGCCATGGCGGTGAAACAGCACTCCCTCGGCGATCAGATCGGCAATCGCCTTGCGCAGCGTGGTGCGCGATACCTCGAGCAGCTCGCACAAGACCCGCTCGGCCGGAAGCAATTGCGTCTCCGCGAAGCGACCGGTTTCGATCTCGCGCCGAAGCGCGTCGACCACGGCACGATAGAGCTTCTGGCCGGGCGCGGTTTCGACCGTCAGGGACATGCAGCGTCCTCCGCGAGCGTTCCGCCGGCGAGCAGGATTGCGCCGTCGACTGCGTCGCGCTGTGGCAGGGCGAGGCGCTTGGCCACATCAGGGGGCAAAAATGGGCGCAAGGGCTCACCGAAGCCGCCGGCAAGTGCAATGCGCTCGGCGCCGAGTGCATTCAGCGCGTTCGCAAGTGCCGCTATCGCCCCGGCTGCTTCGCCGACAATTTCGCGCGCGCGCATATCTCCGGACCTGGCGACGTCCAGGATCTGGGGTGCGAAGGCGCCGTAGTCGCTGGGCCTCGCGTCCGCTGCCCAGCGGCTCATCCGCAAGGGATCGCCATCGAAATGTCGCCCGAGCGCTTGCGCCAGGCCGCTCATCGGCTCGAGGCCATCGATCGCACGCAGCGTCGCGCGCAACGCCGACTCGCCAAGGCGTGCAGCAGATCCGTCGTCGCCAAGCCAGAACCCGCGTCCGCCGATGATAGTCGTTCGAGCTCCCACGCGAGCGATGCCCGCCGAGCCGGTGCCCGCGATGATCAGGCCGCCGTCGCCGAGGCCATTGGCACCGACGCAGGCGGCGACGGCATCATTGACGGCGACGATGCGCGCAAAGCCGGGCAGGGCGGCGGAGACGCGCGCTGCTTCTTCGTCGTCCGAAAGCCCGGCAAGGCTGAGGCCGACTGCGATCTCCTGCCGTGCTGCGCCGGCCGCGATGGCGGACTCGATCGTTTCACGGACGACCCGCATGGCTTCGTCGAAATCGAGATAGATGTTGGAAGCCGGCCCGACGCCGCGCCCGAGCTCGCGGCCTGAGGAATCCCGCAGTCTCGCGCGACACCGGGTCGCGCCGCCGTCCACACCGAGGAAGAATTGGGCCGTCGCCAAGGAGCCTCCTAAAAAATTCCTTAACGCATCTAGACAAGTGGTATGTCACGCGGCTAAAACAAATACAAGAGGTCTGTACCATTGGTATTCACGATGTCAGGACTGCCGAACTCGGGGACGGACGGAGAGAGGTGGCGTGGCACCGGCGTCGGAATGGGCGGCGAGGCGATGTTCGTGAAGGCATTGCTCGCGTCCTACGGCCGAGCGATCGCGTCGGTCGCGGCTGCCTCCGGAGACATCCGCGCCGCCGCGCTTCGCCTCGCTGTGATTTGGCGAGCAGGCGGACGGCTGATCTATGCGGGCGCGGGCTCTTCCGGTCTTACAGCGGCTGAAGATGCAGCCGAGCTTCCCGGCACGTTCGGCCTTGATGAGAACCGCATCGCGATTGTTCTGCCCGGCGGGACCACCGAGCCGTTCCGCATCGATGGTGCCGCGGAGGACGATGCCGCAGCCGGCGAGCACGCGATAACCGGGCTCGGTGATCTCTCTCGTGATGCCGTGATCGCCGTATCGGCGAGCGGCTCGACGCCGTTCACGGTGGCCGCGGCCGCAGAGGCGCGCCGCCGCGGCGCCTACGTGATCGGCATCGCGCACCGTCCGGGCTCGCCCTTGCTCGTCGGTGCCGACGCCTCGATCTTGCTCGAGAGCGGAGAGGAGGCGTTGCGCGGTTCGACACGGCTCGCGGCCGGAGCTGCGCAAAAGGCCGCGCTAGGCATGCTCTCGTCATTGATGGGGTTCGAGCTTGGTCACATCCATCAGGGCCTGATGGTCAATCTGAAGTCCGACAATGCGAAATTGCGCGAGCGGGCGCGCGGGATCGTCGCAACAATCGCCGGCATCAGCGATGCCGAAGCGGAAGCGGCGCTGCGCGAAGCCCACGGCGAGGTCAAGCCGGCCATCCTGATTGCCTGCGGTATCGGCAGCATGAGCGAAGCCGTCGCGTGGCTCGCTGCTGCAGAAGGCCGGATAGACGACGCGTTGAGCCGCGCACGCGCAACAGCCAACGGGATCAAGGGCGAAGGCCCGAACAAGGGAGCGTAGCATGAGACGGACATTCAAGGCTGCAACGGGAGCTGAGCTTGCCGCGTTGGCGTTGCTTGCGGGGCTTGCGTCGGCCCAGGCAGGCTCGTTGAAGATCGAGAGCTGGCGCAATGACGATGCTGACATCTGGAACTCGAAGATCATCCCCGCCTTCAACAAGCATTATCCCGACATCAAGATCGAATTCGCGCCTTCGGCGCCCAAGGAATACAACGCCGCCCTGAACGCGCGACTTGACGGCGGTACCGCCGGCGACCTCATTACGTGCCGTCCGTTCGACGCCTCGCTCGCGCTCTATCAAAAGCATCAGCTCGACGCAGTCGACGGCCTCAAGGGTATGGACAATTTCTCTGATGTCGCGAAGGCGGCGTGGCAAACCGACGACGGCAAGACCACCTTCTGTGTTCCGATGGCTTCGGTCATCGCTGGATTTATCTACAACAAGGAAGCGTTCGCCAAACTCGGCGTGTCCGAGCCAAAGACGCTCGATGAATTCCACGCCGTGCTTGAGAAATTCAAGAAGGACGGGACCTATGTCCCGCTGGTGATGGGCACGGCTGACCAGTGGGAGGCCGCAACCATGGGATTCCAGAACGTCGGCCCCGACTATTGGAAGGGCGAAGTCGGCCGCGCCAATCTGATTGCGGGCAAGGAAAAACTCACTGATCCGCAATATGTCGCGGCGTTCAAGGAGATCGCAAGCTGGGCGCCGTATCTCGGGTCAGGCTTTCAGGCGCAGACCTACGCCGATAGCCAGAACCTGTTTTCTCTCGGCAAGGGCGCGATCTATGCGGCTGGCTCGTGGGATATCTCGACCTTCCGCGGCCAGGCGAAATTCGCCATGGGTGCATTCCCGCCGCCGCAGCCGGCCGGCACGACGGAGTGCTACATTTCCGATCACACCGACATCGCGATGGGCGTCAACGCAGCGTCGAAGAACAAGGAAGACGCAAAGAAGTTCCTGGAATGGCTGACGACGCCGGAATTCGCAACGATCTATGCCAACGCGCTTCCCGGCTTCTTCCCGCTCGCCAAGACTGCGGTGAAGGTCGACGACGACGTCGCCGCAACGATGGTCGGATGGCGCCAGACCTGCAAGTCCACGATCCGCAACTCGTATCAAATCCTGTCGCGCGGTACGCCGAATCTGGAAAACGAGCTCTGGAACGTGTCCGCGCAGGTCGTCAACGGCAAGCTGACGCCCGATGCTGCCGGCAAGCAGCTCCAGGACGGCCTCGACAAGTGGTACAAGCCCGCCAAGTGACGTCGCTCCCTCTTCCCGCTTTCGCGGGGAGAGGGACTGTCCTTGTTTCATTCGACAGTCGCTGCACACTCCGCTAACAAGACGGCAGCAGCCGCAAGCGCGGAGAGGGACGACAACGCACGGCAGGTTTAACCTCTTTCCGTCATGGCTGAATCGGTCTCGAACATCACGGCCCAGATGCCTCGCGCCAAACTGGCGGGCCTTCTGCTGTTCTTTCTCGGGCCGGCGGTCGTGATCTACACCCTGTTCTCGATCTATCCTCTCGTCGCGACGATGGCGCTCTCCACCTACACGAGCGACCCGTCTGGAGCCCGGTTTTTCGTCGGGCTTGCCAATTTCGAGACGCTGCTCGGTGATGCGCTCTGGTCGAAGCCGTTCTGGAATGCCCTCGGCAACAATCTGATATTCTTTGCCGTGCATATGTGTATGCAGAATCCGATCGGTATCGCGCTCGCGGGATTACTCAGCCTGCCGGGCTTGAGGCTCAAGGGCCTTTATCGCACCGTCATGTTCTTGCCGACGATGCTCTCGGTTGTCATCGTCGGCTTCTCCTGGAACCTGATCCTGTCTCCGCTCTGGGGCGTGGCTGCCGGCGCCTTGAAGTCCGTGGGGTTGGGCTCACTGTTCGCGCCCTGGCTGGGGCTCGAATCGAGCGCGCTCGTAACCCTGTCGCTCATTTCGGTCTGGCAATTCGTCGGCATTCCGATGATGTTGATCTATGCCGCGCTGCTCAACATCCCCGAAGAGCTGATCGACGCGGCACGCGTCGACGGGCTCGGACAATTCCGCATCTTCTTTCACATCAAGCTTCCGCTCGTCCTGCCGACGATCAGCCTGGTCTCGGTCTTGACCTTCGTTGCCAACTTCAACGCTTTCGATCTGATCTATTCGGTCAAGGGCGCGCTTGCGGGGCCGAATTTCGCAACCGACATTCTCGGCACGTTTTTCTACCGGACCTTCTTCGGTAACCAGCTCCAGCTCGGCAATCCGACGATGGGCTCCGCGGTCGCGACCGTCATGTTCTTCATCATCCTGGTCGGCCTCTGCCTCTATCTCTTCCTCGTGCAGCGGCGCATCCGCCGTTACGTTTGAGGGGGAGCGGTATGACGGCGGAGCAGCGCGCAAGGAGCCTCGGTGTCCATCTCGTCCTGATCGCCTACAGCCTGCTGGCGGTCGGTCCAATCCTGCTGGTCGTGATGAATTCGTTCAAGGTGCGCAGCGCCATCTTCGGCAGCCCGCTCGCGCCGCCCGACGCTTCGACCTTCAGCCTTGTCGGTTATGAGAAAGTTTTTCGCTCCTCTCATATCCTGACCTACTATTCGAATTCGCTGATCGTGACCATCGTCAGCATGGCGCTCGTGCTGCTGTTTGGCGCGATGGCAGCCTGGGCCCTGACCGAATACCGCTTTCGCGGTTCGACGGCGCTCGCACTGTTCCTGTCCATCGGCATCATGGTGCCGATCCGGCTTGGCTCTGTCGCGATCCTCAACATGATGCGGTCTGCGGGCCTGAACGACACGCTGACCGCCTTGATCCTTGTCTACGTTGCGCAAGGCCTGCCGATGTCGATTTTCATATTGAGCGAGTTTATCCAGCAGATCCCCAGGGACTTGCGCGACGCCGCGCGTTGCGACGGCGTGCCGGAAACCCGCATCTTCTTCGAAGTGGTCGCGCCTCTGCTGCGCCCCGCGATCGCGACCGTCGCCGTCTTCACCATCGTGCCGATCTGGAACGATCTCTGGTTTCCGCTGATCCTGACCTCGAGCGACTCGACGCATACGGTCACGCTTGGCGTGCAGCAGTTTCTTGGCCAATACATCACCGACTGGAATTCCGTGCTGGCGGCGCTGTCAATGGCGATCCTGCCGGTCGTCATCATCTACGTGATCCTCTCGCGCCAACTCATCGCAGGCCTCACCTCAGGTGCAGTCAAATAGGTTTTTGAATGGCCAATCTGCGCATCGAGCATCTCAACAAGCGCTATGGCGCGGCGACGGTGCTCAACGACATCAACCTGGGCATCGAGGACGGTGAGTTCGTCGTGCTCGTCGGCCCATCGGGCTGTGGCAAGTCGACGCTTCTGCGCATGATCGCCGGGCTGGATGGAGTCTCGAGCGGCGACATCTATATCGCAGAGAGGCCCGTCAATACGCTCGCACCTGCGGCGCGCGGCATCGCGATGGTGTTCCAGTCCTACGCACTCTATCCGCACATGAACGTGCGCAAGAACATGACGTTCGGTCTGAAATTTACCGGCGTGGCGCCGGCCGAACGCGAGCGGCGCGTCACGGAAGCCGCCCGCATGCTGCGGCTCGTAGACCTGCTCGATCGCTATCCGCGCGATCTCTCTGGCGGCCAGCGTCAGCGCGTCGCGATCGGACGCGCGATCGTCCGCGAACCCGCCGTCTTCCTGTTCGACGAACCGCTCTCCAATCTGGATGCGGCGCTGCGCGTCTCCACCCGCGTCGAGATTGCCAACCTGCACAGAGTGTTGAAAGCCACCATCGTCTATGTGACGCACGATCAGGTCGAGGCGATGACGCTCGCCGACCGTATCGTCGTGATGAACAAGGGTCGCATCGAGCAGGTAGGCAAGCCGCTCGACCTCTACTATGAACCCGCTAACCTGTTCGTCGCCGGCTTTATCGGCTCGCCCGCAATGAATTTCTTCGATGCAAAGGTCGAAAGCATCGAGGACGGACGCGCGCGTGTCGCCGGTGCCGGGTTTGCCGACCTCGAACTGCCGGCGGCATCGCTGAAGGCCGGCGATGCGCTGACGCTCGGAGTTCGTCCGGAGCATCTTGTCCGAGGCGTGGACGGCCCCTTCGCCGCGGAAGGCATCGTCGAGCTCGTCGAACGGCTTGGCGAGGCGTCGTTCGCCTATTTGCGCCGCGCCGACGGCAGGATGTTCGTTGCAGAGGTCCGCGGCCGACTGACGCCGTCGCGAGGCGAGACGGTGACGCTGGTTGCGGCGGCTCCCGACATACACGTCTTCGACGCCTCCGGCATGCGGGTTGCGGCGCAAACCGTTGATGGGAGCGATACAATGCCGATTGCAAGTTGCTCTGACGGTGTCATCATTCAATCATGACGAATGTCGTACGCTATCTGACCCATCCTCAGGTGAGTATCGATCCCTCGATTCCCGTTCCGTGCTGGGGACTTAGCGAGGTCGGGAAAGCGCGTACGAAAGCCCTCACGGTCGCGGGAGGGCTGTCAGGTACCACGCAGGTCGTCTCCAGCGCAGAGCGAAAGGCGATCGAGACCGCTGAGATCATTGCCGCAAAGCTGGGCGTCGAGGTAGAAGTGCGCGAGGCGATGCACGAGAACGACCGATCGGCCACAGGCTTCCTCGTCCCTGACCAGTTCGAGGCGATGGCCAATCAGTTCTTCGCGCAACCCCACATCAGCGTTCGTGGCTGGGAACGAGCGGTTGACGCCCAGTTGCGTATTGTCGGCGAGGTCGAGCACGTGTTGGCGCGTAACACGCCCGGCGACGTGCTCTTTGTCGGCCACGGTGGCGTTGGGACTCTCTTATACTGCCATTATTCCGGTTTGGCGATTGATCGCGCGCATGACCAGCCCGCTGGCGGCGGTTGCTTCTTCGCGTTCGGCTCGCATGGCCGTCGCGTGCTGCATGCGTGGCGTCGCCTCGAAGAACTGTGACTTTGGCGAAGATCAATCCCGCTTGCACGATCTTAAGCCAATACCACTTCTCGAGTAATCCGCCGCGTGGTCGGTGCTTCGATCCCACTCTGCAGCTTGACAAGCGTGACGAATGTTCTCGATGCTGCACCTCGCGGTGACGTATCCTTCGCACGGCTGGTGCGAACGCAAGGGCTTGTTCGGTGAGGATTCTGATTGTCGAGGACGATGCCGCCATGGCGCGGGGTCTTGCCGAGCGGCTCAAGCTGTCCGGCTTCGCAGTCGATATCGAGTCTGACGGGGCTTCGGCGGCGCAGACTGCGTTGCTGGAGCCCTATAGCCTCGTCATCCTGGACATCAACTTACCGAACGTGTCGGGATTCGGAGTCCTGCACGAGATACGGCAAGCCGGCTCAACCGTTCCGGTCATGCTCCTGACTGCCCGTTATGCGGTCGGCGACAAGGTCAGCGGCCTCGATCTCGGCGCCGACGATTATCTCTCCAAGCCGTTTGATATCGCCGAATTCGATGCCCGCGTCCGTGCGCTCGTGAGAAGGGGGCAGGGACTTCCTAATCCGACCTTGATCTGTGGCCCGCTGGCGTTCGACCGCGCCGCGGGCACGATTACGTTGAGCGGCCGGCCGCTTGAATTGCGACGGCGCGAGTTTGCCGTGCTGGAAGTGCTGATGACCCGGGCCGGCAAAGTCGTATCCAAGGAGCGCCTGATCGCGGAGGTGTTTGGCTTCGACGAGGCGGTAGCGCCGAACGCGGCGGAACTCTATGTTGGTCGCGTTCGCCAGAAACTCGGTCCCGCCGGGCCGCGGATCCGAACCGTCCGCGGGCTGGGCTATCTGCTGGAGGTATAGTGATCGCCACCTGGCGGCCGTCGTTGAGGCGAACGCTCCTCACCAATCTCGTGGCGCCCGCCATCGTGCTGGCGATGGTGCTTGGAATCGGCGGCATGTTGCTGATCCAGCGGGTTGTCCAGACAGTCCATGACCGGTTGCTCGATGGGTCGGTTCTCGCGATCGCCGAGCGCGTCGGCGTGGAAGATGGCGAACTGACCGTCGATTTGCCGCAGGTTGCGCTCGGCATGCTGGAAAGCCAGTCGCATGACAGCATCTATTATAGCGTGACTTACCTTGGCGAATTGATCACTGGCTATAAGGATCTTCCGCTGTCCGGCTTCGATCGATTGAAGGCCGGCGAAACCGGCCATCACGACGGCGCGTACCGCGGCAAGACGGTTCGTATCGGTGCGCAGGCGCGGCAGGTTTACGGCAGGCCAGGGCTTGTCCTCGTCGCAGTCGCCGAAACGCTGCAGGCGCGCCGCGTCGTGGAACGTGAAATGCTGATCGGACTGGCGGTGCTCGAGATCGGATTGATTGGACTGATCGGTTGCCTCGGCTGGTATGCGGTCGATCGAGGCCTGAGGCCGCTTGGCGAACTCAAGCAACAAATCGACGCGCGCGGTATTCAGGGCGGTCCAAACCTCAGTCCGCTCGACCTTTCCCGGGTGCCGCAGGAAGCTTTTGCACCGGCGTCCGCGGTAAATTCGCTGCTGCAGCGGCTGGATCTGGCGATTGAGCTGGTGCGCCGATTTACCGCCGATGCTTCGCATCAGATGCGCACGCCATTGGCGATATTGAGGACGCATCTCGATCTGGTGCGACGCCTTGGGTCGGAGACGCCGGCGGGCCAATCTGCCCTTAACGAGGTCGATAGCGCGATCAACCGCCTTGAACGGCTGCTCAGGCAACTGGTGACACTGGCTCGGGCCGACGAGCAGAACATTGCGCAACCGGCCCCGGAGGACGTTGACCTGAACGAGGTCGCCTTCAATGTCCTGTCGGAGCGTACGCCACAAGCTTTCGCACGCGATATCGACGTCCAGTTCGATCGATTTGACGGTCCCGCGGTCATCGCCGGCAATAGCGTCCTGATCGGCGAATTGCTGGCGAACCTGATCGACAATGCCATCCGCTACAACCGCCCGGGGGGGATGATCCTCGTTCGCGTGGTTGTTGATGCTGCTGCCGCGCGAATTGAAGTCGAGGATACCGGTCCGGGAATACCGGAGGCCCATCTGGCCCGCGTCTTCGAGCGCTTTTATCGGATTCCCACGGCGAACGGCCCCGAGGGCAGCGGCCTTGGACTGGCTATCGTGAAAGCGTTGTCGGATCGTCTCGGGGCTCAAATCGTGCTTGCGCCCGGCCCGGAAGGTCGGGGCCTGCGGGTCTCCGTCAGCTTTCCTCTTGCCAACCGCGATAGTGAAAGCCCAAGCTGAGGCCGGATTTCGCACCGCCGTAGCAGAGGGTTGCAATCCTGACAAACTGAAGCCGTACCGCGGCGCCTGGATGAGGAAACGTGTCGATGAAGGCTACGAAAGCCTTGGTCCTGTGCGTTGGAATCTTGCTGGCGTGGCCTGCCATGTCGGAACAGGCGCAGGTAAGCCCTCCCGACGGGCAAGCGTCCACTAGCGCCGGAGCCCGAGAGCAACTCAACATCGTATCGACCACCCAGGACGCGGACGTCGCCGACTTGCTTGCCGATTTCCGGGCACGTCATCCGGACATCGAGATCGTCCATACGAAGATCAATTCGAACGACATCTACAACCAGATCGTGGATCCCTCGAGCTCCAGCGCAGCGCCCGGAGACATTATCTGGAGCTCCGCGATGGATCTGCAGATCAAGCTCGTCAACGACGGCTATGCTCAAACCTATGTGTCGAAGGAGATTGCCCATATCCCCGATTGGGCAATCTGGAAGAACGAAGCCTATGCGATCACGGCAGAGCCGATTGTCATAGTTTACAACAAGAAGCTCGTTGCGGAGTCCGATGTCCCCCGAACCCGCGCGGATCTGAAGAGCCTTCTAAGCCGAAAGCCTGACACATATCGAGGCAAGATCGCATCCTATGATCCGGAGCAGAGCGGGACCGGATTCCTGTTCATCACGCGCGATGCCCAGATCACCAGGACCACGTGGGACATGATCCGCGCGTTTGGCGGCGCCGGTATCAAGCTCTATTCGACCACCGGGACGGTGCTTGATCGGATTTCGTCTGGCGAGCATCTGATCGCCTACAATATGATAGGGTCCTACGCGATCGAACGGGCCAAGGAAGATGCCTCTATCGGAATAGTGTTTCCTGCCGACTACATCACTTTGATGTCGCGCATCGCGTTCATACCCGTCACAGCGCGGCATCCGGAATCTGCAAAACTGTTTCTTGATTACTTGCTTTCGGAACGCGGCCAGAAATTTCTCCTGGGCCGGTCAGTCGGTCCCGTACGCCTCGGTCTCGGCGCAGACGGCGTGATACCGGCCGATCGCATCGATGCTGTCAAGCCAATCCATATTGGTCCGGAATTGCTCACCTATCTCGATCAATCGAAGCGAGCTAGCTTTCTAAAAGAGTGGCGCCGCGCATTGCAGGATCGATAGAAATCCAGGGGTTGGGATTTCAAACGAAATAGCATCCACGAGAAGCCCTCGATCTATGCCGCCTGACGTACCGCTCGATCGCTGAGTGGGGCGGTTGTGCATCCGCATGATATCAGGTCGACCGTTAGCCGCCGTGCCGAACCCCGGCTTCGACCGGATTTGGTCGCAACGTGCGGAAGTGACAGGTTGGTGACAGCCAGCTGATATACGGTGAGCGACCATCGCAGCTTGAACGACAGCGCCTCGCGCATCGGTCAACCCGGCCGCGGTCAAGTTCGCAACACCTGCCAGACGGGTGGACAAGACAAAAAATTATAAACAAAGGGAGGACGGCATGACGGCTACCACCGGACAATCCAAGCTCGGCATGGTGCTGCGCGTCACCAGCGGCAACTTTCTCGAGATGTTCGACTTCTTTCTGTCGGGCGTCTACGCATCGTACATCGCCAAGGCATTCTTCCCGCTGGAAAACGAATACGCGTCATTGCTGCTGACCTTTGTGGCGTTTGGCGCGGGATTTCTGATGCGTCCGCTCGGCGCCATCATCCTCGGCGCCTACGTTGATCGCATCGGCCGTCGCCAAGGCCTGATCGTTACATTATCCATCATGGCTGCTGGGACAGTGCTCATCGCATTCGTGCCAAGTTACGCGACCATTGGCATATTGGCACCAATCCTCGTTTTGATTGGACGGCTGCTGCAAGGCTTCTCGGCTGGCGTCGAGCTTGGTGGCGTTTCTGTCTATCTCTCGGAAATGGCCACACCGGGAAAGAAGGGTTTTTACGCGAGCTGGCAATCGGCTAGTCAACAGGTTGCGATCATCGTCTCGGCCTCGCTGGGTTTCGCTCTCAATGCATGGCTTGCGCCGGCACAACTTGACGGCTGGGGCTGGCGTATTCCGTTCTTCATCGGCTGCCTGATCGTTCCTTTCGTATTTTTCATTCGACGCTCGCTGCAGGAAACCGATGAATTCCTGGCGCGGAAGCATCATCCGACACCCCGCGAGATCTATCGCTCAATCCTCGCAAACTGGGGCATTGTGCTTGCCGGAATGATGATGGTGATCATGACCACGGTGTCGTTCTACCTCATCACCGTCTACACACCGACGTTCGGCAAATCGGTCCTCAAGCTGTCGGCGGCCGATGGCCTGATCGTCACGATTTGCGTGGGAATTTCGAATTTCATCTGGCTTCCCATCATGGGCGCGTTGTCCGATCGGATCGGTCGTCGGCCGATCCTCATCGCCTTTTCGACCTTGGCATTTCTGACGGCCTATCCCGCGCTTTCCTGGCTCGCCGCAAGCCCGAGCTTCCCGAAGATGCTGACGGTCTTGCTTTGGTTGTCTTTCATCTACGCCAGCTACAACGGCGCGATGATCGTCGCACTGACCGAAGTCATGCCGGTTGGGGTTCGAACGTCGGGATTCTCCCTCGCATATAGCTTGGCGACGACGTTCGGCGGGTTTACCGCGGCGATTTGCACGTGGCTGATTGCTGTGACTGGTGACAATGCTTCGCCGGGATACTGGATGAGTGCGGCAGCGCTTTGTGGTCTGGCCGGCACGTACTTGGTTTATCGGCCGCAAGAACAACGCTCGCTGTCCGGTGCCAATTCGGCGGAGACGGTGATAGGCGCGTGAAGACCAATTGCTCGATGGCGTCGATCGCCATCGAGCCACGACAGTCCCTGAATCTATGCATTGAAGGAAGTTGCCGATGAGCGTGACGATCGTCGTGCGCAGGCTAATTGCGCTGAGCTTGCTGATTGTCTTGGCGGCTGCGGCGGGAACCGCTGAGGCGTCCGAGGTCAGGGTCATGATCTCTGGAGGTTTGGCGGCACCTTATAAGGTACTCGTAACGCAATTCGAACGCGAGACGGGAAACACGGTCATCACGGCCTACGGCCCCTCGATGGGCACGACGGAGAACGCCATCCCGGTGCGACTGGCGCGCGGGGAAACCGCGGACGTGCTCATCATGGTCGGCGATGCGCTTGCCGAGATGATCGAGCAAGGCAAGGCAGTCAAAAGCAGCCGTGTCGACCTGGTACGCTCGCCGATCGGGATCGCGGTACGCGCCGGGGCGTCGAAGCCTGACATCCGAACGCCTGACGCACTGAAACAGGCACTGTTGAACGCGAAGTCAGTTGCATACTCAGATAGCGCCAGCGGTGTCTATGTGGGCACTGAGCTGTTCAAGCGCCTCGGGATTGCTGCCGAGATGAAGGACAAAGCCAAGATGATTCCGGCTGAGCCGGTCGCGAATGTTGTTGCGCGCGGTGATGCCGAACTCGGCCTTCAGCAGATCAGTGAACTGTTGCCGATCGCTGGAGCCGACCTAGTCGGGCCGCTCCCGCCGGAAGTCCAAAAAATCACGATCTTTTCTGCAGGCATAGCCTCCAGTGCCAGTCAGCCGGAAGCCGGAAGGGCTCTCATTGCCTTCCTCGCTTCAGCGGCAGCTGCTCCGGCACTGAAAAAAGCGGGTCTCGATCCCTTCGCAACATCGGAGAAATAGACCGGCTTCAGATCGGTGAGACGCGCACGATTCCAGCGAAGGGGAAATTGAATGAAGCAGTATCTCAACAGCTTCGACGCCCGCCACCAGCGCAATGGAGAGCGATATCGCTTCCTGAAATGGGGGCAGGGCGCATTCTCGAATTTCCGGGTGGTCCCTCCAGGGACCGGTATCTGCCATCAGGTCAATCCGGAATTCCTGGCTCAGACGATCTGGACCGGCCCGGCGGAAGACGTCGGGAATGAACTGGCCTATCCCGATACGCTGGTCGGCACGGATTCGCACACCACGATGGTCAACGGCCTGGCCGTACTCGGATGGGGCGTCGGCGGTATCGAGGCCGTCATGCTGGGCCAACAAATTTCGATGCTGCTGCCGCAAGTCGTCGGGTTCGGGCTCACCGGCCGGCTCAAGGAGGGCGTCACGGCAACCGATCTCGTGCTGACGATGACGCAGCTGCTGCGCAAGCGCTGGGTGATCGGCAAATTCGTCGAGTTCTACGGCCCGGGGCTCGACGACATGACCGTGGCGGACCATGCCACGGTCGGCAGTATGGCGCCGGAATATGGCGCGACCTGCGGCTTTTTCTCGATCGACCAGCGAACGATCGACTATCTCACCACCACCGGCCGCGATCCCGCCCGCGTCGCGTTGGTCAAGGCCTATGCCGAAGCCCAGGGCATGTGGCGCACCGCCGATACCCCGGATCCCGTGCTCACGGAGTCCCTGCACCTCGACATGACTGCCGTCGTGCCGTCCCTGCGCGGTATCGAGAGCGGGCTGGTGCCGCGCCAGAAGCTCGCGGTCGAGATCCGCGGGTCCGATGGCGCCAGCAAGGCCGTCGTTCCCTTGACCTGCCGCATCGATACGCTGGACGAGCTGGAGTATTTCCGCAACGGCGGAATTCTCCAATACGTCCTGCGCCAACTCGCGGCCTCACTGCCAAGCGATCGGAGCGCGCTATGACTTCAATTGCCACACTGCCATCGCAGATGGAAAAGGAAACGATGCGGAAGGTGACGTTCCGCATCATTCCCTTCCTGATGCTCTGTTACTTCATTGCGTTCGTCGATCGCGTCAACGCCGGTTTCGCCGCGCTGCAGATGAACCAGGATATCGGGCTGTCCTCGGCCGCGTTCGGGCTTGGTGGAGGGCTGTTCTACATCACCTATGTCCTTTGCGAGGTGCCGAGCAATCTGGCGATGGAGAAGGTGGGAGCCCGGCTCTGGATCGCGCGGATCATGATTACGTGGGGCATCGTCGCAGCAAGCATGGCGCTGGTGGTCGGGCCCAACTCGTTCTATCTCGTGAGGATGTTGCTGGGCGCGGCCGAGGCCGGCTTCTTTCCCGGCGTCATTCTGTACCTGACCTATTGGTTCCCAGCCGAATACCGCGGCCGGATCGTCGCAATCTTCATGGTTGCCATTCCGATTTCAAGTTTCCTCGGCTCCCCGATCTCCGCCTCGTTGCTGCAGCTTGAGGGGTATCTCGGCTATCACGGCTGGCAGTGGATGTTCGTGCTGGAGGCGGTACCTGCGATATTTCTCGGCATTGCCTCGTTCTTCGTGTTGCCCAACGGTCCTGCCCATGCGCGATGGCTTACCGATGCGCAGCGGGACTGGCTGGCCAGTCGGTTGGCCAAGGACACCTCTGCGCCGAAAAAAGCGGCGGGGCATCTGTCGCTTGGGCAGGTCATATCCAACAAATACGTGCTTGCCGCCTCGCTGATCTACGCTGGCGCGTCGGGTTCGAGCCAGGTTCTGTCGTTGTGGCAGCCGCAGATCATCAAGTCATTTGGCCTGAGCAACATGGAAACCGGATTGGTCAATTCCATCCCGTTCGGAATCGCATCGGTGCTGATGGTGCTCTGGGGCCGCAATTCGGATCGCACGCGCGAGCGAACCTGGCACACCGCGATTCCGCTGCTGCTGTTGGCGGTCAGCCTTTCGGTGGCTCCATTCACCAGCGCGCTGCTTCCGGTCGTCCTGTTGCTGTGTGTCTCAGTCACGGCCACCTACATCGTCAAGGGGCCGTTCTGGGCGCTTGCGACGGAATGGATGTCGGCTGGTGTTGCCGCCGCCGCGATCGCGCAGGTCAACGCGATCGGAAATATCGGCGGATTTCTGGGGAGCTATCTTCTGGGCGTGATCAAGGACGCGACCGGCAGCTACTCATTGGGGCTGCTGCCGCTTGCCGCGCTGTCCGGCGCGGGGTGCATCATGGTGCTGGTGCTCAGCCGAAATCCGCAGCAAGGCGTCGCGGCGGTTCAGGAGCCGGTCCATTGAACGCCGGGCCAACGCTTCGATAGACGCCGGCTGAAAACGGCGCTTCACTCAAGGGGGAATTGCGATGACCACAGCCAAACCACTGCAGAGGCTTCCCGCCACGCTGATTCCAGGCGATGGTATCGGACCCGAGATCGTGAAATCGGCCGTCGACATTCTCGACGCGCTCGGCTCCCCGTTCGACTGGGACATCCGGCAGGGTGGCCTGGCCGCGATCGAGGAAAGCCGTGATCCGCTGCCGCAGGCGACGCTGGACAGCATCCGGCGGACGCGGCTCGCTCTGAAAGGCCCGCTAACGACTCCGGTCGGGGGAGGATTCCGTTCGATCAATGTTCGTCTGCGCGAGGAGTTCGGCCTTTACGCCAACGTGCGGCCGGTTCGAAGCATGGTGCCCGGGGGACGATTCGACGACATCGATATCGTGCTGGTGCGAGAGAACCTCGGCGGGCTCTATGTGGCTTTCGAACACTACATCCCGATCGGGGACGATCCGCACGCGGTCGCGATTTCGACCGGGGTCAACACGCGCGAAGGATCGCGCAAGATCATCGAATTCGCATTCGACTACGCGCTCAAGAACGGACGCAAGAAGGTGACCGTCGTGCACAAGGCCAACGTGCTGAAGGCACTGACCGGCATCTTTCTCGAGGTCGGTCACGAGGTTGCAAAGACATACGAGGGCAGGGTGAAGATGGACGATCGCATCGTCGATGCCACGGCCATGCAGCTCGTCATGAATCCCTGGCAGTTCGACGTCATCGTCACCACCAACCTGTTCGGCGACATCCTGTCCGATCAGCTCGCCGGGCTCGTGGGCGGCCTTGGCATGGCACCCGGCGCCAACATCGGCCCGGACGCCGCGATATTTGAAGCCGTGCACGGTTCGGCGCCTGATATCGCCGGCAAGGGCATCGCTAATCCACTGGCTTTGCTGTTGGCGGTCGGGCTGATGCTGGAGCACGTCGACCAGCCTGATCTCGCGAACCGTCTCAGAACGGCTATCGATCAGGTCTTGCGGAAGGACGGAGTTCGCACCCCCGATCTCGGCGGTAAAGCATCCACCACCGATTTCACCCAAAGCATCATCCGTCGGTTAGGATAACGACGACCGCGAGAGCCGTCCGCAGGACGGAAACGATTGGTGCCACCTCGTTACGTTGAACTGCAAGATCAGGAGAACAACATGCCGAAGGGATCAGATCTATTGGTTGCCGCACTCGAGAACGAGGGCGTTGACCGAATTTTCGGCGTTCCCGGCGAGGAGAACCTCGATGTCGTGGAAAGCCTGCGCAACTCGTCGATCAAGCTGATCCTGACACGCCACGAGCAGGGTGCGGCCTTTATGGCCGCGACATACGGTCGGCTGACTGGCAAGCCCGGCGTGTGCATCACCACGCTCGGCCCGGGCGCATTGAACCTGACGACCGGCGCCGCCTACGCCCTGCTCGGCGCCATGCCCATGATCATGCTCACGGGCCAGAAGGGCATCATGAGCAGCCGGCAGGCCAAGTTCCAGATCGTCGACGTGGTGAGTGCTTTCAAGCCCTTGACCAAGCTGTCGCTCCAGATCGTCAGCACAAGCAGCATTCCGACGATCGTTCGTGATGCCTTCCGGATCGCCATGGAAGAGCGCCCGGGCCCGGTTCTCCTGGAACTGCCGGAGGATATCGCTGGCGAGGAAGCCGAAGACGTCGCGATGGTGCTGCGGCATCCGATCGAAATTCCGGTCGCCCATCGCGCCTCGCTGGATCGCGCCGCCGACATGATTCTCAAGGCCACGCGGCCTTTGATCATGCTCGGAGCTGCCGCGTCCCGGCCGCGCAGCACGGCTGGCATCGGCGGCTTCGTCCGCCGCACGAAAATCCCGTTCTTCACCACACAAATGGGTAAGGGAACGGTGCCGGGCGGCAGCAATCTCTACATGGGGACGGCTGCGCTGAGCGAGCGCGACTACGTTCACGAGGCAGTCGACCGGGCCGATCTGATCATCGCCATCGGTCACGACACCATCGAAAAGCCGCCATTCATCATGGGCCCGAAGGGTCCTCAGGTCATCCACGTCAGCTACACGCCAGCCAACGTAGAGCGGGTCTACTTTCCGCAGTGCGAAGTGGTCGGCGATGTCGGGCCGAGCCTGGAGCTGCTGGCCGATCGCATCGAGGGGCGCCTGCACAATGCCGGCGCGCTGTTAAGTCTTCGCGAAGGCATCCTGGCCCGGATAACCGATCGGGCGACCGAGGAGCGCTGGCCGCCTACGCCGCAACGCATCGTGCACGATGTGCGAAAGGTCATTCCCGAAGACGGCGTCGTCGCGCTGGATAACGGGATGTACAAGATCTGGTTCGCCCGCAACTACCGAACCTATGTGGCGAACACGCTGCTGTTGGACAACGCGCTCGCGACAATGGGCGCCGGGCTGCCATCCGCCATGATGGCGGCGATGCTGCATCCGGAACGCCGTGTGCTCGCGGTCTGCGGTGACGGCGGCTTCATGATGAATTCGCAGGAAATGGAAACCGCGGTTCGCCTCAAACTGAATCTTGTCGTGCTGATCCTGGAGGATTCGGCTTATGGCATGATCCGTTGGAAGCAGGCTGTCGACAGTTTTCCCGACTTTGGCCTGACGTTCGGCAATCCGGATTTCGTCAGATATGCGGAGAGTTACGGCGCGAAAGGCTCGCGCGTCGAAAGCACGGAGTCATTGATCCCGACGCTCGAAAACGCGTTCAAGGGCGGCGGCGTGCACCTCGTCGTGGTGCCGATCGATTACAGCGAAAATACACGCGTGCTCGTGGATGAACTTCGCGAGAAGCTGAAACAGGTCGTCGACCCGACCGCGTGAGACATCGGCAAGGGTCAACTGATTGGCTGAACAGAATTGGCGTGGTCGCAAACGCCGGCGATGGAGAGTGCAAATGAGTGAGCAGATCAACGAGCAAGCCGAGAAGATGCGGGAAATGGCGCAGACCACGCTCGACAAGGCGAAAGAGGCCGTGTCGAAGTACATGACCGAATCTCAGAAATTGAGAGAAAAGGCCGATTCCAGCGTTCGCTCGACCTATTCGGCGGCGAAGGAGATGAACGAACGGGCCGTCGCGTTCGCGGAGGAAAATGTGGTGGCGGGCTTCGAGCTTGCGCAACGGCTGTTGCATGCAAAGGACCCGCAGGAAATGGGCGCGGTTTATCAAAGCCATCTCAAGGAACAGATGGAAAAAATGAACGCGCAACTTCGCGAGCTTGCAAGCACAATGAGCCAGCCGTCGACCGTTGACCTGAATAAATAGGGCCAGTCATGACGAGGGCGGCGGTGATGAGAAGATCATCGCCGTGCCGATGCCGAAACTAACGATGCGCTACGCCCATGTCAGCGGGATCGCCGACATGCCGCAAATCACGATCGAGCAGATCCAGCACTTCTTCGAGCACTACAAGGATCTAGAGCCGGGGGGAGTGGGTCAAGGTAATCGGCTGGGGTGACAGCGCGGAAGCGCGCCGGCTGATCGTTGAGGCGATCGTGCGGGCACATAACTGAGATGTCGGATGGGGAATGAGGCATGAGACTGGTTCTGTTGGGGCCGCCGGGCGCCGGGAAAGGCACGCAAGCGACGCGAATTGTCGACCGCTTTGCGATCCCGCAATTATCGACCGGTGACATGCTGCGCGAAGCGGTCGCGGAAGGCACGGCGGCGGGATTGCGCGTCAAGCACATCATGGATCGCGGCGAACTCGTGCCCGACGACGTCGTGGTGTCGGTGATCGCCAACCGTATTGACCATTCCGACGCGGCAAGCGGCTTTATCCTTGACGGTTTTCCGCGCACGGTCGCGCAGGCCGAAGCGCTCGATCAGGAACTCGCCACCAGGGGCATCAAGCTCGATGCGGTGCTCGAGCTCGAGGTCGACGAAGATGCGCTGCTCGACCGCATCAAGGGCCGCGCCGAGGAGGCGGTCAACAAAGGCGAGCCGGTGCGCCGCGACGATAATCCGGAAGTGTTCAAGACCCGGCTCCACGTTTATCGCGAGCAAACCGCACCCGTCACCGAATACTACCGGTCGCAGGGACTGCTCAATGTCGTCGACGGTTTGCAGCCGATCGATGCCGTGACCGAACAACTCACCGCGGCGCTTGCGGCGTTAACGCCCGATCAGATCAGGAGTGATGTCAGATGAAAGCTTTTACCTTCCAGGCGCCGCCGAACATTCTGTTCGAGGCAGGCGCATCGAAAAAGCTGGCGGAGCTGGTCGCGGGATACGCGGCAAAGCGTGTCCTGCTGGTGACCGACAAGGGCGTCCGCAATGCAGGGCTGACGAAAAACGCCGAGGCGGGGCTGCTAGCTGGCGGTTGTGAACTGACAATATTCGAAGACGTGGAGGCGGATCCGCCGTCGCATATCATCGAGCGGGCGGTCGCGCTTTGCCGTGACAAGGGAATCGAACTGGTTGCCTCGATCGGCGGTGGCAGCGCGCTCGATACCGCGAAGCTGGTGGCCTATCTGGCCAAGACACCCGACCGGCTCGACGATATCTACGGTGTCGGCCTCGCCAGGGGCGAACGCCTGCCGCTGCTGCTGGTGCCGACAACGGCCGGGACCGGCTCCGAGGTGACCCCGATTGCGATCGTCACCACGCCGACGACCGAAAAAAAGGGCGTCGTTGCGCCCCGCCTGCTCCCCGACTGGGCCATCCTCGATCCGGAGCTGACGCTCGGCCTGCCGGCGCATGTCACCGCCGCGACCGGCATCGACGCCATGGTCCATGCGATCGAAGCCTATACCAGCAAGCACCGGAAGAATCCGATGTCGGACCAGTTGGCGCGGCAGGCTCTCGCCCTGCTGTCGGCGAATGTCCGCACGGTCTGCGCCGACGGATCCAACCTGGAGGCGCGGTCGCAAATGCTGCTGGGTTCGATGCTGGCCGGCATGGCCTTCGCCAATTCGCCGGTCGCCGCCGTTCATGCGCTGGCTTATCCGATCGGCGCGCTGTTCCACGTGCCGCATGGCCTGTCGAACGCCTTGGTGCTGACCCAGGTGTTGCGGTTCAATTTGCCGGAGGCCGAAGGGCTCTATGCCGAACTGGCGCCGATCGTCGATCCCAAGTCGGAAGGAATGACTGTCAGCCAGCGGGCACGGCTGTTCGTCGATGCAATTGCGGCGATCTGCCGGGATTGCAACGTGCCGGCCTCACTGGCCGATGTCGGCATCGCGAGGGGCGACCTGAAGAAGCTTGCGGAGGACGCGATGAAGCAGACGCGGCTTCTCGTCAACAATCCGCGGGAATTAAGCTTTGACGATGCGCTGGCGATTTACACCGAAGCGTTCGGCAACCGCGCCGCGGCCTGAGCAGGGACAAGAGTGAGCATCATGAGTGAAAAGGAGAAATCGGCTGTCGCTAACTCCGACCCCGGCCTTGAATGGGCAAAGCTGTGGCAGACGATGGCCGAATCCTCGAACCGCATGGTCGAGGCGTGGTCGGGGTCAATGGCACCGTTCATGCTGGCGCGTCTGTCGGAAAAGCCGGGCGGTTTTGGCGACGCTAACGAATTGTCGGCGGCCATCGAGCGCATGGCACAGGGGCCGCGGCTTGCCGACGTCTGGGACATCGACCGGAAAATGGCGCTGGCCTTTGGCGCCTGGATCGAGATGCGCCAGCGGCTTGCGAGCTACAATGCGGTCGCTGCCGCGCCGTGGCCCGAAGCGTCGAAGCGGTTCGTCGAGACGATGTCCGCGAACAGTACCGGTGGCTTCCCGCATCCGGATTGGCGCGAGGCGTTCGCCAAATGGAGCGAAATCTCGAACGAGGAACTGATCCGCAATCAGCGCACCGACGGCTTTTTACAAGCCCAGAAGGAGCTGTTGCAGGCTGGATTGGAATTGCGGCGCCGGCAGGATGACGTCGCCGAAGCGGCCTCGGCCATGTTGGGCCTGCCGACCCGCAAGGATTTCGACGACGTGACGCGGCAGTTGACGGAACTGCGCCGTGAAGTCCGTACGCTCACGCGCCAGATGCGCGACCAGAAGAGCGAAGGCGCACGATGAGCGATCAGGAGAATCAGGCGTCGCGCTTCGCCCGCGAGATGGCGGCCAACACCGAGAAAATGTTCAAGGCGACACAGCTGATCGCCAATACGCGGGATGAAGACGTCGCCATCGGCACGACCCCGAAGCATCTCGTCATGCGCCGCGACAAGGTCGAGCTGTTCCACTACGAACCGATGGGGAAGGCGACCGCGAAGACGCCCGTCCTTTTGGCCTACGGCCTGATCGGGCGATACACCATGGCCGACCTACAGCCCGATCGGTCGCTGGTGCGCAGCCTGCTCTCCAAAGGGCTCGATCTCTGGCTGATCGACTGGGGTCAGCCGGGCCGAACCGAGCGATGGTTGACCATTGATGACTACGTCGATGACTACATCGATGCCGCAGTCGACCGCATCGCGCAGGAGACCGGCCATGACAAGATCACGCTGCTCGGCATCTGCGAAGGCGGCGTCTTCACGACGTGTTACGCCGCTCTGCATCCGGAGAAGGTGAAAAATCTCGTCATCACCATCACCCCGATCGACTTCCACGCCGACGTCAAGGACGAGGCCGCCCATCACGGCTTCCTCAATATCTGGACCCGCAGTCTCGATCCGGAAGACATCGACAGATTGGTCGATACCTATGGCGTGCTGCCCGGCGAGTTCATGAGCTCGGTGTTCTCGATGATGACGCCGATGCGCTCACTGACGAAATACAATGTCGATCTCATCGACGTCGTGGATGACGAGGCCAAGTTCATGAACTTCCTGCGCATGGAGAAATGGCTCGCGGACCGTCCGCATCATCCCGGCGAAGCGGCGAAGCAGTGGCTAAAGGATCTCTACCAGGAGAACCGCCTGGTCGATGGCAGCTTTGAGCTGTCCGGCCGTCGGGTCGATCTGAAGTCGATCACAGCCCCCGTGCTGAATGTTTTTGCGCTGGACGACCATATCATTCCGCCGGACTGCTCGCGTGCGCTCGGAGCCAAGATCGGCAGCACGGACTACACCGAAATCCCGCTGCCCGGCGGCCATGTCGGCCTGTTCGTCTCGAGCAAATCGCAGGGCAAGCTCAGCCAGAGTATTGCCGACTGGCTGGTCGCCCGCGACGCCAATTCCGGAAGTGAATCCTGATGCGCAACAAGATCGTCGACGCCGCCGAGGCGGTTGCTATCATCCGTTCCGGCGACACCGTCGCCTCCTCCGGCTTCGTCGGCGTTGGAACGCCCGATGAAATCATCAAGGCGCTGGAGCGACGCTTCGTCCAGACCGGAGAGCCGCGGGACCTTTCGCTGGTGTTCGCGGCGGCGCCGGGGGACGGCGCCGATCGCGGCCTTAACCGCCTGGCGCATCCCGGCCTGATCAAGCGCCTGGTCGGCGGACATTTCGGCCTGGTGCCGAAGCTCGCCCGGATGGCGGTCGATAATCATGTCGAGGCCTACAATTTGCCGCTCGGATGCGTATCGCATCTGTTTCGCGAAATTGCGGGGCGCAAGGCCGGGCTTCTCTCCAAGGTCGGGCTCGGCACCTTCGTCGATCCGGCCAATGGTGGCGGAAAGCTGAACGCGCGCACCACCGAAGAGCTGGTGCGGTTGATCGAAATCGATGGCGAACAATGGCTGTTCTACAAGGCATTTCCGATCAACGTTGCGATCATCAGAGGGACCACCGCCGATCACAACGGCAACATCTCGATGGAAAAAGAGGCTTTGACCCTCGACAATCTGGCGCTGGCCACGGCTGCCAAGAACTGCAAGGGATTCGTCATCGCCCAGGTGGAGCGCATCGCCGCCTCCGGTTCGCTCAATCCGCGTCACGTCAAAATTCCGAGCGTGCTGATCGATTGCGTCGTCGTTGCCCAGCCCGAAAACCATGTCCAGACCTATGCCACCGGTTACAACGGAGCATTCTCGGGCGAATTGCGTGCGCCGGCCGATCGCAACGTTCCGATGGCGCTGGATAACCGCAAGATCATTGCGCGCCGCTGCGCGCTGGAATTGCCGATGGGCGGCGTGGTCAATCTCGGCATCGGCATGCCCGAAGGGGTCGCGTCGGTTGCCGCCGAGGAAAAGCTGTTCGACTTTGTGACGCTGACGGCCGAGCCCGGCATCATCGGTGGCATTCCGCAAGGAGGCCTCGATTTCGGTGCTTCGATCAATGCAGAATCGATCATCGACCAGAACCAGATGTTCGACTTCTACGACGGCGGGGGGCTCGATCTGGCTTGTCTTGGCATGGCCCAGGTCAATGGCCATGGCGACGTCAACGTCAGCCTGTTCAATGGCCGCCTCGCCGGCGCCGGCGGCTTCATCAACATCTCGCAGAATGCGCGCCGCCTGATCTTCGCTGGCACCTTCACTACCGGCGGCCTCAAGACATCGGTCGTGGATGGCGAGCTCAAGATTCTCAGCGAAGGCAAATCATCGAAATTCATCGACAAGGTCGATCAGATCACATTCTCGGGCAAGCTGGCCGCAACCAACAGGCAGCCGGTTCTCTATGTGACCGAGCGATGCGTGTTCAGGCTTACCCCTGAAGGTCTCGAACTGATCGAAATCGCGCCGGGTGTCGATATCGAGCGCGACATTCTCGCGCTCATGGGCTTTCGACCCATCATCCGTGCGCCGAAATCCATGGACGTTTCGCTGTTCGGCGAAGCGCTGATGCAGCTCGACGACAGGCTGCTGAATCGGCCGCTGGCGGAGCGGCTGTCGTACGATGCCGATCGCAACACGCTATTTCTCGGGCTCGACGGTTATCGGGTCCATAACGACGCCGATGTCGAGGCGATCCGTGCCGCCATCCTCGAAGTCTTTCATCGGGTCGGACGCCGGTTTTCCGCCGTGATCAACTACGATTCATCCGATATCGCCTCACACATGGCGGACAAGTGGTTTTCGATGGCCGCCGAAATCGAACGGACCTGCTACGATCATGCCTCGCGCTATACCACCAGCGCATTCATGCGCCTGAAGCTAGGCGACGCCCTGTCTCGCCGTGACGTTGCTCCGCATATCTTCGAAACGTCGTCCGAGGCCCACCGATTTGTCGAATGACCCGATGGAGTTGAAATCCCCTGAATTGCATGGAGCCTCAAAGCTATCCGCAGCGTGGCCTGAAGGGCGGCAGGTGGCGCCGGACCGCACGGGATCGGTGCGGGGGCTGACCCGGCGCAGCTTCCATCGCATCGCATTCACGGATTGGGGGGCAGCGTCCGCAGTGCGGCCGGTGCTCTGTGTCCATGGATTGACCAGAAACGGCCGGGACTTCGATCATCTCGCCGCAGTTCTCGCCCGCGCAGGGCGGCGTGTCATTTGCCCGGATTTGCCGGGCCGGGGACAAAGCGAGCGGCTGCACGACAGCAGCGACTATGCCTTGCCGCAATATTGCAGCGACATGACCGTGCTGCTGGCGGCGCTCGGTTCAACGGAGGTCGACTGGGTCGGCACGTCATTGGGGGGCCTGATCGGGATGGTGCTGGCCGCCCTTCCGGGCAGTCCGATCCGCCGCGTCGTCGTCAACGATATCGGCCCGTATCTGCCCTGGGCCGGATTGCTTCGTCTCGGTGCCAATCTCAACGAGGCGCCAAAATCCTTTGAGTCGATCGAACAGGCCGAAGGCTACTACCGGCGGGTTCTGGCGCCTTTCGGGCGATTGGAGGATGCGCACTGGCGGCATCTGACGACGCATAGCGTGGCCTGGAACGTGGAGGGGCGCTGCTTCAAGCCGCTGTGCGACCCAAATATCGCTCATGCGTTTCGAAACCCCTGGCACTACAGCGTCGATCTCTGGAAATACTGGGACGCGATCGACGTCCCCATTCTGGTAATCCGTGGGCAACAATCGGATTTGCTCTCGGAAAGCCTCCTCAAGGACATGATGCGGCGCAATCGCAATGTCCGCGTCCACACCGTCGCGGACTGCGGCCATGCGCCGGCCCTGATCGCTGACGACCAGATCGAGGTCTTGACGCAATTTCTGAGCGGCAAGGAGCTCAGTTGACGTTGAGCGCTTCATGCCGACCTACATCATAACGGTATCAACCCCAACGTAGCGGTACTCACGATGATTTCGAAACTCACGCTCAAAGATCCGACCCTTTTGCGTAGCGCTTGCCTGGTCGCGGGCGAGTGGGTAGCCGCCGATAGCGGCGGCACCATTGCGGTCGATAATCCCGCGACCGGCGCCGTGATCGGGCATGTCCCCAATATGGGGGCGGCCGAGACCAGGCGCGCCATCGAGTTTGCCAATGCGGCGCTGCCGGCGTGGCGTGCCCGGACCGCGAAAGAGCGCGCCGTGATCCTGCGACGCTGGTTCGATCTGATGATGACGAACCAGGACGATCTCGGCGCCATCATGACAGTAGAGCAGGGCAAGCCGCTTGCTGAAGCGAAGGGCGAGATCGCCTATGCCGCAAGCTTCATCGAGTGGTTCGGCGAAGAAGCAAAGCGCGTTTATGGCGATACAATTCCGGGCTTCACCGCCGACCGCCGCATCATCGTCCTGAAGCAGCCGATCGGCGTTTGTGCCGCAATCACGCCGTGGAATTTTCCGGCCGCGATGATCACGCGCAAGGCCGGCCCGGCGCTGGCGGCGGGTTGCACCATGGTCGTCAAGCCGGCCAGCCAGACACCGCTATCGGCGCTGGCGCTTGCGGTGCTGGCCGAACGGGCGGGCGTCCCCAAGGGCGTGTTGTCCGTCGTCACGGGTTCGGCGTCGGCGATCGGCGGAGAAATGACCTCCAATCCGATTGTGCGCAAGGTGACGTTCACGGGTTCGACCGAAATCGGCAAGAAGCTGATGGTACAAAGCGCGTCGACCGTGAAGCGCACGTCCATGGAGCTCGGCGGCAATGCGCCCTTCATCGTCTTCGACGATGCGGACATCGATGCCGCAGTCAAGGGCGCGATAGCGTCGAAATACCGCAATGCCGGCCAAACCTGTGTTTGCGTCGATCGTATTCTTGCGCAGGACAAGATCTACGACATGTTCGTCTCGCGTCTGGCTGAGGCGGTTGGTGCGTTCAAGATCGGTGACGGGTTCGAGCCAGGCGTGACGATTGGCCCGCTGATCGACATGCGCGCCATCGAGAAAGTGGAAGAGCATGTTTCCGACGCCGTTTCCAAGGGCGCCCGCGTCGTGCTCGGTGGCAAGCGCCATGCGGTTGGGCGTACGTTCTTCGAGCCGACGGTGTTGGCGGATGCCGCGCCGGACATGTTGATCTTCCGCGAGGAAACTTTCGGCCCGGTCGCGCCGGTATTCCGCTTCAAGACTGAAGAGGAGGCGATCCGGCTTGCGAACGATACCGAATTCGGCTTGGCCGCCTATTTCTACGGCCGCGATATCGGGCGGGTCTGGCGCGTTGCCGAGGCGCTTGAATACGGTATCGTCGGCATCAATGAAGGCCTGATCTCGACCGAGGTTGCACCGTTCGGCGGGGTCAAGGAGAGCGGCAACGGCCGTGAGGGCTCGAAATACGGCATCGAGGACTATCTCGAGATCAAATACCTCTGCCTGGGCGGAATCCAGATTTCTGCTGCTTGAGCGGTTGCCGGCATCGGGATCAAAGCACCGGCGGCTCAGACGCAAGCCAAAGGCCCCCGCTTCTTCGATCAAAAGCAACAGACATCGAACGCCGTGATTAACTTGCCGAGCACTGCACCACGGCAGTGAACGACCTCATTGGCTGTCACGCCCCGCCCAGCGGAAGCTCAAACTCCGTCCGGAACAGCCTGCTTGCAATGTTTAGTAACTCGTGGTTCACTAAACAAATCGAGCTTGGCTGATCCTTAAGAATCCAGGCAGGCACGAGGAAACGTCCGTTTAGTCGTTCAGCCCGTGAAGGACTGTATCGCTCTGCTCGAAGCATTCGAGCGGGTTGGAGAGTCGCGCCATGTCGATGGCCGGCCCCACTGGGAGGGAAAGCGTTATGAGACAGACAGTAAAGGCGCTTCTTACTAGTTTCGGAGTTCTCGCATCCGCGCTCGGTGCGGGAGTGGGGACGACACCTGCGCACGCGCAGGCCAAGACTATCACGCTCTGCTGGGCCGCGTGGGACCCGGCGAACGCGCTGGTCGAACTGTCGAAGGACTTCACCGCCAAGACCGGCATCGGTATGAAGTTCGAATTCGTGCCGTGGACCAATTATGCCGATCGTTTCCTGAACGAGCTCAATTCGCACGGCTCGCTGTGCGATCTCATCATCGGCGATTCGCAGTGGATCGGCGGCGCCGCCGAGAACGGCCAGTACGTCAAGCTCAACGATTTCTTCAAGAAGGAAGGGATCAGCATGGACGACTACATGCCGGCCACCGTGGTCGGCTATTCGGAGTGGCCGAAGAATACGCCAAACTACTGGGCGCTGCCCGCCATGGGTGACGCGGTGGGCTGGACCTATCGCAAGGACTGGTTCGCGCGGCCAGAGATCCAGGCGGATTTCAAGGCCAAATTCGGCCGCGACCTCGCCGTGCCGAAGACGCTTGACGAACTGCGCGACATCTCGAAGTTCTTCCAGGGCCGCGAGATTGACGGCAAGAAGGTCTATGGTGCTTCGATCTATACTGAGCGGGGCTCGGAAGGCATCACCATGGGAGTGTCAAACTATCTCTATGACTATGGCTTCAAATATCAGGATCCGAAGAAGCCATATTCGATGGACGGGTTCGTCAATTCGCCCGGGGCCGTGAAGGGGCTTGAGGCCTACAAGGAGCTCTACAAGTGCTGCACGCCCCCTGGCGCCTCCAACTCCTACATGTCCGAAGGCCTCGATGCGTTCAAGTCCGGCCAGGTCGCGCTGCAGATGAACTTCTTCGCCTTCTTCCCGGGCCTCTACAAGGACCCGAACGTTGGTGGCGACAAGATCGGTTTCTTCAGCAATCCGGCCGGCCCCGCGGGGCAGGCGACGCAGCTCGGCGGACAGGGTATCTCGGTCGTTTCCTATTCGAAGAACCAGGGCGAAGCGCTGCAATACATCAAATGGTTCTCCGGCGGCGATGTGCAGAAGAAGTGGTGGGCGCTGGGCGGTTATTCCTGCGCCAAGTCCGTGTTGAACGATCCGAGCTTCCCGAAGAGCGCGCCGTTCGCCGGGGAGTTTCTGAAGTCGATGGGAATGGTCGTCGACTTCTGGGCCGAGCCATCGTATGCGCAACTCCTGCAAGCCGAACAGAAGCGCGTGCATGACTACGTCGTGGCGGACAAGGGCACTGCGCAGGAAGCGCTCGACGGTCTGGTGAAGGACTGGAAGGCCATCTTCAAGGAAGAAGGCAAGAAGTTCTAAGGCAACCGCCTGGAGCGCACGCGAGCGCGCTCCAGGCTCTCTTCGGGATTATGGGCAGCTGTGGTCAGCTGACGCTCCCGGCGCGAGGATTGACCAAAGCCATGAACGATTTGAGTGCCTCATCGCAGATCACCTACGGGGCCGTCCCGGTCCGGCCAGCCTTGGCGCGTCGGATCCGGGGCCTGTCGGACCAGGCGCTCGCTTGGCTCTTCATCACGCCGACGATCGTGCTCCTGCTGGCGATCAATATCTTCCCGCTGGTGTGGACGATCTATCTCTCGTTCACCAACTACCGCGCCAACCGGGCGAACGCGCCGACGATATGGCTGGGCACCGACTGGTACCAGTCGATCCTGACTGATCCGGATATCTGGGCAGCGATGCAGGTAACGGCGCATTTCGTGATCTGGACCGTGCTCATCGAGACCGTGCTCGGATTTGGTCTTGCCCTCCTCATCGACAAGAAATTCCGTGGCCATGGCATGTGGACCACGATCATTCTGCTGCCGATGATGCTTTCGCCGGCGGTCGTCGGCAATTTCTGGACCTTCCTTTATCAGCCGCAGATCGGATTGTTCAATTACGTGGTCGCTTTCTTCACGGGGCGCGACGCTTCGTCGTTCCAGATGCTGGGCGACGTGACACTCAGTCCCTGGGCCATCGTCATCGTCGACGCCTGGATGTGGACGCCCTACGTGATGCTGATTTGCCTGGCGGGACTGCGCTCGATTCCGGATTACATCTATGAGGCGGCGGAGGTCGACCGCGCGTCGAATTGGCGGCAGTTCTGGTCGATCACGCTGCCGATGGCGCTGCCGTTCATCATGCTCGCGGTGCTCTTTCGTGGCATCGAGAACTTCAAGATGTTCGACATGGTCAACCTTCTGACCGGGGGCGGGCCGGGCTCGACCACGGAAGTCGCTTCCATCACGCTGAAGCGGGCAGCGTTTGAAAGTTGGCGAACCGGCTATTCCTCGGCCTTCGCAATCATTCTGTTCGTGACGGTGTTCGGCCTCGCCAACATCTACGTCAAGGCGTTGAACCGGGTGAAAAACCGATGAGTGCCGCAAATACAGCCCATTCAGTCGTCGAACCGTCGGCCGAGGTACGCCGCTTCGCCGGCCTGTTCGTCATACTCTATGCCATCATCACGATGATTCCGCTGCTATGGATTGTGCTCACCTCGTTCAAGTCGCCAGACGATGCGATCTCCTATCCTCCGAAGATACTGTTCAAGCCGTCGCTCGAAGGCTACTGCAATCTATTCACGACCCGCTCGCGCCAGACGCCGGAATTCATCCAGACGCTGGGTCCGCCGCAGGGGCTTTGCGATCGCATTGCGCGTAGCCGCAACATGGTTGTGGCCGGTCCGTCGAACTATGTGCCGCGTTTCGTCAATTCGCTGATCATCGCGTTCGGTTCGACGATGCTCGCCGTCACGCTCGGCACATTGTCGGCTTATGGGTTCTCGCGGTTCCGCGTGCCGCTGAAGGACGACCTGCTCTTTTTCATTCTGTCGACGAGGATGATGCCGCCGATCGCGGTCGCGATCCCGATCTACCTGATGTACCGCACTGTCGGGCTCTCGGACACCCGGCTTGGGATGATCCTGCTCTACACATCGGTCAACGTTTCGCTCGCCGTCTGGCTTCTCAAGGGTTTCATCGACGAAATCCCGCGGGAGTACGAGGAGGCGGCGATGATCGACGGCTACACCCGTTTCCAGGCATTCGTGAAAGTCGTGCTGCCGCAGGCGACGACAGGAATCGCGGCGACGGCCATCTTCTGCCTGATTTTTGCGTGGAACGAATACGCCTTTGCGGTGCTACTGACCTCCGGGAACGCGCAGACGGCGCCGCCGTTCATACCGATCATCATCGGCGAGGGCGGTCAGGACTGGCCAGCAGTCGCGGCCGGTACGACTTTCTTCCTGGTGCCGATCGTCGTGTTCACGGTGCTTTTGCGCAAGCATCTCCTGCGCGGCATCACCTTTGGAGCCGTGCGCAAATGAGTCTCGATGCGAACACATCCACGCTCCGACGCGGCTTCGCTGACAGGATTCTGCGACGCGGTCCGCTGGAGGCCATTGCGACGACGATCATCGCCGCGGGCGTCGTCATGCTGATGCAGCCATTTTTCCTCACCCTCTATTCGTGGTCGTTCGCGACCACGCTGTTCGGGACGGTGATGTTCACCATCGTCTCGAAGGTCAGGGAGTAAGGCGCGATGGCACAGATCAGGGTCGAGGCGCTCGACAAATCCTTCGGGACGTTCCATGCGGTCAAGGCCGCCAGCTTCACGGTGGAAGACGGCCAGTTCCTCTGCCTGCTCGGGCCTTCCGGCTGCGGCAAGACCACAACACTGCGCATGATCGCAGGGCTGGAATTGCCGACGGCCGGCACCATCAGGCTCGACGGCGAGGACGTTACAATGAATCGCGCCTCGGCGCGCGATATCGCCTTCGTGTTCCAGCTGTTTGCGCTCTATCCGCACATGAACGTCCGACGCAATATCGGCTTTCCGCTGAAATGCGAGCGAATCGGAGCGGCGGAGCGCGACCGGCGGGTAGTGGAGGCTGCGCGAATCCTGCGGATTTCCCATCTCCTCGACCGGTCGGTGTCGGGCCTCGCGGGCGGCGACCGGCAGCGCGTCGCACTTGGGCGAGCCATCGTCCGCAAACCAAAATGCTTCCTGATGGACGAGCCGCTGGGCGCGCTCGACACCGAAATGCGGGAGGCGATGATCCATGAATTGCGCGGGCTGCATGACCGGCTCGGCGCGACTACGGTGTATGTCACGCACGACCAGCTCGAGGCCATGGCGATGGCCGACATGATCGCGGTGATGAACAACGGCGTCGTCGAGCAGGTCGCGAGCCCCCGCGACATCTACGACCGGCCTGCTTCGCTCTTCGTCGCAGACTTCATCGGTTCACCACCTATGAATTTCCTGCCGTTCCACGGTCGACTGCAAGTCGGCGCGCAGGCGGTCTGGCTCGGCGAGCGCGAAGTCGCAATTCCCGCGGCACGCGAGGAGCTGGCGGAAAGCGATCTCGTCCTCGGGGTCCGGCCGGAGCATGTTCGGTTCACCGATCGCGGCATGGTACGGGGCGAGGTTTATGGGTCGGAATATCTCGGCACGACCCAGATCGTGACCGTGACGACGCACTACGGCGCACTCAAGGCCCGTTCGCCCAGCAGCATGCGCTTTCGGACCGGAGAGAGTGTCGGGCTCGACTTCCGGCCCGACACTCTCTCGATCTTCGACAAGGCGTCGGGTCGGGCCATCCGCACCGCGCTGCATGAAGGATATGCGCATGGCTGAAGTCGAGATCAAGGCGGTCTCCAAGTCGTTCGGCCACACGCAGGCGGTCGTCGACCTGTCTCTTACCGTGGGAGACGGCGAATTCGTTGCGTTGCTCGGACCCACGGGCGCCGGCAAGACGACTGCGCTGCGTCTTGTCGCCGGGTTGGAGACACCCGACAGCGGTTCGATCCGCATCGGCGGACGCGATGTGACCGGCGATGCGCCGGCCGATCGCGACGTCGCCTTCGTCTTCCAGCAATATTCCTTGTATCCGCATCTCAGCGTGTTCGAGAACATGGCTTTTGCGTTACGTGCGCCGATCCGCCGCGTCCCCGAAGCCGAGATTCGCGCAAAAGTGCAGGAGGTCGCCCGTCTTCTCCACATCGAAACAAAGCTGCAGAACAAGGCGACGCAATTGTCGGGCGGGCAGATGCAGCGTGTCGCGATCGGCCGGGCCTTGGTGCGCTCGCCCTCGATCTATCTGATGGACGAGCCGCTCTCCTCGCTGGATGCCAAGCTGCGCGGCGAAATGCGCCTCGAACTCAAGCGCATCCAGACCGACCTCGGCGCCACCATCCTCTATGTCACCCATGATCAGACGGAGGCGATGACCATGGCTTCGCGCATCGGCGTGATCGAGGCCGGCCGGCTGATGCAGATCGGTACGCCGCGCGAGATTTACGAGAACCCGGTCAACGCCCATGTCGCCGCGCGGCTTGGCCAGCCGATGATCAACCTGCTGCCGGCGGCACTATTTGCCGGCATTTCGCCCGGCGCCAAGACCATCGGCGCGCGTACCGAGCACCTGACGATCGCCCGCAGCGGCGGAGACGTGTCGGCGACCGTCACGCGAGTCGAACATCTCGGCGACCAGAGCCATCTCCACCTCGACCTCGGCGGCCAGCCGGTCGTGACGCTGGCCGACCCCGAGGCGAGGTTGGGCCCGGGGGACATCGTTTCGCTCCGACTCAACAAGCCGCTGTTATTCGATGCGGCCGGCGGGAGGGTCGCGGCATGAGTCTGGATCAGGTTGCCAGGGAAAAGCTGGTGCGGGCGTTGGCGGAATCCGTGATCCAGCACGCCGACGAATTAACGAGCCTCGATCAGGCGATCGGCGACGGTGATCACGGGCTGAACATGAAGCGTGGCTTCGAGGCCGTGCTCGCGACACTGCCCGGCCTTGCCGACAAATCGTTGCCGGAAATGCTGAAGGCGATCGGAATGACGCTGGTGATGAAGGTCGGCGGCGCTTCCGGGCCGCTGGTTGGCACGTTCTTCATGGAGCTTGGCAAGGCGCTTCCGGAGCAGCCGATCCGAGCGGATCTCGTCACGGCGACGGAGAAGGCGATTGATGCCGTCAAAGCACGCGGGCGCTCGGAGGCGGGGCAGAAAACCTTGCTGGATGTCCTGGTGCCGGTGCAACTCGTGTTGGCGCAGGGCGGCGATGCCAAGGCGATAGCGGCGGAAGCGGCGCAAGCGGCCGATCGCACCACACCCATGCTTGCCATCCGCGGCCGTGCGTCCTTTCTCGGCGAACGTTCCATCGGTCATATGGATCCTGGTTCGCGTTCGGCGTCCCTTTTGATCGGCGCGGCAGTCAAGATCCTGGAGTTCGAGGCAAGTTCATGAGCAGTTCAAATTCCGGCAATGTCGGGATCGTTATCGTTTCACATTCCCCGAAGATCGCGGAAGGCGCGGCGGATATGGTGCGCCAGATGGTGGGCAGCGCCGTGCCGCTCGCCTGGACAGGCGGCGACATCGATGGGGGGCTCGGCACCAATGTCGCCGGAATTCTCGAAGCGATCGAGGCGGCCTGGTCGCCGGCAGGCGTGGCGGTGCTGGTTGATCTTGGCGGGGCGGAGACAAATTCCGAGATGGCGGTGGAAATGCTGCCTGAAGATCGACGGGCGCGCGTTGTCGTCTGCAATGCCCCGGTGGTCGAGGGAGCTGTGATCGCGGCAACCGAGTCTTCGGGCGGCTCGCCGCTTGCCGCGGTCAAACGTAGCGCGGAGGAATTCTATGCATGATGCTCACGCCAGCCGGCCGGGCGAAACGCCGGTGCCGCTGACAGCCTCGGCGGTTCTCGTCAACAAAGTCGGTCTTCATGCGCGACCGTCGGTCAAGCTCACGCAATGCGCCAAGGGTTTTACCGCAAAGATCGAGCTCGCCCTCGCGGCTGACGGGCCCTGGACGGATGCCAAGAGCCCGGTCAAGGTGATGCGCGTGAAGGCGCCGCAGGGCGCAACGCTGCATTTCCGCGTGACCGGGCCCGATGGCAGCGCAGCGCTTGCTGCTCTACTGGCACTTGTGCATGACGGTTTCGGTGAGGCCTGATCGCGGTGGCAGAGATCCATCTCATCGGCCGTGCTGCCTCGCCGGGTCTTGCGATCGGACCGGTCGCCATGCTGACCACGGCTGTGGCCAGGCGGACAGCGAGCGACGATCCTGCGCAGGAGGCGACGGCGCTGCGGGCGGCGATTGAAGGCGCGAGGGCGGAGATCGCCGAGCAGATCAAGACGAACCAGGGCGACGTGGCCGACATTCTGGAATTCCAGGTCGCCATGCTAGAGGATGATGCGCTGGCGGATCCGGCCTATGGGGTCATCTCGGAGGGGGTCACTGCCGACCACGCCTGGCGCTTGGCACTCGACGTGGAGATAGCCGGCTATCGCGCTGCTGAAGATGAATATTTCCGTGCCCGTGCGGCCGATCTCGTCGACATCCGCGACCGGGTGCTCGCGCATCTGAGCGGTGTGGACACGGTCGCCAGGATTGCCAATGGCTCGATCGTCGCGGCTGACGACATCACGCCTTCCGCTTTTCTTGCGGCTGACTGGTCGCACGGCGGCGGCATCGCCCTGGCCGCGGGCTCACCGTCCTCGCATGTTGCGATGTTGGCGCGGGCGCGCGGGGCGCCCATGGTGGTTGGGCTCGGCCCGCTGTCGTGGAACGGACAGTCACCGGCATTGGCGCTCGTCGACGGCGATGCCGGCACCGTGATCTTCGATCCAGAGCCGGAAACGCGCCGCGTGTTCGAACAGCGCATGGCGGTTGCGAATGCCGCGCAAGCCGCAGCCGATGACGGCCGGCTCGAGTCGGCACGCACAGCCGACGGCCGGCCGATCGCGGTCCTTCTCAATATCGCTGCGCCCGAGGACCTCGCTGGCCTCGATCCCGCAATCTGCGACGGCATCGGCCTCGTGCGTACGGAATTTCTGTTCGAAGCGTCCCGGGGCCTGCCGGACGAGGACGCGCAATATGCAGTCTATCGGCGCATTCTCGACTGGGCCGAGGGAATGCCGGTCACGATCCGCACCCTCGATGCCGGCGGCGACAAGCCAATCGCAGGCTTGACCATCGATAACGAGCGCAATCCCTTCCTCGGCCTCCGCGGCATCCGTCTCTCGCTCGCGCGGCCGGACGTGTTTCGGCTGCAACTGCGGGCACTGTGCCGTGCGGCCGTACACGGGACGTTGAAGGTGATGCTGCCGATGATCGCGGTCCCTTCGGAACTCGACCGTGCGAATGCCCTGCTGGATGAAGAGTTCACGGCACTCAGGGCGGAGGGGATCGCCTGCGCCCGACCGCCGCTCGGCATCATGGTCGAGGTCCCGGCGGCGGCGCTCCGCGCCGAGGAATTCGGCGCGGCGTTCTATTCCATCGGCTCGAACGACCTGACCCAGTACACGATGGCGGCGGCGCGCGACATCGGTGCCGTCGCGGACCTCAACGATACCAGCAATCCGGCGGTGCTGGCGCTGATCTCGCGGACTGTCGAGGCCGGACGAAAACGCGGCGTGGAGGTCTCGCTCTGCGGTGATGCCGCGGCCGATACGCGCCTGACCACGGCGCTGATCGCCACCGGGTTGACAACTCTCTCGGTCTCGCCGATTGCGGTCGCTCGGCTCAAGGCGGCAATCGCAAAGGTACGTTCATGACGGATGAAGCAGGCGAGGATACCCGGGCGCCTGGTGACAGCAATGTGGCGGATTACAAGGCCATCCTGCGACGGGTGCTCGACAATCGGCCCTCGGGAACGCGGCTGAAGCTGGCGGCGGCGCTGGGCAAGAATCGCTCCTTCGTCACCCAGATCACCAATCCGGCGTATCTGGTGCCGATTCCGGCAAAGCATGTCGCGATCATCTTCGAAGTCTGCCATCTGTCCGGCACTGAGCGCGCGGCATTCCTCAAAGCTTATGGACGCGCGCATCCCGGCCGGCTGCGCGCACCGCACCGCGAGGCGCGCACCCGCATTGTCTCGGTGACCGTACCCGACCTCGGCGACGACAAGAAGAACCGTGCGCTCGAACAACTGATCGTGGATTTCGCCGCGCAACTCGCGCGCTATGCCGAAAGCGTGGGTTGAGCCGTTGATTTGAACAATAGACCAGACGGGAGGACGTTCATGAAAAAGCTGATCAACAGCACCGATACGATACTCGAAGAAAGTCTGGACGGTTTCGCGGCAGCTCATGCGGATATCCTGCTTCTGGGCGCCGAGCGCAAATTCGTCCGCCGCCGCACGTTGAAGCCGGGCAAGGTCGCCCTGATTTCGGGCGGCGGCTCGGGACATGAGCCGCTGCATGCGGGCTTTGTCGGCCTTGGTATGCTCGATGCCGCTTGCCCCGGCCAGGTCTTCACCTCGCCGACGCCGGACCAGATGGTCGAGGCCGCGGAGGCGGTCGACACGGGTGCTGGCGTGCTCTTCATCGTCAAGAACTACGAGGGCGATGTGATGAATTTCAGCATGGCTGCCGAAATGGCCGGGCGGGAAGTTGCGAGCGTTGTGACCAACGACGACGTGGCGGTGGAGAAATCGACCTATACGACCGGTCGTCGCGGCGTCGCGGGGACATTGATCGTGGAGAAAATCGTCGGCGCTGCGGCTGAGACCGGAATGCCGCTTGCCGCTCTGAGGACGCTCGGCGAAGATGTCAACCGGCGCACGCGCTCGATGGGTGTGGCGCTGTTGCCATGCACCGTGCCGGCGGCTGGGCGGCCGAATTTCACATTGGCCGATAATGAAATGGAAATGGGCGTCGGCATTCATGGCGAGCCCGGCCGGCGCAGGGTGCCGTTGGCTTCCGCCGATGCGATCGCCGCAGAGCTGCTCGACGCGATCCTGAAGGATCTTGGGCCCGGCAAGGGCAGCGAAGTGCTGCTTCTTGTCAACGGGTTTGGCGCGACGCCTCTGATCGAACTGTATCTGATGGTCAATGCTGCAAAGCGGATTCTGGACAGTGCGGGCGTCACAGCGGTCCGTTTCCTGACCGGCTCCTACGTCACATCCCTCGACATGGCCGGTGTCTCGATCACCGCATCCGTGCTCGATAGCAAGTCGACGAAACTGTGGGATGCCCCGGTGCAGACCGCAGCTCTGCGTTGGGGTGTCTGATCTCAGGTCGCCACATTGTGACATGCGACTGCTCGATCGCCATGGCCGACCAAACGCAGTTCTGGAACATCGACCAGGCAGCGATCGCTGGCCATTGGACAGCGGGGCGCATATGCGCAGCCGCGCGGCCGCGTGAACAGGCTTGGCGGTTCACCCATTTCGATCGCGCCTAGAATCCGCTTCGAAGGGTCCGGCTTCGGAATTGCTGCCACCAGCGCCCGCGTATAGGGATGGAGCGGATGATCCAGGACCGTCCGTGTCCCGGCCTGCTCCACGATCCGGCCCATATACATCACAGCAACGCGGCTGCTGATCTGCCCTATCACGCCGAGGTCGTGCGAGATGAAGAGCATCGACAGTCTCAACTGGTCACGCAGGTCCATCATCAGATTGAGCACCTGGGCCTGCACGGATACGTCGAGCGCCGAGACCGGCTCGTCGGCGATGATGATGGACGGCGTGGGAAGAATGGCGCGGGCGATTCCGACCCGTTGCCGTTGTCCGCCACTCAGTTCATAGGGATAGCGAGCGGCGAAAGACGGATTCAAGCCGACGGCCGTCAACGTGGCAGCTATCGCCGCGCTGCGCTCGGCGCGGCTCTTGAAGAAGCCGCTGATATCGCCCGCCTCTGCCACCGAATCTCCAATTGCGCGCCGCGGGTTGAGCGATGCATTGGGATCCTGGAAAACCATCCGGACCTTCAGGCGCATCTCGCGGAGACTGAAGCCGCTGGCTCCCATCATTTCGGCTTCATTAAACCTGATGGTGCCGCTGTCGGGCTGGACCAGCCCGACGATGGTTCGGCCCACGGTTGTCTTGCCGCAGCCCGATTCTCCGACGATCCCAAGGACCTCGCCTTCCGCCAGCGACAGCGACACACCATCCACTGCCTGCACCCGGTATTTCCGACCGGCTCGCCTGGCCCGGAACGAGACCATCATGTCCCGGACGTCGAGGATGACATCGCTGCTCATCTCAGCTCACCGCCGGCCAGCGGGAATGCGCAGAGCACCTCGTGCCCTTGGGAGACCTCCAGGCGAGGCGGGAGTGCCACGCGGCACGCATCGTGCACTGCCGAGCAGCGCAAGGCAAACACGCAGCCAGCAGTGACCGTACCTGGCACCGGCGGCTGACCTGAAATGGTTGGCAGCCGCCGCGCGCCGGAATTTCGCGACGGCATGCAGTCCATCAGTCCGCGGGTGTAATGGTGACGCGGTTTCCCGAACAGCGCATCGACCGCTGCGGTTTCCACGATCCGGCCGGCGTACATGACAGCCACGCGATCGGCGAGTTGCGCAACGACTCCCATGTCGTGGGTGATGAACAATATCGCCATATCGAGGCGATTGCACAGCTCGCGCAAAAGCCCGAGAATTTGGACCTGTATGGTGACATCCAGCGCTGTGGTCGGTTCATCGGCGACCAGCACCTGTGGCCTGCAGGCCAGCGCAATCGCGATCATGACCCGCTGGCGTTGACCTCCCGACAACTGATGCGGATACGCCGACAACTGCATCCTGGCGTCGGGCATACGCACCAGTTCGAGCAGTTCGCGCGCACGGGAGAGAGCCGCCGCGCCCGAAATTCGCTCATGTACGTGCACGGCTTCGGCGATCTGATCGCCGATCCGACGAACCGGGTTGAGCGAGGTCATCGGCTCCTGAAAGATCATTGCCATGCGGCCATGGCCCGCCTCGACACGTTGCCAGGGCTGCAACTGCGTTACGTCGCAGCCCTCCAGCACCACCCGCCCGGTGCGGACCCGTGGACCTGGTTGCGGCAGCAATCCCATGACCGCGAGCGAGGTCATGCTCTTTCCGCAGCCGGACTCACCGACAAGACCGAGGATCTCGCCCTTGGCCAAGCCGAAGGACACGCCCGCGACGATGTCGACCGGGGCGGTTTCCGATCCTACTGATACTGTAAGGTCGCGAACGCTCAGCACGGCCTAACCCTTCTCACCAAAGACTTGACGGAACCGCGGATCGAGACGATCGCGCAATGCGTCGCCGACCAGGTTCAGGGAAAATGCCGTCGCCACGATCATCATGCCCGGGAAGAAGAGCAGCCACGGGGCGCGGGTGATGAAGGTACGCGATTCCGCCAGCATATTGCCCCAGCTCGGAATCTCAGGCGGCGCGCCGAGACCCAGGAAGTCGAGTGAAGCTGCGCCAAGCTGCGCGAACGCAAAGACGAAGCTCGCCTGCACCAGAAGCGGTGAGACCAGGTTCGGCAAGATGTGGCGACTGATGAGCCATGCCGTTCCAGCGCCCATGCTGCGGGAGGCCTCGACATAGGTCTCCGCGCGCAAGCGCAGCGTCAGACCGTAGACGATGCGGGTCGTCGTCGTCATGTAGCCGAGCCCGATGGCCAGAATGACGTTGGCCACGCTCGGGCCCAGGATGACAATCAGGCCAAGCGCGAGAAGCAGGGTCGGGAAAGCCATCAGCACGTCGACCATGCGCATCAGCAGGTGACCCAGCCGCGGGAATAGAGCGGAAAGTACGCCGGCCGGAACGCCGGTCGCGAGGGCGAAGACGACCACACCCGACCCGATCAGGAGTGCCATGCGTGCTGACTGAATGGTGCGCGACAGAGTATCCCGGCCGAACTGGTCGGTGCCGAACCAATGGATCGCGTTCGGGGGCGTCAGACGGATCATCGGATCGATGGCGTACGGATCATAGGGCGACAGCCAGGGCGCGAAGGCGGCGGCGAGCACGGTCGCCAGAAGGACCCCGAGCCCGGCCAGCGCGATCGGCCGGGCGATGAAAGGCTTGAGCCACATGGTCGCGCTGTTGCTGCTCATTGAAGTTCGACCCGCGGATCGAGCAGACGGTAGCTCAGGTCGACGATCAGATTGACCAGAAGATAAACCACGACGATAACCAGGATGACGCCCTGGATCACCGGGTAGTCCCGGCGAAGGATCGACTGAACGACGAGGCGGCCGATGCCGGGCAGGGCAAAGACGGTTTCGGTCACCACCGCTTCGGACAGCAGCGCGGCGAAAGTGAAGCCGAATGCCGAGACGACCGCCAGGAGTGCATTGCGCCAGATGTGGCGGCGCACGACCTGCCATGGCCGGATTCCCTTTGCGCGCGCCGTGCGCACGTAGTCCTCACGGGAGACGTCGAGCATGCTGGCGCGCGTCAGCCGCAGGATCAAAGCGGCATTCGGAGCCGCAAGCGCGAGGCTGGGGAGGAGGAGGTAGCGGAGATTGGCGAGCCCGCCTTCGAATATCGACGGATATCCGGAGCTCGGGAACCAGCCGAGCCAGGCGGCGAAGATCAGGATCAGATAGAGCCCGACCCAAAACGTCGGTACCGACGCCATCAGCATCGCCGCGCCGGACAGCCCCTGGTCGAGCCACGTGCCGTGCCGGACCGCCGCAATCATGCCGATCGGCACACCGATCATCACAACCCAGATCATGGTCATGCTGGCGAGCAAGGTGCTGGTCTCGGCACCATCGGCAATCACCGAAAGCACGGGCGCCTGGAAGAAGATCGACCGCCCGAGGTCGCCCTCGAGCACATGGCCGGCCCAATTCAGGTATTGCAGGATGATCGGTTGGTCGAGGCCGAGTTGGTGTCGCAAGGCGTCGATCTGGTCCGGAGTCGCGGTGTCACCGAGCAGGACATAGATGGGGTCTCCCGGCACGACATGTATAAATGCGAAGATGATGACGGATGCCGCCAGAAGCGTCACCGCCGTCATTCCTGCGCGCTTGAATGCGTAAGACCACATATGATTGTGCAGCTGATCAGCGGCAACGATGCGCGCCGGCGCCGGCGCTCGACAATCCCCGCGGCCTCATTGCCCGTCCTTATTTGGTGGAGACATTCCAGAAGGCGGGACCGTTCGGGTTCAGTCCCCTGAGCTTTGGAGAAGCAATGTCATAGGTGTACGCATCGCCCACTTTCATGACCGGTACCTGTTCATAGATCAGCGATTGGATCTTGTCCCATGTCGCCTTCCGAGCGGTTGGATCGGTCGACTTGATCAACTCGGCCCGAAGTGTGCCGATCTCAGGGCTATCCCACCAGCCGGGATAGGTGGCATTCAGGAACGTGAGCAGCAGCGGGTCGGGCGAGAACGAATGGTGGGTGACGAAGATGTCCCACTGTTCCGGCTGGCCACGCATCTTCAAAAGGGTCGCCCAATCGACCACGATCATCTGAACATTGATCCCGGCATCGGCGAGCTGTCGGGTGAAGACGGAGGCTTCGTCGTAATGCGCCTGATAGTTCGTCGAGACCAGCAGGCGGATCGGCGTCCCGGTGTAGTCCGCCTCCTTTGCGAGCTCCTTGGCCTTCTTCGGATCGTGCGCACTGTAACCGGAGGTGCCTTCCGTCGAGTACCAGGGTGTGCCGTTGGGAAAGATCGATCCCTCGGCATTCCACAGATCCTTGGGGCCGAAGGCGACGCGCAGCGCCTGCGACTTGTCCAGCGCGGTCTGGATGGCGCGGCGGAGCTTGTAATTGTCCTTCAGGATTCCCTGCTTCGAGTTCATGAAGAAAAGGCCGAAGATCGGCGCGTTCGTACGCTGCACCTGAACCGATGGGTCTTTGCTCAGGGACTCGTATAGATCGCCGGAGATCATTTCTGCATAGTCGTAGTCGCCGGCCTGCACGCCGCTTACGCGCGTGCTGACGTCAGGCACCGGAATGAACCGAATCTTGTCGAAGACGGCGACCCGGGAGCCGGCGAAGCCGTCGGCCTTTTCCTTCACCGGCTTGTAGCCATCGAATCTCTCCACTTCGACATAGCGGTTCGGCCGCCACTCCACGAACTTGTAGGGTCCGGTGCCGATATAGTCCTTCTGCTCGATGGGCCGGTTTCCCGCATTGGCGGCTATCTCTTCCGGATAAATCGCAAGCCCGCCATTGACGTCCGAAATCAGAGCCTTCCAGGCGCCATTCGGCGATGACAATTTCAGCGTGACTTCATATTTTCCGCTCGCCTCCACCGAAACGGCCGCGGCCATCAAGAGCTTGCCGCGAGCGCCGAAATTGCCCCATCGCGTCATCGAGGCCACCACATCCTTCGCGGTCATCTCCTTGCCGTTATGGAAGAGGACGCCTTCGCGGAGCTTGATGATGATGGTTCGGCCGCCGTCTTCCGCGCGATCGCTTTCGGCCAGCATCGGACGCGGCGTGTAGGTCGAGTCCAGCGCATACAGAGTCTCGAAGATGTGGCGGCCGATGACCGACGCGACGTCGGCCGTCGTCAGCATGACATCGAGCGGCGGCGGTTCTCCGATGGTGGCTTCGCGCAGCAGGGTGGCGGCATGGGCCTGCGCAATCAAGAACAACGCGGTTGCCATCCCTACGGCGCCACGCATCAAGACACTCGTACCGTATCTCATGATCGCCCCTCCCGCCCGTTGAGCCACCTGCCTCTTGGTGCAGGGGCCGTGACTTCAGCTGCAAGTCTGAGCCACGCTATTGTTTGTTCGAAAGTTACATACACAATTCGAATATTTTCAAGCGGAAAATGCTGGTCTTCCCGGATAAGGCCGATATACATCTGGTCCGTGCTGAAGGTTTCTTACGGCAGCCTCCTGCCAAGAGCGTAGGTTGAGCTGACCTGAGGAAGGGCGGTCAATGCCGCGTGCAAAGCGAAATGTCCCGGCAAGGGCCGCTGGTGCGGCGGTTTCGAAGCCGCCCAGTCACGACAATATCGTGGCCGGCGACATCATCTCCCTCATCAGACAGAGCGTTCCGAGTCTCAGCCCGTCGGAGCAGCGCGTCGCCACGGTGCTGCTGGCCGATATTGAGTTGGCCGTTCATGCCAGCAACTCCGAACTGGCCCGGCGGGCGCGCGTCAGCGAGCCCACCGTCACTCGGTTCAGCCGTTCCGTCGGCTGCCGCGGTGTCCGTGACCTCAAGATGAGGTTGGCTCAAGCCATGGCGGTTGGACGGATTTATGTTGAACTGCCCCCGCATGTCGGGACGGATCTGGCGCGCCCCGCGCTCTGGCGATCGGTGTTTCAGGAAATCCGTCGTGCGATTGCCGCCGCGGAGGAGGGGCTTCGGAAGGAGGACATCGAGAGGGCTGCCGAAGCTATCTCCCGTTGTTCGAAGCTTGCCGCGTTCGGCGTGGGGGGCGGTTCGACCCTTGCGGCGGCGGAAGTTCAGAACCGGTTCTTTCGTCTTGGGATCGCCGTTTCCCACGCCTCCGATCCGAGATTGATGCGCATGATCGCCGCGACTCTCGGTCGGGACGACGTCGTCGTTGCCATCTCGACCACCGGTGCCGCGAACGACGTGATCGAGGCAGCCGGTATCGCCAAGCAATATGGCGCTTTGGTCGTTGCAATTACCAGGCCGCAAAGCAGGCTGGCTTCAATCGCGGATATTGCGCTTGGCGTGCACGTGGCCGAAGCGGCCGACGCGCTCAAGCCGACGGCGTCGCGCTATATGCTTCTCGCCACGATCGATCTGCTTGCCGCGTCCACTGCCTATTGCAAGCCGCTTGAAGCCCAGGGTCGCATGCGGCGGATCAAATACGAGTTGCTGAAGGGCAGTGAAGGCGACGCCAAAGGGCCGCTGGGGGACTGATTTAGACCCAACCACCCATCTTCGCTACTATCGTCCCGCCGTTTGCGTGCTCGGCGCCGCCATTCTCGATTCACAGGGCCGGCCGGTTGGTGGCGGCGCGAGATCAGCATAGGTTGAGCTTGCGTCCCGTGCCCTTGCAGCAACACGCCTCTGAATTTGGGCGATAGCTTCCGAATTCTAAAATTCAGAGACCTTCCCGACCGCGAGTCCGGCAAAGCGGTCTGGCCGATAGGGCGTTGGATCGACGATTGGCGCGGCGCCCGTCACCAGGTCCGCGATCAGGTGCCCCGATCCGGGGCCAATACCAAAGCCGTGGCCACTGAAGCCTGCGGCCAATATCAATCCAGGCAGGCCGGAAGCCTCTCCGATGACCGGCACGCCATCGGGCGTCGAGTCGATATAGCCGGCCCACGTCGCGGTAATTTTCGTGCTCTTCAGTGCCGGCAACAGTTCAAGGGCGCGCTGATGCGTAAGTTCGATCGTGCTCGGATCAGGCACAGGATCCAGAATGCGCATGCGCTCCATCGGCGTCGGCTCGTCCACGCGCCAACGCTGGAGCGTTTCGTGTCCGGACCTGACGCCTTCAAGGCTGCCTGGGAGCAGACTGCGCCAGCGCCGCAAGAACATCGGCAGGAATTGCGGGGCGAAGCGGAGCTGCTGCGCGGTTGGATCGACGCGGCCTCGGCCGCTGATGGCGAGGGTATATCCGCCATCGCTCCGTTTCGTAATCGAAATCGCGGAGGTGTGGAGTGCGTCCGGCAGGCCTTCCGCGCCTTCCGAGACGGAGAGGATGGACGAGCGGATCGAAGCCAGCGGAAGGCGAATGCCGGCCTGATGGCAGAAGGACGAGGACCAGGCACCGCCCGCGAGTATGGCGACGCGCGTGCGAATCGTGCCGCGCTCAGTCACCACCGCGCTCACGCGACCGCCCTCGGTCTCGAATCCGCGAGCGGCACACATCTGATGCACGGTGCCCCCGGAGTTGAGGATCGCCCGCGCCACCGCCGGGGCGGCGTTGGCGGGATCTGCGGTGCCGTCGGTTGGCGAGAACACTCCGCCCTTCCAGCCTCGTCCCGTCGCCGCGCCGCGCTGCGTCGCCTCGGTCGCATCGAGCATGTGCGTGGTCACGCCGACGGTTCGCGCGAAGTCGCGCCAGCGCGCCCACCCCTCGATCTCTTGGTCATCATTGCTGAGATACAGCAGACCACGACGGGAGAAACCCGTGTTTTCGCCGCTCTCGGCGCCAAAGCTCTCCCACAAATCCAGACTCCTGGTCGCCATCGGCAACTCTCGGGCGTCGCGGTTTTGCTGGCGGCACCAGCCCCAGTTTCGGCTCGACTGCTCGGCTCCGATCCGCCCCTTTTCCACGAGGGCGACGCTCAGGCCTCTCAGGGTAAGATAATAGGCCGCAAACACCCCAATGATGCCGCCTCCGATGACGACCACGTCGGCGCCGCGGGGGAGATCCGGCGAGGTCTCGATATGGCTGAGTGGCGCGGGCATCCTGACTTCCTAGCTTTTGCTCGTCGCATCGTAAGTCAGGCGTTGGTGCGCGCGACGCTGGATTCGATGGCAGCTCAGCACTTTATGCTGCATCCGCTCAGCCCTGCAAAACTGTATTCTGGCCTAAAGATATGAGGTCATGATGGACAATAAATGCAGGATGAGTGAGTTTTGGCTACTAGTGCCAATTTTTATGCTGCGCCGCTTGGCGCGTGTTCGATGGAGGGTCGCCAATGAAGCTGGATCGAATCGACGTCAAGATCCTGCACGAACTCCAGAAGAACGGTCGCATCACCAACGTCGAGCTCGCCGAGTTGGTCAACCTGTCGCCCAGCCCTTGTCTCATGCGCGTGAAGAGACTGCAGAGCGAGGGCTATATCGAAGGCTATTCGGCTCGCATCAATCTACGCAGGCTGGGGCAGACGCTGACCGTCTTTACTGAGGTGACTTTGAAGAACCACAGGCAAATCGACTTTGCCCGCTTCCTGGCGGCGGTCGACAAGGTCGAGCAGCTGATCGAATGTCATCTCGTCTCGGGAGGTTACGACTACATGCTGAAGTTCGTCACCGCCAGCATTGGCGAGTACCAGACCATCATGGAACGTCTGACGGACATGGATATCGGCATCGACAAATATTTCAGCTTCGTCGTGTTGAAGTCGCCCATCGTGCGCTCGCAGATGCCGCTGACGAGCCTGTTTCCGGCTTGATTCGCCGACCCGGCGGCCGGTTCTACTGGCGAGAATAGGTCCGCACCGCTTCGGCATTCTGTTCCAAATTATCGAGCCAGGCGGGGTCGAGCTTGGGGACCGAAGAGAACAACAGCCTGCTATAAGGGTGCTGCGGTGCCGTCAACCGTGTCGGCGTGATCTCCTCGACCTTTTGACCGCGATACATCACGATGATCTCGTCGCAGATCGCCTCCACGACAGACAAGTCGTGGCTGATGAAAATGTAGGAGAGGCCGAGTTCGCGTTGCAACTCCTTCAGGAGCTCAACGACGGCGGCTGCCACGACAGTGTCGAGCGCCGACGTGATCTCGTCGCACAGGATGAGCGTCGGCTCGGCAGCGAGTGCTCGCGCGAAATTGACCCGCTGCTTCTGGCCGCCTGAAAGCTCTCCCGGCAATCGATGGCGCACCGATTTGGGGAGACGGACCAGATCGAGAAGTTCGCTCAGGCGCGCATCGCGCGCCTTGCCGCTCATGCCGTGGTAGAAGGTCAGGGGACGTCTCAAGATGTCTTGCACCGATTTTGCGGGATTGAGCGCGGTGTCGGCGTGCTGGAACACGATCTGAATTTGGCGGAGCTCGTCGCGGGTGCGGCTGCGGCCGACTTTTCCCAGCTCCCTGCCGTTGAAGATGATGTCGCCCGCATAGGCCGGAAGGATTCCGGCGATCGCCCGGGCAAGGGTTGATTTGCCGCAGCCGGACTCGCCGATGATGCCGAGATTCCGCCCCCGGTCCAGCTTGAGGCTCACGGCCTCCACAGCACTGACCAATGGTCGTCCATCACGCAGACGAGGACCATAGCCGACCGTCAGATCGTCGACCTGAAGCAAGGGACGCTTCGTCGCAGCCTCGTATTCGGGCCCGTGCTGTCGCGCCTCCGGTCTGAACGCGGCCAAAAGCTCTCGGGTGTAGGGGTGGTGGGCGTCGCTGAGGATCTGGCTGGTCGTGCCCGTTTCCTGGACTGAGCCGTCCTTGAGCACGACGATCCGATCGGCGATCTGGGCGACGACTGCAAGATCGTGCGAGACGTAGACGCCGGCAATGTGGTGCTGCGCCGTGACGGCCTTGAACGCGCGCAGCACCTCTACCTGGGTCGTGACGTCGAGTGCCGTGGTAGGCTCGTCGAAGATGACGACCTTCGGTTGACCGATCAGGGCCATGGCGGCGGCAAGACGCTGCAACTGACCACCCGAGACCTGGTGCGGATAGCGGTCGCCGATCGTTTCCGGCTCCGGAAGCGAGAGCGCTTTGAACAGCGAAAGGGCTTTCGCTTGTGCCTCAGCGGCCGACATGAGCTTGTGGATACGTGCCACCTCGGTGACCTGATCCATGATGGTAAGTGCAGGGTTGAAGGCAGCCGCGGCGCTCTGGGGCACGTAGGCGACCGTGGTCCCGCGAATTCGGGCGCGTTCCGCTTCCGAAAGCTTGACCATGTCGACGCCGGCCACTCGCACTTCGCCGCCGGTGATAGCGCAGCCTTGGCGGGTGTAGCCCAGAAGCGTCATGGCAATCGTGGTTTTGCCCGAGCCGCTTTCGCCGATGAGGGCTAGGATCTCGCCTTCGGCGATGTCGAGGCTGATATCCTTGATGATCTCGACCCGCCGGCCTGCGTCGGTCGTCGCTTCAACCCTGAGATTGCGGATCTCGACGAGGTTTCCCGTCATTCGGCGCTCCGGTCGCGGATTCTGCGCGGCAAATTGTCGATCAGAAGGTTGACGCAAATCGTGAGACTTGCGATGGCGAGCGAAGGGAAGATCACCGCCGGCGCACCGAAGGGAAGGCCGCCGATATTCTCACGGACCAGTGCCCCCCAATCGGCATAGGGCGGTTGCACGCCGAGTCCGAGAAAGGACAAGCCGGAAAGCAGGAGTACGATGAAGACGAAGCGAAGGCCGAGGTCGGCAAGCACGGGACCAAGAATATTGGGAAGGATCTCGGAGGCGATGAGATAGGGCAGGCCTTCGCCCCGAATGCGGGCGACCATGACGAAATCCATCGTGTTGACATTGACGGCGAGAGCGCGGGCGAAGCGATAGGCGCCTGGGGTATAGATCACCGAGAGCGTCGCGATCAGCGCCGGGATTGACGAGCCGATGGCCGCGACGACGACGAGGCTGAACAGCTTGCTGGGAATCGAGTTGAGTGCATCGAGAAACCGGCTCAGCGTACTGTCGAACCAGCCGCCCGCAACTGCTGCAGTCATGCCGAGTGCGACGCCGCTGAAACAGGCAATGGAGACGGCGGCAAGCGAGATGCCGAGCGTGTAGCGCGCGCCCATCAGGATGCGCGAGAATATGTCGCGTCCAAGATAGTCGGAGCCAAACCACAAATCTCGGCTCATGGGCCCGAAGTAATCGGTGTCGACGATCTCGCCGACAGAATGCGGGATGATGTGCGGGGCGAAAACGGCGATGCCACCCCAGAGAAGGATGATGCTCAGCGCCGTCACGCCGATGAGATTGAAGCGATAGCCAAACTGCACGCCGAGCCGGCCGGGCGAAGTGGATTTCGTCATCGGAGCCTCGGATTGGACAGGACGGCGATGATGTCGGCTGCCGTGATCAATGTCAGATATCCCAGGCAGAAGATCATCGCACATGTCTGGATCAGCGGCAGGTCGCGATTGGAAACGGCATCGACCATCAAATATGCGATGCCGGGATAATTGAAGATTGTCTCTACGATGATCACGCCACCAAGCAAATACGACAGCGAGAGTGCGACCGAATTGACGATGGGGCCAAGCGCGTTGGGCAATGCATGTCTTAACACCAGCCGAGGGCGCGAGGCGCCTTTGAGAAGCGCCATCTCGATGTAAGGCGTGTTCAGTGTCTCGACGACGGCGGCCCGGGTCATGCGGATCATCTGCGCCGAAACCCCGATCGTGAGCGTTACCACCGGCATCGCGTAGATCCTCATCAGGTCATAGAACGACTTGACCTCATTTGTGAGAGATAACGCCGGCAGCCATTTGAGGTAGACTGCGAAGAGCAGCACCGCCAAGGTTGCGATCATGAACTCCGGCACGGAGATGATACCGATGGTCGCAACGGTCACCATGCGGTCGTAAAGGGTGCCTCGCCACATTGCGGCGGTGATGCCGAGCGTCAGGGCGAACGGCACGGCGATCGAGGCGGTCAATCCTGCAAGCTTCATGGTATTGGCGAGCCGTCCACGTATCAGATTGGCGACAGAGACGTTGTTTGCATAAGACGTGCCGAAATCACCCTGAACGAGGCCGGCCATCCATTTCAGGAAGCGGACGATCGCGGGATCGTTGAGGTGCATGGCCTTGCGCAGACCCTCGATGGCTTCGGGCGTTGCGGACTGGCCGAGCAAGATGGTGGCTGTATCGCCGGGCAGGAGCGCGGTGGCAAAGAAGACCGCAAACGAAACGATTATGAGCGTGATCAGGGCGATAACAAGCCGCTTCGCCACAAGCGACATAACTTGTCTTCTCACATTCGAGCTCCCGCACCGCCGCTCAGTTTCTCAGCCACGATTGCAGCAATGGGCCGCTCAGGTAGCAAGCCAGACGTACTCGGCGAACGCGTAGCCCATCATACCGCCGAGCGGGTTGGGCTCCAGTCCCTTCAGCTTGGCCGTGATGGCGTCCGCATTGGAGATGTAGGCCGGAATGATGGTGCCCGCTTCCTCTGACACCAGGACTTGCATCTCATTGTAGATTTCGCGGCGCTTGGCTTGATCGAGCGAACCGCGGGCCTCGAGCAGCATCTTGTCGAATTTTTCCGAGCTGAAACGGCTCTCGTTCCACGGCGCGTCAGACTTGTAGAGCAAGGAGAACAGGATGTCCGGCGTCGGACGCGGATTGAGATTGCCGAAATGAATCGGCGCCTTCAGCCAGTAATTGCTCCAGTAGCCGTCGGAAGGCACGCGCTTCACGTCGAGTTTCATGCCGATTTGGGCGGCCGATGCCTGGACGATCATGGCCATGTCGATCGCCGAACTGGCCGCTTCGGAGGTAATCACCTCAATGCTCTGCCCGAGAACGCCCGCTTTCTGAAAATGGAATTTTGCCTTGTCGGGGTCGAACGATTTGGGCTTGAGAGCCTTGTTGTAGAAGAAGTTGACGGGCGACACCGGCTGATCGTTGCCGGCGACGCCGAAGCCGCGCAGTGCCGATTTGACGATCTGCTCGCGGTTGACGACGTATTTCATGCCCTCAACGAAATCCCGATTGCTGCCGGGCGCCATGTCCATCCGCATGTTCAGGTCGGTATAGGTGCCCGACGTGCTCGTGGACAGTGCGAAACCATTCTGGCCTTCGAGGAGGCGCAGCGATCGTGGGTTGATCGCGGCGGCGAGATGAATATCCCCGGACAGCAGCGCGTTGATTCGAGCGTTTTCATCGGGAATGGCGAAAAACTCGAACGAATCGACGTTCGGGCCGCTCTTGAAGTAGTTGGTGTTCCGCACGCCGATCGAGCGCTCGCCGGGGCTGAATTGCTTGCACGTGAAGGCGCCGGTCCCGTTACCGGTGGAGAAATCGGTGGTGCCGTCGGCCACGATCATAAAATGATGCATCGACAGGATCGTCGGCAAATCCGCGTTGGGGCTCGCCAGCGTGACCTCGACGGTATTCTTGTCGACGGCCTTGAACTCGGACATTTGGGAGGCGATTGCCGCCACTTTCGATCCGGTTGCCTTGTCCAAATGGCGCTTCAGGGAAAAGATGACGTCGTCGGCGCCGAGGTCCTTGCCGTTGTGGAAGGTGACCCCTTTCTTCAGCTTGATCGTCCAGGTCTTGGCGTCGCCGCTTTCAATCGATTCGGCGAGCTCCATCTGCGGTACGCCGGCTTGGTCGAGAAATGTCAGGCGATTATAGAAGGAGCAGCAGCGCACATAGTCCGTCGAGAGCGACGCTTTGGCCGGGTCGAGCGTGTCGGCCGTCGAGGAGGACCAAGCCGCGGCTTTCAAAGCGCCGCCTTTCACGGGCGTCGCTGCCACCGCTTGCGATGCGCGACCGAAGACCGTGTTGGCAGCCGCCAACACCATGCCGTTGGCGAGCATCAACTTCAGCAAGTCGCGGCGGGAAGCCCCGCGCCGAATAGCGCTCTCGACCGCGGCGTCGTCTGAACAAGACCAGTTCCTCGTTGTGTCGTTCATGTCAATCCCTCGTCGCTGACTAAGGCTATGGCTCATGCTGCGGTGAGCGACGGATTATTCCGTCGCGCCATTGTGCTGGATGCCGGCGTGGTCTTGTCAAACGACCGTAACGCGGCGCCCCTCAGGATTGCATTCTTTCCCGCGATCGAAGTCTCGCAGGATAGTTTCACGGCTTTGGCCGAAAAGCCCGTGCGCCACGGCACAAAATTGCGAAGATGCTTCGATTTCTAGTATTTCGGACCTGCTTGCTGCCACCTCAATGTGCTTGCCCATTAATGTTGCAATGCGGCGCGAACTTCGGCATCGGCCAGTGTGTCGTCGAGCGTCCTTGCGGTCCGCTCGATGATCGCATCGATATCGGAGTCGGAGCAGCAGAGCGGCGGAGCATAGCCCAACACGCCTGTCGGGAAAGCCCGGATGACGAGGCCGTTTTTCCAGGCGCGGTCGAAAATGCGCTTTGCTGGTTCGGCGGCGGCGGGGAGCGGCGTCTTGCGCTGCTTGTCAGTGACAAGTTCGATGGCGGCGAGCATGCCACGGCCGCGCACGTCCCCGACGAGGGGGTGATCCCTGAGCGATTGCAGGCCAGCCATCAGACGTGCACCCGCTCTTGCGCCATTCGCAAGCAACCCGTTTTCGTAGAGGCGCAGCACTTCCAGGGCCACGGCGGCGCTGACGGGATGCGCGGAGTAGGTATAGCCGTGGCCGACAGCGCTTGAGCCCGCCGCATCGGCGATCGTGTCGTAGACGTGATCCGAGAGCAAGACCGCGCCCATTGGCACGTATCCAGAGGTCAATCCCTTGGCGAGCGTCATGAGGTCCGGCACGATTTCGTCCTCGCTGCACGCAAAAAGCGGTCCGGTCCTGCCGAACCCGGTAATGACCTCGTCCGCCACGAACAGGATGCCGTAGGCCTGGCAACGCGCCCGCATCGCTTTCATCCAGCCCTTGGGCGGCACGAGCACGCCACCTGAGCCTTGGATCGGCTCGGCATAGAACGCGGCGACGCGTTGCGGACCGCCAATCTCCTCGATTTTCGCATCGAGCGCGGCCAGTGATGCGGCGGTGATAGCGTCACCGTTCGCTCCGGCTGGATTGCGGTAGACGTCGTGCGAGGGGATCCTGTGCTGCCAGCTGTGCGGCACGCCGAAGCCGGCATGAAAGGCGGGCAGGGCTGTCAGCCCCGCGCCCACGGCCGAAGACCCATGATACCCCTGTTCAAGGGTGATGAAATGCTCGCGCTGCGGCTCGCCGCGAGCGTGCCAATAGTAGCGAATGAAGCGGACCGTGCTGTCGACGGCGTCGGAACCGCCCAGTGTAAAGTAGACGTGGTTGAGGTCGCCGGGCGCGCGTTGAGCCAACTCCGCGGCAAGCCGGATCGCCGGCTCTGAGCCGAGGCCGAAATAGCCCGTTGCATAGGGAAGCTCCTGCATCTGCCTGGTTGCGGCCGCAACGATGCTCTCGTGCCCATAGCCGGCATTGACGCACCAGAGGCCGGCAAAGCCGTCGACGAGCTGATGTCCGGAAGCATCCGTCACTATCGCCCCTTTGGCCGATTTCAGCACCTTGACGCCGGCCGCCTCGTGACCGCGGTACGATGCGAGCGGGTGGACGAGGTGAGCCCGATCGAGCTCGATGAGCGAGTTGCTGAGCATTGGAGTCTCCACCTATCCGAAAGCCTGGCTGGCGAGCGCGAATGTGGTGAATGGCGCGTGGCTGGATCGCACAGCGGCAGGGCGCTGCATGGCCATGCCCTCGTCTACCCGGACGAGTCCCTTGTCCGTGAGCCAGGCCCCCAATTGAGAGGCCTCGGCAGTATCTACGCGTACAAAGCGTCCTTCCCGCTTAGCCATGAAATAGGCCAGCAAGGCCTTCCCGTCGTCCGCGTTTGCCGCCACGACGGGGCCGATCACCTCACCTCTGCCGAAGCTGCGCAGCGCCGCGAATCCAGTCAGCGTCTGGCCATTGCAGAGCACGGCAAGCTGGCCAAGCTTCGCAAGCACAAGAAGCAGATTTCTGCGGTCTGCACCGTATGCGCTTCTGTCGAGTTCAAGAATCCCGGAGATATCGTGCGACTCGGCCGGCCGGACATTGGCAGGCGGGACGATATGCAGAACCGTTCCCTGATGCTGCGCGATCGTTCCGGTCTGGCAAAAGCCGAGCTTTTGATAGAGTGGCATGCCCTCGCTGGTTGCAACGAGGCTCAGCGCGCGCCCCGCCGCAAGCGCGATGGCCGCCGCCATGAGCTCACGACCCAATCCGCGCCCGCGGGCGGCTTCATCGACGATCACCATGTTGATGGTTGCGACATCCCCTTTGTAGGGCGTCATCAGAACCGTCCCGAGCACGGTTGCGGCATTCGCGTCCAGCGCGACTAATCCCTCGCTCAAGTCGAGTGCAACTTGCCAGTCCTCGAGCCGGTGCGGCCACTTGGCCTGAAGTGAAAGCCGCAGGGCACCATCGAGATGCTCGGGGCCGAAGGCGGTGAGCGATAAGGTGCTTTGGGTCATCGATTCGTTTTCCTGTCCGGCATCAGTCTCGTATTTTGGCGATGTGCAGATCGTCTGAAGGCCGCCGCGCGAACGATATCTTTCACCGCAGCCGACGGAAAAGCCGCATCTTATGCCGCACGGCTCCTCTATTGTTGCGGCACCGACATCGCGCGAGCGCCCCAGGACAAAGATGATGAGCCAGTTTCGCCCAAAATACGTGACCTTCGATTGCTACGGCACGCTGACGAATTTCCAGATGGCGGAAGCGGCGCAGGATCTCTATCGCGCGCGTCTACCCGAACCGCAGATGGCCGCCCTGGTCCGGGATTTCGCGGCGTATCGGCTCGACGAGGTTCTCGGCGACTGGAAACCCTATGCCGAAGTGATCCACAATGCGCTGGAGCGCGCCTGCAAGCGCAATGGCGTCGCCTTCGAGGTCGAGCATGCACACATGGTGTACGATCGCGTGCCGAGCTGGGGGCCGCATCCGGACGTTCCTGCCGGCCTTGCCAGGGTTGCCAAGGAGATTCCGCTCGTCATCCTCTCGAACGCCATGAATGTGCAGCTGCCGTCCAACGTGGCGAAGCTTGGGGCGCCTTTTCACGCCGCACTCACGGCCGAACAGGCGGGATCCTACAAGCCTCGCATGAAGGGATTCGAATTCATGTTTGATACCTTGGGCTGCGGACCGGAAGACGTGGTGCACTGCTCCTCGTCGTTTCGCTACGACCTGATGACGGCTCACGACCTCGGCATCAAGAACAAGGTGTGGGTCAATCGCGGACACGAGCCCGCCAATCCCTATTACGGCTATGTCGAGATCAAGGGTATCGACGCCTTGCCAAGCGTGTTCGGGCTCTGAGCGGTCGGGATCTGCGGTGAAATACGTCTCTTACTGGCACGATACCGCACCAGGCTTCGACGGCGGGGACACAGGTCCCGTCGAGGGGCACTATGACGTCGCAGTGATCGGCGGCGGCTTTACGGGGCTGGGAGCTGCGCGCCAGCTCGCGAGGGCCGGAACGAGGGTCGTCGTCCTGGAAGCGGACCGGGTGAGCAGCGGAGCATCGGGCCGGAACGGCGGGCATCTCAACAATGGTCTGGCGCATAGTTATCTTTCCGCCAAAACGGAGTTGGGAAAGGAGCGAGCCATCGCGCTTTACCGCGCACTCGATGCCTCAATCGACACGCTCGAGGCGCTGATTGCGGAGGAGGGCATCGACTGCAATTTCCGCCGTGCCGGCAAGCTAAAGCTCGCGTCCAAACCGACGCACTTCGACTCCATCGCGCGGAATTTCGAAGCGGTCCATCGCGAGGTCGATACAGAGACCGCGTTGCTGTCCGCCCAGGATCTTCGCTCGGAAATCGGCTCGCCGTTCTTTGGTGCGATGCTCTCGAAGAAGAGCGCGATGATGCATATGGGGCGCTACGGCGTCGGACTAGCCGAGGCGGCCAAACGCCACGGCGCGATCATCTTCGAGCAAGCGCCGGTCACCGCGCAGGCGCAGGAAGGTTCGCGTCATCGCTTGACGACCTCTCGTGGCAGCGTCACCGCCGATCAGGTGCTGCTGGCGACCGGCGCCTACACCACACCGAATTTTCGCTACTTCCGTCGCCGCATTGTTGCCGTCGGAAGCTTCATTATAGCGACCCGTCCGCTGGACGCGGCCGAAATCGCGGCCACCATGCCTGGCAACCGCACTTGCGTCACTTCGATGAACGTCGGCAATTATTTTCGGCTGGCACCCGACAATCGCCTGATTTTCGGCGGGCGCGCACGCTTCTCGGCCACGTCGGATCAGCGTTCCGACGCAAAGAGCGGGGCGGTACTGGTCGACAGTCTCGCGCGAACCTTTCCGCAACTCGCCGGCGTACCGGTGGACTATTGCTGGGGCGGGCTCGTCGACATGACTAGCGATCGCTATCCACGCGCCGGTTATCAGGACGGGCTGTGGTATGCGATGGGCTATTCCGGCCATGGTGCACAGCTCTCCACCCATCTCGGGATGACCATCGCCGACGCGATGCTCGGACGCGAAGACCAGAACCCGATGAAGGGCCTCGACTGGCCCGCGGTGCCCGGCCATTTCGGCAAACCGTGGTTCCTGCCGCTGGTGGGAATGTACTACAAGGTGCTCGATCGCGTTCAGTAGTACGACCGCGCGCTCTCAGGTGGAGCGCTTAGCATTGCGCTAGTTCGTCTGCAGCGGCTGCCTGGACCCGGCAGAGAGCGCAGGCATGCGCCCCCTCCGTTGCACATGGTTATCCCAACCCACCGATATGGAACGCCTTCGTTTCGAGGTATTCCTCGATCCCGACCTGGGCTCCTTCGCGACCCAAGCCGGATTGCTTGATACCCCCGAATGGCGCCACTTCCGTCGACACCATGCCCGTGTTGAGGCCGACCATGCCCGCCTCGAGCGCCTCTGCGACGCGCCAGGAGCGCTTCAGGTCTCTGGTGTAGAAATAAGCCGCGAGTCCGAACGGGGTTGCATTTGCAATGGCGACCGCCTCCGCGTCGGTCTCAAAACGGAAGAGCGGCGCGACCGGACCAAATGTCTCTTCGTGCGCCAGCGCCATCTCGGTGGTTGCCTCGGTCAGAACGATAGGCGCGGTAAATTGCGGCCCCTTCGGTAGCTTCACGGGCTGGCCCGCAAGACGGGCACCCTTGGACAGTGCGTCGGCGACATGGCGGTCGATCTTGCTGATCGCCGCCTCGTTGATCATCGGCCCGATCGCCACGCCCGGCTCCAGGCCTGGTCCCACCTTCATTCTTTCGACGCGGGCCACAAGCTTGTCCGCGAAGGCATCATAAACGCCGGCCTGCACGAGAATCCGGTTGGCGCAAACGCAGGTCTGGCCGCCATTGCGGAACTTCGACATGATCGCGCCCTCGACCGCGAGGTCGAGATCGGCATCGTCGAAGACGATGAAAGGGGCATTTCCGCCGAGCTCGAGGCTCACACGCTTGATGCTATCGGCGGCACCGCGCATGAGCAGCGAGCCGACGCGGGTCGAGCCCGTGAACGAGATCTTGCGCACCGTTTCGTTGGCCAAGATCTCCGCGCCGATCTCGGTTGGCAGGCCGGTGACGACGTTGACCACGCCCGGGGGAATACCGGCGCGCTCCGCCAGCACCGCGAGAGCGAGTGCCGAATGGGGCGTGAAGTCGGAGGGTTTGATCACAACCGTGCACCCCGCCGCGAGCGCTGGCGCGACCTTGCGTGTGATCATGGCGTTTGGAAAATTCCAGGGCGTGATGATTGCGCACACGCCCACCGGTTCCTTGAGAACAAGGATGCGCCGGTCTGGCGTCGGCGAGGGGATCGTCGTGCCGCCGATACGCCGGGCTTCCTCCGCGAACCATTTGACGAAGGAGGCACCGTAGCGGATCTCGCCCTTTGATTCCTCCAACGGCTTGCCCTGTTCGAGCGTCAGAATGCGCGCCAGATCGTCCAGATGCGCGATCATGAGTCCGTGCCAGGCTTCCAGAAGCACAGCGCGCTCGGCGTTGGTCTTCGCACGCCAGCCCGCGTAAGCGGCGGCGGCGGCAGCAATAGCGGCGCGGGTGTCGTCCCGCCCCATGTTCGGCACGGTGCCGACAATGGCCTGCGTCGCCGGATCGATCACATCGATCGTTGCTCCCGAAAGTGCCCCCACCCATTGGCCACCAATCAGGCCCCGCTGGCGGAACAGCCCTTCGTCGTTGAGGTTCTGCATCTGATGATCCTTGTCGGCTAGGAGAAACGGGAATGCACGGCTGTGGTGATCGCCTCGGTGCCGGCGGCCCCCAGCAAGGCCCGTGCGGTTGCTGTCACCTCGCGCCCAATGCCGTCGCCGGGAATGAGTGCGATGCCGTAGCTCTTCATGAAAGCCCCTCGATATGGATGAGTACGCTCTTGGAGCGGCGGTTCGCGCAATAAGCTTCGCGGCCGAGATCCTTGCCGATGCCGGAGCGCTTGTAGCCTCCGGTCGGCAGAATGTGATCGCGCGATCGGCCATAGCCGTTGACCCACACGGTGCCGGCGGCAAGCGCCCGGGTGGCCCGGATCACGCGCGAGACGTCGCGCGTGTAAAGTCCGGCGGCAAGACCGTAGGTCGGGTGGTCGGCGAGGCTCACGGCTTCTTCCTCGGTGGTGAATGTCTGAAGCGTCAGCACCGGCCCGAAGATCTCTTCGGCAATGGCGGGAGAAGCTTGCTGCACGTTGGCAAGAAGCGTCGGTGCATAGAAATAGCCTTTGCCGTCCATGGGTTCGCCGCCCGCTCGACACTCGGCGCCACTGGCGCACGCTGCTCGGACGATCGTGTGAATTCGCGAGCGCTGCCGCTCGGAAATGATCGGCGAATACGTGGTTGCGGCATCCCAGGTCGGACCAGCGCGAACGGCTTTCATGCGAGCGAGGATGGCCTCGACGAGCGGTTCGGCCACCAAGGCGTGCGCGATCAGCCGCGATCCGGCGACACAGGCTTGACCTGCGTTGGCGAGGATGCTGCCGGCAATCGCCGCAGCAGCCTGATCGAGATCGGCGTCCGCGAACACGATCTGTGGGCTTTTGCCGCCGAGCTCGAGTGTCATTGGCTTGATGCCGGTAGCCGCAATATTGACCATGATCGCAGCTCCCGCGCCGGTCGATCCGGTGAAGCTCACCTTGGCCACATCGGAATGGCCGGTAATGGCGGCGCCGGTCGTTGGTCCATCGCCGAGCACGACGTTGATGAGTCCCGGGGGCAGGCCGGCCTTGATCGCCAATTGAGCGAGAAAGACCGAGGAGAATGGCGTCAGCTCGGAAGGTTTCAGCACCACGGCGTTGCCCGCGGCAAGCGCCGGTGCGAGCTTCCAGCCTGCCATGGACAGCGGAAAATTCCAGGGCGTGATAGCGCCGACGACTCCGTAGGGCTCGGTCATGATCATGCCGAGATGCCCGTCATCGGTGGGTACCAGGTCGCCGCCCTCCTTGTCGGCGAATTCGGCGAAGAAGCGGATTTGCTCCGCGGTCACCGCGATGTCTCCCGCAACGAGTTGGCCGACCGGGCGGGTCGATGAAACCGCCTCGACTTTCGCGAGAGTGTAGGCTTCGCGCTCTATGAGGTCGGCCCAGCGTTTGAGGACGTTGGCGCGTTCGCGCGGCCGCACGCCACCCCAGTTGCTTGTCTTCAGGGCCTTTCTGGCGGTTTGAACCGCCTCGTCGACGATCTCCTCCGAGGCGACGGGACATTCGGCGTAGAACGAGCCATCCGAAGGGCGCTGCAGCGGAAGCAGGCCGGGCGCCTCAAGCAGCCGATCGCCAATCAAGTGGCCGATCGGCAGCGAAATCTGATCGGGGTCGAAGCTCAGGCTCATGACACTGTGACGTAGATCTTGCGGACGGTCTCGATGGTCTTCCAGACGCCCGTAAAGCCTGGTCGGGGATCCACCCCGACAGGGCCGATCGCGAACGGCAGGTGCGGGAGATCGCGAGCGAAGGCGTCGCGAAAAACGGCCGCGCGCTGTGCGTCGGAATTGAAGAGAAATGTCATTCTCGAAGTCGATCGCACCAACAATGGCGAACTCGCCGGGTTGAACCATGCTACCGGAGCGAGCGTACATCCGGTGCCGAATGCGACCGCGATTTGGTGGATTGTTTCGTTGCACGGCAGTTCTGAAATGCAATCTGCGGCGGCGGCCGGTTTATGCTGAGCTTCTCCGGAGCCCGGAGCGGCGGCTTCGGCCGATGTCGGGTCTGATCAGAGGGAGACATGAAGCCCCGCACGACCAGTTCACTCACGATCGATGCCTTCGATGCGCGCGCGGTCGACATCGACACGGTAGGGCTCGAACAGCTCTACACGTTGTCGATCGGCGTTGGCTGGCCACACCGGCCCGAGGACTGGCAGTTTCTGCGCAACGTGGGACACGGGATCGCGGTTCACGATGAAATCGGACGATTGCTGGGCTCCGCCATGTGGTTTCCCCACGAGCCGGATTTTGCCACCGTCGGAATGGTCATCACGTCACCCCGCGTTCAGACACGCGGCACGGCCCGGTGGTTGATGAAGCGGGTTCTGTCCACGTGCAAGAGACGCAATCTCCGCCTCAATGCCACGCGCGCAGCCCGCAAGCTCTATCTCTCGCTCGGCTTTCGTACCGAGCGAACGGTGTTCCAGCGTCAAGGCGAGGCGCAATGGTCCGGCGAGATGCCGCTCCTTTCCGGAGGAGCTGAATTGCGTCCCCTTCACGACAGGGATCTGCGGGCAATCGCCGAACTCGATGCGCAAGCATTCGGAGCATCACGCCTCGCGCTGCTTGGGGCTCTCCTGCCGCAATCCGCAGGGGTAGGGCTCTATCGGCGCGGTCGTCTCGAGGCCTTCGCACTCTGCCGCCCGTTCGGGCGGGGGCATGTCGTCGGGCCGGTGGTCGCCTCGAACGACGAGGACGCGATCGCGGTGATTGCGCCGCATGTCGCTGCCCATGAAGGAGAGTTTCTGAGGCTCGATACGCACCTGGCCGACGGCGAGTTCTGCTCGTTTTTGGCTGGCTCGGGCCTCGCGTTTTTCGACAGCGTTACGACGATGTCGCTCGGGGGAGAGTTTTGCGATCCAAATGCGCGCTCTTCAAGGCCCACAACTTACGCGCTTGCAAGTCAGGCGCTCGGCTAACCTCAAATCGTGGAGCGTCCGCGATACGGGCCTTGCCGATCGTTCTGAGAACCGCCGCTCGCCGGCCGACCCGGATCTAGTGCGCGTCAATCAACGACCTAGAAGATATGCGCTGCGTTCGGCGCCCGCGTTTGCAGAACGATAGTGGCGCGCATCCATCCGAGTTCATGGATCAGCACGGCAGCAAGCGCTGACCGCGATCGCACTGGGCGGTCCCGAAGGTTGCATCCCTGCAGCGCACACCGCGACGACACAGGAACCAAACAGCAAGGGAAGGCTTGATCGCTAAAGGAGGTGCGGCATGAACGTCTCCCGAGTTGCCCTTGTCCTGGCTGTGATCATTCCTTGCGCCGCGTTTGCTCAAGGCGGCGGAGGCGGAGGTGGCAGCGGCGGCGGATCTGCCGGCGGAGCAGGTGGCGCCTCGTCCTCCTCGGGTGCTGGCGCAGCAGCTTCAACATCTCCCTCCAGCGGAGCTGCCGGCACTGGCGCGACAGGCGCGAATGGAAGTGCGTCGACAACGGCTCCTGGGCTCAATGGAAACGTGGCGACGGGCACGGTCAATGGTCTTTCGACCGGGCAGCCTGGCGTTAACCAGCGAACCGGCGCCGAAAATGGGCTTGGAACAGGAACAACGCCCGGCACCAACACCGCCGGCACCGCAAGCTCATCAGGCGCGCCAGCCGCGAACGCGCAAAACGCCGCGCCTGCCGGCGGCATCGGCAGGCCTACGCGAACCAAAGAGCAGGACAGCGATTCCAAGATAGATCAGGAGAACAACAAGGCTGATCGGACGGTGGGGCAGATCTGCAAGAACTGCTGAAACGGACTGCCATGACGGCGCGGCCTGTCGGCCGCATGATGATGATCGGACGTCAGCAATTCGAACCGCCGCATGGGACAGGGCACCGCGTGCCCTCCCAGCACGCACCACGCTGAACGTGTCGACAGACCCTCGTGCCGTAACGCTCCCCTGCCAAGGTCGCTCGCAAAACCGGCGCGAACCAAAACCCGCGCGAACTAAGGCTCGTTTCGTCGCGTGTCGAAGCTGGTATTCCCGCAATTCGGGCATTTGGGAATTTTGTGGCCCTTCGTGACGTGGGTCGTCTCGTGGCATCGTTCGCAGCGGAAATCGCCGGTTTGCTCCGCGGCTTCTCCAGCATGTGCAGCCATTGCGTTTCTCCTGTGATCGCTGCGTGTCAAATCACCCAGCTTCGCAACGGTTTCTATTTGCCGGTTCTTTTCTCCCGCCGTGGAGTTCAGGCAAAAGGCTTGTTGAGCATCGCTACTAGGAACGATCCGATCAATTCCTGCTTTTCTGATCGCCGCCATGAGCGCCGCCGCCAGGCATGGCGGTGCGGACTTTCTGGTCGGCGATCGCGATCCTAAAATTATCAAGGAGAACGTCCATGAAACAGTTGATCCTCGCCGCCGCTTTGCTTGCCTGCCCAGCCGTTTCGGCGTTCGCGCAGACCCCAGGTCCGGTCAATAGCTCGCAGATGGACGCGGCCTCCAGCGCCAACGACCAGAAGAGCCCGACGGACCAGGGCCAGAACGCCGGCGGGGCACAGAACACGGCCGCGATTCAGAAGATCAGGCAGGATCTGGAGAGCGCAGGGTTTACCGACGTGAAGGTTGTCGCGCAGTCATTTGTGGTCCAAGCGAAATCCAGCGAGGGCAATCCGGTCGTTATGACCATCGGACCGCATGGCATGTCGGTTTTCGAGGCCATGAGTTCGGGCTCTGGCACCGTCGGATCGGCCTCTGCCGGGGCCAGTGCGACTTCTCCGGCCACACGATCCTCAAGCGATCAGAATGCTGGCGCGCAAAAGTAGACGCCGCCGGGCCGACCCAGCCATCCTGACCGGGCCGCAGGACGGCCGGCAGGATCCGGACTGCGGAAGCAACCAGACCTGCAAGTCAGCGCGAGCGGGCCGGTGAACGGGCGAGGGCATGTCGCCACTTTCTTTCATAGCGGTGCTGTTGTGCCTTGCGTCCACGTTCGGACTTCTCAACCGGATGCTTCTGCGGCTTCCCGGCACGATCGGGCTGACGGTGGTCGCGCTCATTGCTTCGCTTGTTGTCATCGCCCTCGGCGCTCTCTTCCCTGCTCTGAATTTGCGACTGGCGCTCCAGGATATTTTGGGTGTCCGGGAGCTGCCGGAGACGCTCTTGAACGGCGTCCTGTGCTTCCTGCTTTTTGCCGGCACCTTGCAGGTCGATGTCTCCGCATTGTGGTCCCGCAAGATCACGGTCTTCCTTCTGGCGACCGCGGGGGTGGTGATTGCGACCGTGTTGTTCGGGGTGGGGATCTACTTCGCCTTCGCCCTCACTGGGGTGCAGATGCCGCTCTCCTGGGCCCTCGTGCTCGGGGCCATCCTCGCGCCAACAGATCCCGTGGCGGTCGGGTCGATACTGTCGCGAGTGGGACTCTCCAAGCATTTGCAGGCGGTGATGGCGGGCGAGAGCCTGTTCAACGACGGCGTGGCGGTGGTCCTGTTTCAGGCGACGCTAGCCTATGCGGTCGGGAAGCATCCTACGTTCGGCTCCATCGGCCTTGATTTCCTGCGTGAGATGGGCGGCGGTCTCATCGTCGGCGCTGCGACCGGCTGGATCGGTTATCTGGCGATGAAGCGCATCGACGACTACCCGTTGGAGATCACGATGTCCTTGGCTTTGGCGAGTGGGTCTTACGTGCTCGCCAACAGTCTCGGCGCCTCCGGTCCGATTGCGGTCGTGCTTGCCGGCCTTTTGATCGGCAGCCGCGGACGGCGCGAGGCGATGAGCGAGAAGACGCGCCGCAATCTTGCTCTGTTTTGGTCGGTGGTCGACGAGATCCTGAACTCGCTGCTGTTCTTGTTGATCGGTTTCGAGATGCTTGGGCTGGCTCGTCTCGAACGCTCGACCTTGGTCGTCATGGCACTCGCGATTCCCCTCGGTCTGCTCGTGAGAGCCGCAAGTATCGTCGGCACCGCGTTGTGGCTTCATGCCAGGAATCCGAACCGTTGGCCCGCAATCGCCGTCCTGACCTGGGGCGGCCTGCGCGGAGCCATCTCGGTGGCGCTGGCGCTGAGTATCGGTTCCAGCGAATGGAAAAGTGAACTTTTGGCGATCTGCTACGCCGTGGTCGTATTCTCGATCGTGGTGCAGGGGCTGACATTGGAGCGGGTCGTGCGGTTAAGCCGCTTCAAGGACCAGGTTCGGTGAAGCCTTGCGGAGCCGTACAATCGCAGGCGAGTGAGCGCCCATCTCAGCATTATTACAGGGCGAAGGAACTTTTGCGGAACGGGCAGGTTTTCGCCACAGCAAGAGTGTTCGCCCATGCGCCAAATCCGCTGGCTCGCCGTCGCGCCGTTCCTCGCTCTCGTGGCCGGTCCGTTCTTCGTCAACCGGGTGCACCCGCTTGTCTTCGGCCTCCCGTTCCTGCTGGTCTGGATCGTGGCCTGGATTGTGCTGACGTCGCTCATCATGGCCGTGATCTACGCCGTCGATCCGGCCAACCAGGAGAGCGAGCCGTGAACGGCGCGCTGCCCTTTATCGCGGCCGCGGCGGTGTTGGCTCTCACCCTCGGCTTTCTCGCGCAGCGCGGGAAGGACATGAACCTGGAGCAGTGGACGGTGGGTGGCCGCGGTTTCGGCGCCGTTTTCGTCTTCCTGCTGCTTGCAGGAGAGATCTACACCACCTTCACGTTTCTCGGCGGAAGCGGCTTTGCCTACGGCAAGGGCGCGCCGGCCTATTACATCCTCTGCTATGGCACGCTGGCCTACGTGCTCTCGTATTTCATGCTGCCGCCGATCTGGCGCTACGCCAAGGAGCACCGGCTTTACTCACAGTCGGACTTCTTCGTGCGTAAATATGATAGTCCGGCGCTCGGCATCATCGTGACGCTCGTCGATATTGTGGCGCTGATTCCCTACCTCGTGCTCCAATTCAAGGGGCTCGGCATTATCGTCGAAATCGCCGGTTATGGCGCGATCTCCTCCACGGTTGCGATCTGGACAGGCGCTGTCGTCGTGGCGGGTTACGTCATGGTGTCGGGCGTGCATGGCTCGGCCTGGACCGCGGTGGCCAAGGACATTCTGATTCTCGTCATCGTGGTGTTTCTCGGCCTCTACCTTCCGTCGCACTACTATGGTGGGCTCGGGGCGATGTTTGAGGCCATCGAGCAAGCCAGGCCCGGTTTTACGGTCCTGCCGCCGCATGGGGAAAGCCTGTGGTGGTTCTCCTCCACCGTGCTGCTCACCGCGCTCGGCTTCTACATGTGGCCGCACAGCTTCGGCTCGATCTATACCGCCAGAAACGCGACCGTGATCCGCAAGAACGCGATCGTGCTGCCGCTGTATCAGCTCATCTTGCTGTTCGTGTTCTTCGTCGGCTTCGCCGCCATCCTGCAGGTGCCCGGGCTCACCGGCCCGGACATCGATCTCGCGCTCTTCAAGCTGTCGGTCAAAACATTCGATCCGTGGTTCGTCGGTGTGATCGGGGCCACCGGCGTGCTCACTGCGTTGGTGCCCGGCTCCATGATCCTGATGACCACTGCGACGCTGATTGCCAACAATCTTTACCGCGTGCTCAGCCCGTCCTCCGACGATCGACAGGTCTCGCGGGTGGCAAAGCTTCTGGTGCCTGTGGTGGCGCTCGTGGCGGTGTTCTTCACGCTGAGAGGCGGAGAAACCATCGTGGCTCTCCTGCTGATGGGATACAGTCTGGTCACACAGTTGTTTCCTTCGCTGGTGCTCAGCCTCGGTCAGCGCAACATCGCGACGCGCGAGGGCGCAGCCGCGGGCATCCTCGCCGGTGTCGCCACGGTCGCCATCGTCAGCCTCACCGGCCTCAACTTGCACAAACTATCCTGGCTGCCGACAGAGTTGCAGGACCTCAATATCGGCATCATCGCGCTGGCGGTGAACTTCATCGTGCTGATCGCGGTCAGCCTGGCTATGCGAGCCGCCGCGGCCCCCGCTCAGGCCGCTGCCGAATAGGTGCGCCCCGCCGCTCACCGACAGCCCGGCGCCTTCGAAACTAACCCAGGATAGATATGAGCGTTTTTTTGAACGGCCGGCATTGCCGCGAGCTCTGGCGTGGGCGTGGAGGCTGGGGATTGGGTGGACATAGGAACGTCCGACATTCAGGCTCGTTACTCGCCCGCTTCATGAACGAGACCTGCTGGGGACGCAGCCACGGCAGCCATTTGCGGAGAGCAAAGATGAAGAGCACGGCACCTTTTCTGACGACACTCGCAGTTCTGTTCGCGGCCGCAGCACCGATGCAGGCCCGCGGCGCGGTTGGACCCGCGATGGGAGGTTATTCGGCCGGCGCCGTCTTCGAGGGCGTCGAATTGCCCAGCTATGGCTGGCCCGGCTACGGATATGCGGATGCGTCTTGGCGCGGAGCCTACCGTGAGCCGGTTCAGCCCTTCTCTGCAGTACGCCCACGCTCGCATCGCGGGCACTGGTCGCGGCAGTAAGCGCTGTTCGCGCCAATCGGGAACGGCTCGTCGTGGCTGCCCATCGACACTGTCGTCAACATGGCGACGGTGATCAGACTCAGCCGCTGCCGGGCAGTGCATACGCCCGGACATAATCGCCGAGTTTAGTGCCGAACGAGCCGTGACCGCCATCGACGGTCACCACATACTGCTTGCCGCCGGCCTCATACGTCATCGGTGTGGCCTGCCCGCCGGCGGGAAGCCGGTCCTCCCACAATTGCTGGCCGGTGCTGATGTCGAACGCTCGGATGTAATCGTCCATGGTGCCCGTCAGGAATGCGACGCCGCCCGCCGTGATCATCGGACCACCGAGCATCGGCACGCCTAGCTTGAAGGGCAACGGCAGCGGCGCCTCGTCGCGAATTGTCCCGACCCGATGCTGCCAGATGATCTTGTTGGTCTTCAGGTCGATCGCGGCAAGAGTCCCCCAGGGCGGCGCCAGACAGGGTATTCCGAGCGGCGACAGGAAGATTCCGAGGTCCACCCCGTAGGGCGTACCATACATTGGCTGCACACCAAGTTCGGTCCCGGGCGGATGCGACGCGGTCGGCGCCGCTGGATTGTCTTTTCCGCGCGGCACCAACCGCGAGATGAACGGGATCGACTGCGGATTGGCGATAGCAATCTGGCGGTGAGGGTCGACGGCGATGCCGCCCCATTCGAACATGCCGAAATCGCCTGGAAACACGATCGTGCCCTGCTCGGAAGGCGGCGTAAACGGGCCTTCATAGCGCAGCCGGTGGAATTTGATCCGGCAGACGAGCTGGTCGAACATCGTGCTGCCCCACATTTGCGCGCCGGTCAGGTTCTCCCGCGGACGAAAACTCAAATCGGAGAACGGCTGTGTCGGCGAGAGTCGGTCGCCAGGGGCCGCACCTTGCGGTACGGGTTGCTCGGGCGCCGGGACCAGCTGATGACCGTCCCGGCGATCAAGCACGAAGATGTTGCCGGTCTTCGCGGGCACGTAGATCGCGGGAGTGACCGCGCCGTCGATGGGCAGATCGACCAGGCTCGGCTGCGAGGGCATATCCATGTCCCAGAGGTCGTGATGCACGTTTTGGAACGACCAGCGTAGCTTGCCCGTGTTGATGTCGAGGGCGACAAGCGCGGAGTCATATCGCTCGTAGTCCGGCTTTCGATTGCCGCCCCAGATATCGGGCGAACTCGAGCCGAGCGGCACGTAGACCAACCCCAAGCCCTCGTCGACCGCCGAGATCGACCATGAATTCGGCGAGCCAGCCGTGAAGTGGTGGGTAGCCGAAGGCATTTCGTTCGGATCGGGATTGCCGGAGTCGAACACCCAGATCAGTTTTCCGGAATAGATGTCGAAGCCGCGGATCACGCCCGAAGGCACGCGATCGGAATAGTTGTCGATTACGGAGCCGCCCATGATCAAGATCTTGTCGGTCACGACGGGAGGCGAGGTGCCCTCGTAGAAGCCGAGCGTCTTGATTTCGCTTCCCTGCTTCAAGTCGATCTGGCCGTGATCGCCAAAGCTCTCACAGGGCTTGCCGCTTTCGGCATCGAGCGCAAACATTCGCCCGTCATCGGTCGGCAGAAAGATGCGCTTGGGGCAGTCCGCCGGCGCGGGTGTTCCGTCCGCGGTGGCCGCGCCCTGCTTCGTCTCGTGATAGGAGACGCCACGGCAGGTCATGTGCTGGAATGTCTTGTTGCGCGCAATCTGCGGATCGAACTTCCAGCGCAGCTTGCCGGTGGCGGCCTCGAGCGCAAACACGATCTGATGCTGCGAGCAGGTGTAAAGCAGGTCTCCGATCTTGAGCGGCGTGGCTTCGTTGGTGATCTCATCGGGGTCATCCGGGCCCTTGCCGTCTCCGGTACGGAACTCCCATGCGAGCTTGAGATTTTTCACATTGCCCGTGTTGATCTCCCGCAGGCTGGAATAGCGTGTGCCAAAGCCGCTGCCACCATAGGCGGTCCAGTCGGATGCGGCGTCGGCCGGCGATGGTGCGCCTGCCGCGGCATTCGCGTTCTCGGCGCCGAGCGCTCCCGCTATCGCTTTGCGATCCGAGCTTAAGGAAACACCAAGTACGACGGCCGCAACAATCAGGACCAATCCCAATCCCGAGGCTGCCGCTCGTCGGCGGCCAGCCAAATGCGAGCTGATGAACGGCAGCAGCAGCCAGATCCCGATCGGGACCAAAACATCGCCCCGCGGGGCCAGCGACCAGAAGTCCAGGCCGACTTCCCAGATGGCCCAGATCAGCGTTGCGAGCAACAGCGCCGCATACAGCCACAACGCCTCGGCCCGCCTTCGGAAGAGGAGCCACGCCACCGCGAGCAGTGCCAGCCCGGCGATGAGATAGTAGAAGGACCCGTGAATCAGGACCAGCCAGATTCCACCGGCGGCAAGTACAAGCCCCATGAGCGCGAGGATGATGGCGGTCGCGACCAACAGCGGCGCCTGCCGCACTGATATACGGCTATGCATTGCCGAACTCCGGAATGATTAGACTGAGCGAAACTGCTGGAGCTCGGCGGAAGTTCCTCTTGACGGGATGGCGTACGTTCCAGCCCGGCAGCTTCGTTCCGCGGCTTCCGGCCTTTCACTCGGGGCCTCGCCAATCTGCCCCAAGACTAACGCCTGTTTCCCCGCGGAATCCCTCGGCTTAGGAACACCTCTGCCGGAATCGCATTGTGAATCCACCTTGAACAGGAGGACAGTGATGCGAAAACTCGTTATTGCCGCTCTTGCGGCAGGCGCGATATCGGCCGTAACCGCAGCACCAGCCGAGGCGCGTTGGCACGGTGGCTGGCATGGAGGATGGGGCGGTCCCGGTCTTGGCTTCGGACTTGCTGCCGGCGCCTTGGCCTTGGGAGCTGTTGCGGCTGCTTCGCCTTACTACTATGGGCCCGGCTACTATCCCGGTCCATACGCCTATTACGGGCCACGTCGCTATGCCTATTACGGTCCGAGCTACTACTACGGGCCACGATATTATCGCCCTTACTATGGGCCATACGGCTACTGGTAACGACAACGGCCCGGTTTGATCCGGGCCTTTTTGTCGGCGACAAGCGATGTGTTCGTCTTTCCGGTTAACTTATGTAGACGTCAGCGGCGCGCCGGCGCGATAGCCTTCTCACGAAGCCACGAGAGGAGTGCCAATGCAGAAACGACGCCGCTTCAAGCAAACAACATCGCTTCAAGACCGCATCGCAAAATTCTCAGAGGACGTCCGCAAGCAAGCTGACAACGCGGCCGATAGGAGTACCAAGGAAGCGCTTCTTAAAAAGCTTTGTGCTGCCGATACCGCCGCCGATCTCGACCGTCAATTGTCCACCGGGTGATGCGGAAAATTCGGCCTTGCCCGAATGCAATCTGTTCCCCGGATCGGCTCAGGCAGCGAGCGTGACGCGCCGCGCGACAATGATCGCCACGACCGTCAGAAAGAACTTGCCCATCACCTCTTGTCGTCCTGAGCGTCCTTCTGGACCGGTTGACGCGGCATGTGGCCAGGCTGTGTCTTCGGAGCAGTCTGTGCACGCTCCTTGTCTTGAGGCTGTTCCTCACCGCGCCCCGCTCGCGTGATGCCCTGATCGGGTGGTTGCGTCATGCTGTCGTTTCTTTCTGACTTCTGACGCGCGCCTTCCGCGGCAAGTCGACCGTCGCCCAGGATTTCTCCGACGAGCTCTTTGGTGGTCCCGGCGATGCTGTCTTTCGGCTTGCTCATGCGGCCTCTTTGAACGCTCTCCGTTGTCAGGCAACGGCAACGGGCGGGCCAGGCGGCCGTTCCTCGCAGCCTTTCTGTCAGCCGCCGCCGGATTTGCGGCCGTCATTTCATGGAGACGCCGATTGGCGGCGAACTGATCGGGTACGCGCCCGATGAGCAAGCGATGAGAGCAGGCCTGGCGGCCGCCACCGGCCGCGCTGGGCCGGGCTTTAACATGTGCGAATCCGGAACTTGCCGGTTTCGTGCATAATCGGCCCGACAACGGGGGAAGCCCACATGTTTGATGCCCAAACAGCCGCCTTGTTGCGGACGATCCTCGACGAGGTTTGTGCAGGCATGTCCGGCGACGAAGCCGCTACGAGAGCCCATGTGGCCTCGAAGCTGTTCGAATCCGCCAACCGCGGCGAAATCTCGGTCGAAGGTCTGAAGGCCGTCGCGCGAAAGGCGCTCTCGGACGCCCCGACCATGTGGCGGTAGTGTCAGAGGCGTCATCGAAGTGGCGCGCAGCTTCCGCAATACGTCAGCGATCGCGGCGCACACGCGCCGCTTTAGCGGTCAGCGGTTCTGGCATTTAGTGGTATTTCCGATATTTGCGTCGGACATAGGAACGAACGCCTGGCCACTGCTTAGGCTCACCGAATGAGCGAGGGAGACGCCCGGTGATGCCGCGCTTCTATTTCGATCTGCGCGACGGTGACAACCTCGCCGTTGATGAAGAAGGGCTGGAGCTGCCCAACATAGGCGCGGTTCAAGCGGAGGCCGCGATATCGCTGGCCGATATGGCCCGGGATGCCGTCCATGGCGCTCCTCTCGTTCGTGGCGGACACCGCATGGCGATCGAGGTTCGGGACGACGCCGGGCCGGTGATGCAAGTCAGGTTTGCCTTCGAGGTCGAACCACAGAAACAGTAGTCCGCTGGAAGAATTTCACAGATCGGCAGGCGCTCGTGTCCGGACTCCTCACGCGCGAAGAAGGTGCGACGCTTGTCAACGAAAAACGGACTGCCTCTTCAGGCGCCGTCGGCTTCGGATCTCGTTGGCTGATCCGTTAACCTATGTAGATGCCATCTGAAATGGCGGGCTGTAGGTTTACTGTTGAACAAGCGTGAGAAGTACTGCAATGCAACGACGACGTTTTAAGCAGACGACCTCCCTTCAGGAGCGAATAGCGGAGTTTTCCGAGAGAGTCCGTAAACAGGCAGATGCGGCGACTGATGGAAAAGAGAAGGAAGAGCTTCTCAAGAGACTCCGTTGCGCCGACACTGCGGCGAACCTTGAACGGCAGCTGACGATCGAGTCCTGACCGCCTTCTCGCGTTGCTCTGGCTTGCGGAGGTGCCTCGGTGGAACGACATCGCCGCGCACGGCGCGCGCCATCGGCGGCAGCCTGTGTCTTGGCCAATCGGGGGCCTTCACCCAAGCTCTTTCAGGCCAAGTGTTACAGTCATTTCAAACAATGGCCCGTCCTCGGTCCTTACGGTCACGGTCACCTGCGATCCCTTTGAGGCGAACACGTCCCTCGCTATCGAGGTCGCCGTGGCAATAGCTTCCTTCCTCGCAGCTTCGACGCTGGCATGCTCGGCTCCCTCGTCGTCAGACACGGCAAAGAAGTCATCCCGAATATCGAAATAATAGCGCATTTCAGAGCGAGCGATCCAAATGAAGATAGAGCGCGTCGAAGTCGGCTATCTCCCTCAATCCAGCTTCGTTCAGCAGCGTGATGCGGCCTCTGTCGAGATCGAGCAGACCTCTGCTGCGCAATTCCTGGACCACACGGTTCATGTGAACCACGCTCGTTCCCACGGCGTCAGCAAGCAGTGCTTGCGTTGCCGGAAAGCTGTAGGACCGGCCGTCCGTGCGTCCAATCGCCGCCAATCTGGTATAGAGCTCGAGTACCAAGTGTGCCACGCGGCTCGTCGCGTCCCGCTGGCCGACATTGCAGATCCACTCGCGGAAAACCGAGGCATCGGTCAGGGTGTCGCGCCAAAGCGCTTGAGCAATATTCGGTCGGCGCTTGATCAGCTCGCGCAGCGGCGCATGCGGGATAAAGCCGAGGACGCTATTTCCCAATGCGCTGACATCGTGATCCATGACGTGAAGAAACAGGCTCTGCAGATCAGGGATGTCGCCTGGCTGGTGGAATGCGAGAACCTGACGGCGCCCGGTCCCGACGATCTTGGATCGCAGCACGAATCCATCGACGACCAGGCAGCACGCCGACGGCCGATCGCCGAAGGATACGATCGGTTCGCCGCTGGCCATCGATTTGACTGATATCGGGAGCGTTCTGATCGCACCCTCGTCCTCCTCGTCGATCTCGGTGCTGACCCTCAATCTCTTCAAGAAGGGCTCTGTAACGTCCGCTTTGGTCATCTCTCGCTCCCGAACGCAGAACCTGATTTCGGGAAAAAAGTTCCCAAGCAAAGTTCCCAAACATGGCTGCCGATGCCGCCGCCATCCCTACCGATGGGCTCGTCCAGCGCGCGTATGCGTAGCGAGAATTGATGCCGCGACAGGCTGATCGCCATGAACGTCACGCTCGTGGTGGTGTTCCCAGGCCCGCGAGGGCTCGGCCCGACTCTCCTGCAGATTCGCCGCCAGAGTGAAGGAACGCCTTGCGGACAGCGCAAGTTAGTCAGCCGAACAGCCGGAGCCTGACATGACAAACTATCCAAAGCCGCCATACCCGCCGCAAAAACAATCGATGCCCGGTTCGACCAAAGCGATGAACCCACGGCCCGACCATGGTGAGGCGACGTACAAGGGCGCCGGTCGTCTCGCCGGCAAGAAGGCAATCATCACGGGCGGGGATAGCGGCATCGGGCGGGCGGTTGCGATTGCCTACGCGCGCGAGGGCGCGGATGTCGCCATAGCCTACCTGGATGAGCACGAGGACGCCGCCGAGGTCAAAGCTCTGGTCGAGCGGGAAGGGCGCAAGGCCGTTCTTATCTCCGGCGATATCCGCGACGCCCAACATTGCCGTAGCGTCGTTCGCCGGACCGTCGACGAACTTGGCGGGCTCGACATCCTGGTCAACAATGCGGCGCACCAGGACACCTTCAAAGACATCGCCGACATCAGCGACGAGGAATGGCAACGGACCTTCGAGACGAATATCCACGCCATGTTCTATTTGACCAAGGCGGCGGTCGCTTGCATGAAGCCGGGAAGCGCCATCATCAACACGGCTTCTGTCAATTCAGACATGCCGAACCCGACCCTGCTTGCCTATGCTACCACCAAAGGCGCGATCCAGAACTTCACCGGTGGACTCGCCCAGATGTTGGCGGAGAAGGGCATTCGGGCCAACGCGGTTGCGCCCGGTCCGATCTGGACTCCCCTTATTCCGTCTACGATGCCGGAGGAGACGGTCAAGAATTTCGGTCAACAAGTGCCCCTGAAGCGCGCCGGGCAGCCGGCCGAGCTCGCAACGGCCTACGTCATGCTGGCCGATCCTCTTTCGAGCTACACCTCTGGCACGACGGTCGCTGTGACCGGAGGCAAGCCCTTCATCTAGGATCGCGTTTCACGGGGCTGCGCTGGAGCAAGTCGTCCTTGCGTGATGGCTGCCGGAACAGGCTATTTTAGCGTGTAGAGATAGGCGGCAATGTCCCGCGCATCTTTCTGCGGAATGCCCATGCTCGGCATGGCATTGCCCGGCAGGACCTTCTGCGGCTCCTGAATCCAGAACGCCATATTCTCGGGAGAATTTCGCACGAAGCCTGCAATGTAAGTGCGGGTGCCGATACGATGTAGCGGTGGGCCAACATTGCCGTCGGCGCCCGCTATACCGGGAATGTCATGACAACCGCCGCAACCGTATTGGCCGATCAGCTCGGCACCGTGTCGGGCGTCACCGGTGAAATTGACCGGGCCGGCAGCTTTGCCCGGACCGCAAGCGGTGAGCACGGAGCCGAGCAGCAGGATCATCAGAAGACGCGTATCGCGGGGCACAGAGAAGCAGATCATCGGGCGCTCCGCCTCGCTCATGGTTTTTGGCCGAAGCTGAATCCTTTGGTGCTCGACCAGGGATCGCTGGTCGAAACCTGCTCCGACGGGACCTGCTCGACATTTGGCGACAGCGGGCTCGCGGAGAATGTTCGACCCCATTGATGGGTCGGCTCGTTGCTGATCTTGCCGATATAGGTCACGAGATCCCAAATCACCGAATCTGGCAGCACCGAGCCCCACGCCGGCATGCCGTTCGGGCGGCCCTGGTAAATGGAGAGATAGATGTTCTCTGGCTGCGAGCCGTAGATGAAAAGACTATTGCTGAGCGCAGGCCCCATCCCGCCGCCACCGTTCGGCGCGTGACACCCGACGCAGTTGAGACTGACGTAATACGTCATGCCGCGTTCGAGTGCCTTCGGGTCTCCCTGTGCAGGATTCTTGATGGCCGGGCTGCTGGGCTGTGCACCCGGGAAGAGGTGGGTGACCGGCACTTGCATGAAAACGCCCGGCCTGCCGTTGCCGACACTCTCGCCAAAATTAGGCCGGGGCGCGAGCGTCGGCGTCTCGGCTTCTTGCGATTGTGGCAGGGTCTGCTGGCCGATGGATGATCCGCTGCCGGCGATGACCATGAGCAGAGCAATGGCAATCCTGAAGGGACGCAGGGGCATCTAATGTCCTCCGGAAGCGGTTTCCGACATCTCCACCAAGGGAACGCCGTAATCACGCAGGAGGGTTGCGATTTCGGCGCGATGGTCGACGATGAATGTATTGAGCTGATCGCGCAGGGCGTGATCACTCTTGCGCACGCCCATCGAAATGGAAAACTGGAATTGCTGGGGTGCAAACCGGTCCCCGTCCCGGATCGGCGTGACGGTCAGAGGCACTGGCGAAAGCTTGGCGAAGTAGCCGGCGAGGGGCCCCCATGCGGCGGCAACGTCGATCTCCCGATCTTCGACCGCCTCGAGCAATCGCGCCGGTGGATCTGCCTGGCGATAGTCGCCATAGATCGAGTAGCCACGCACGTTGTCGACAATACCCTGATCGCCGAGTGCCTGCGCCGGCGGCGCATTGTTGCCGTCATCGCCGATCAGGTGCACCCCGATCGTCAACTTGCGCAGCCTTGGATCGAGCAGGGAAGCGACATCGAGATGCTGATCCTGGCGCGACAGGAAAACGTAGGTCGACCGATAATAAGGAATCGTCGGCTCGACCAGATCGTAGGTCGAGGGCACGCCCATCACCACGTCGCATTTGCCGGCTTTCAAGGTGTTTCGGATGAATCCGCGGCGCTGCGCCCACCAGGTGTAGGCGACCTGCTTGCCCAGATGGTCCGCGATCATGGCCGCAAGCCGGTTCTCAAATCCGAGCTCGGCGCTGTTGGAAAACGGCATGTTGTTTGGGTCGGCGCACACCCGAAGCTCGGAAGCAGACGCAGCGATGATACGGCTGGTCAAGAGGACCGTAGTCGCAAGCGCCGCCGTCGCCCCCTTACTGAGCCGGCGCATGATTGTTGTCCTGCGCTGGATTACCCAACCTGAAGACGAGCAGCTCGCTGCCGGCCGCGGTGTAGAACGGCAAATCCTGGGTCGCGCCCGTGAAGCCAAGCGCAGCGTTGCGCACGCGGGGATCGACCTCGGCATTTGCCACGACGCCCGGCCAACCACCGACGCCTGACAGAACGGCGATGTATTGCTGGCCGTCCGAGCCGCGATAGGAAACCGGCTGACCGATAAAGCCGGATCCCGCCCTGAACTGCCAGAGCGGATGTCCATCCTTGGCATCGACGGCTTTGAACAGTCGGTCCATCGTGCCGTAGAACGCGACATCTCCGGCCGTGACCAATGCACCGCTCCAGACCGGAAGCTTCTCGTGAATCTCCCAGACCTTTTTGCGCGCGACCGGGTCCCACGCCATGAACTCGCCACGGTAGCCACCCGGACCCGCGAACATGTCGACTTCAGCACCGACATACGGCGTGCCGGCGATATAGCCGACCTGAGACGCCTTGAAATTCATGCACAGATGTTGATGCGGGACGTAGAGCAATTTGGTTCGGGGAGACCAGGCGCTCGGCTGCCAATCCTTGGCGCCAGGCGCAGAGGGACAGATGTTCTCGATGGTCTTGCCGAGCAGAGGCGTCTTCTCGTCATTGGGAATGATCTTCCCCGTCTTCAGATCGACGCCCTTGTAAGCGTTGACGAACTCGTAGGCGTCCGCGGAAATCACCTCGCCGGTCGCGCGGTCGATCACGTACATGTAGCCGTTGCGCCCCGGGTGGATCAGCGCTTTGCGCGGCTTCCCGTTGATCTCGAGGTCGACAAGGACGTTTTCGTTGATTTCATCGTGGTCAAAAAGATCGTGCGGATTGACCTGATAGGCCCATTTGGCCCGGCCGTTGTCGGGATCCCTTGCGAAGATCGTGGTGCTCCAGAGATTGTCGCCGCTGCGCTGGTTGGCGTTCCACGGACTTGGGTTCGCCGTACCGTAGTAGATCAGTTTCAATTCCGGGTCGTAGGAAATCCAGCCCCACATCGTGCCGCCACCAACCTGCCAGCGATCAGCCGGCCAGCTCTTGACCCCGAGGTCTTGGCCCTTGAGATTGTCGTAGAAAGGCTTGAAATCATCGCCGATCAGGACGTCCTTGTCCGGCCCTGTTGCGTAGGCGCGCCAGACGATGGCGCCGGTGTTTTCATCCAGCGCAGTCACCCAGCCGCGAACGCCCATCTCACCGCCGCTGTTGCCGACCAGGATATTTCCGTTGACGATCACCGGCGCCATCGTGATCGTTTCGCCCTTGTTGATCTCCCCAAGTTTGGTGTGCCAGAGCTCCTTGCCGCTGCCCGCATCGATCGCAACCGTGTGGTTGTCGAGCGTGTTGAGAAAGACCTTGCCATTATCGAAGGCAAGTCCGCGATTGATCACGTCGCAGCAGGCAACGCCGGCCGCGGCGGGCTCTGGCTTCGGCGCATACGACCATTTCAACTCGCCTGTCGTCGCGTCGAGCGCGAACACGCGGTTGGGGTAGGGGCCCGCATACGGGCCGACCACATACATCGTGCCGTCGACGACGATAGGCGCGGCCTCCTGTCCGCGATCGGCTCCGATCGAGAATGTCCAGGCAAGCTGCAGGCGAGACGCATTGCCTGCATTGATCTGATCGAGTTCGCTGTAGCGGGTATTGGCATAATCCCGCGCCGCCATCGGCCATTGTGCGGGATCCTTCATGCGGCTGATCAGATCGGTTTGGGCTGAAGCCGCGGGCAGGAGCGTTCCAGTGATCAAGACAAGGCCCAACACTCCGATCAGCGGACGCCTCAAATCCCGCGCTAACATATGTAAACGTCTCCAGGAGAATGGTCCGCGCCTGCCGCAGGCCAACCGCGGACGTACAAAGGTTTCCTTAGCTGTTGGTTCCTAACCTGCCGCCGGGCAAACCTATCTCACGACGTTTCCCGACACCCCGGCACCGAGATCGATCGCGATCTGGTCTTCCTTGCCGTTGCATTTGGGGTGACCAAAGCCTGATGGGCTTTTGCCGTCTGGCCCGATGTCGTAGATGATGGCGTCCTTCATGTTGGGACTGACGCCTGCCGGAACGTGATCGAGCCCGAGATAATGCCGCGTGCGCCAGGCGACGTTGTGATCCGCGCACGAGCTGTCGCCGCTGACCCCGATCGCGCCGGTAATGCCGTGATCGTCGTAGAGCGCAAGGCCGCCGCCGAACACGATCACGCCGCCCACGGGCTTGCCGACCATCGGATCATGCGCGGTGCCGAAGTCCTCCGGCCGGCCGGAATAGATCACGTCCGGCGACGGCGGATTGCTCAGCCCCGCGCCGAACAGGATTCCGCCAGGTTGGGAACCCGCATAGAGATTGGCGCTCGCCATCGCCTTGTTCTTCAGGCTGAACGCGTTGGAGGTGTTCGCCTTCTCTGCTGCGATGGCGCGACTGCCGAGCCATTGATCGTCCGCCTTGTCGCCGCTGTAAGCAACCGCGCAGACGACGCCTTCGCGGTTCACGACGGCCGCCCACTCATTGTTGTCAAATCCACCGTTGCTTGGGCCTCCCGACGGCTTGACGCTCTTCTTGAGGACATCGGCCAATTGGTTATGGTCGACCGGGCAGGACATTGGGGAGCTCGGCTGATCCTCCGCCGGCGATGCCGACGGACCGAGACAGCAGATCACCAGGATAAATCCAACCATTGCGCGTCGGTTGCTCATGCATTCTCCCGTCATGACCGTTAACCCCTGCGACGAACGTCGGGCGAAAGCAGCGGTTCCTAGCCGATTCCGGGCATTCGATAGGAGGCGTGAGAGGACGGCGTTTCGCTCATGCTGAGCCAGCGATAGGCGAACACCAGCGCAGCGCCGGTGTAGAGCGCTCCCATGGGCACCCACATCAAGATGCCTGCAAGCTGCTGGTCTTCCAACTTTGACAGACCGAAATCCGCCGCGAGAACGCCTTGGCCGGGAATCCACACCCGTGTCGACAAGGTCAAAAGCGCGCCGAGCACGCCGGAATGCAACACCGTTACAAACAGACATGCGATGCCGATCCCGTCGCGCAGCCGCGCGCTGCGACCCGGACCGCGGCCGTAGAACAGCACCCACCAGAACAGAAGCGCTGTCGCAAAAAAGCTGACATGCTGCAGACGATGGACCGCCACGTTCTCCAGAGCCCATGCGTACAGAGGCGGTGCGTGCCAGATCCAGAGCGCAAGCCCGTGCAATGCCGTTGCGCTGACAGGGTGGCTGAGGAAGCTCCAGGCCGCCGCCAACGGCCCTGTGCTGAAGACGCGACCGACCGGGGCGCGCAGCTTTGAGGGCAGGCTCCACAACATCGGGCCGTTGATCCTGGCCCAGGCCATCAGCGGAGCGGCGACGAGCATCAGCAGTTCATGTTCGACCATGTGCGCGGTGAACAGGCGCTCGCCGATCCAGTGAAGAGGTGACGTGACCGCGAGCGCAACGACCAGCCATCCGGTCCAGAACGCGGCGACCCGACCGTAGCTCACTCCACGCCCACCGCCGGCGCTATGCCAGAGCCGCTGCGTTCCGATGTAGAAAGCGATGCCGACCGCATAGAGCGGGGTGAGCAGCCAGGGGTCGTAGCTCCACAGCGACGATGGATCGATCACGTCGGACAGGCCGTGCGCGGCAGCGGACGAGGGCAGCCACCCGACAAACAGCAGAACCGCGATCAGCGCAGGCATGAGTTGACCATGGAAGCGGCCATGAGCTGATTTGCGATCACGAGTGCGAACAGGATGCCGCTGCCGACGCCGAGCCAGGCCATGAACGTTCTGGGGCCGCCGCCCTGAGCGTCGGCCCATTCCGATCCGGCACCGCGATAGATCGCCCGCGCTGATAGCAGCGAGCCGGCCAGAGCGACCAGCATCAAAATGGCCCCTATCACCAGGCCGCTGGACGCCGTCCTGTGGCAGGCGAAATGTGTGATGGCGTAAGCGGCCTGCGAATTTGTAGCCCAGGCGACCGGCCCCAGAGCCACGCCGGCCCAATAAAGCAGCTTTGAGTTTTGCTCGGGAGTACTCATAGCCTTGGCACCCAATCGAGCAGGACGTACAGAGGCAGCCATGCCAGGACGACGAAATTCCAGTAGAAAACGTTGTCAGTGACGTCGCTGAACCGGCGCGGCTTTGCGTGCGACGTGAACATCAGCACCGTCAGAACGATCGTATCGGCGAGGTCGGTCGCCAGATGCGTCGTATGCAGGCCGAGAATGAGCCAGACGATGGAGCCATAGGCCGAATTGTCCCACCGGGTGTTGAGATGCGCGAATTCGAATCCGCGCAGGACCAGCAGCACGATTCCGATCAGCGACATCACGATCAGGCAGGCACGGACCTTCGGCAGATCCTGGCGATGCGCGACACGGCTGGTGTACTGGTTCGGGATGATGCTGAGGAGATACAGCGCGGTCTCGACGCTGCCCGGCCAAAGGTCGGGCGGCGCCGCTCCGATCGGCCAGGTCGGATTCACCGCATACAGATAAAGGTATGCACCGACCGCGATCGCAAAACCCATGCCCTCGAGCGCCATGAAACCCATCGCGCCCCACCAGGGCCCGCTCCGTGGGCCGAAACCGTAGGTCGGCAACTCTCCGACGTTCTGGACGATTTGCTGCTTCACTCCTCGTCCTCCCTGCTGCCCGTCGGCCAGAACCAGCCGATCAGGGCGACGGCCATCGGAGGCGTACCCCAGAGCACGGCCCAGGGCGTGAAGATGGAGCCGATGAAGAACACCGTGGTAGCGAGCGCGGTGAGCAGGGGCCAGATGCTTGGCTCCGGCGAAGCTTCGCGGACCTGCGGATCGGCTTCCGCAAGCGATGTCAGCAGCACCTCGCGGCGCTCCACGCTCATACCGGCTACGACCCGCATGCTCTCGGTATCGGACCACAGCGGCTCGCGATGGTCCACCGCGGGAATACGCTCGAAATTGTAGGACGGCGGCGGTGAAGTCGTTGCCCACTCCAGCGTGGAGGCGCCCCAGGGATTGTTGCCGGCCAGCGCACCTCTGCGCCCACTGACGACCGCGTTTACAATCAGCAGGACGAAACTGAGGCCGAAAAGCGCGGCGCCACTGCTCGACAGCAGATTCAACCGGTCCCAACCCATGTCGGGCGTGTAAGTGTAGACCCTGCGCGGCATGCCCAGCAGTCCGAGAAAGTGCATCGGGAAGAACGCGAGGTTGAAGCCCACGAACGCAAGCCAGAAATTCCACCGCCCCAGCCTCTCGCTCATCAAGCGACCGCTGATCTTCGGGAACCAGTAGTAGACGGCCCCGAGCAGCGGAAACACCGCCCCGCCGATCAGGACGTAGTGGAAGTGAGCCACCACGAAGTAAGTGTCGTGCACCTGGGTATCGATCGGCACCGAGGCCACCATCACGCCTGAAAGGCCGCCGATCACGAAGATCACGATGAAGCCGAGCACGAACAATAGCGGCGTCCGATAAACCGGTCGGCCATCCCACAACGTTGCGAGCCAGCAGAAGATCTGCAAGCCACTCGGAACCGCGATGAGCATGCTGTTGGCCGTGAACAGCGCGGCGCCAAGCTGCGGCAGTCCGGTCACGAACATGTGGTGCACCCACAGCCCGAACGACAGAAAGCCGGTCGCAATCAGGGAAAGGACAATCACGGGATATCCAATCACCGGCCTGCGCGCGAACGTGGCGAGGATCATGGAGGCCATGCCGGTCGCAGGCAGGAAGATGATGTAGACCTCGGGATGTCCGAAAAACCAGAACAAATGCTGCCACAGCAGCACGTGCCCGCCGGCCGCCGGATCGAAGAAATGCGTGTTGACGAGCCGGTCGAGGATCAGCGAGGTCGAGGCGATCATGATGGACGGCATCGCAAACATCACGAGAAAGGAGGTCACCAGCATCGACCAGACGAAGATCGGGATGCGGTCGAGCGTCATGCCCGGTGCGCGCAGCTTGAACACGGTGACGACGATCTCTACGGCGACTGCAAGCGCGGCGACTTCGGTAAACGTGATCATCTGCGCCCAGACGTCGGCGCGTTTGCTGGGCGTGAACTGAAGGCTCGAAAGGGGGACGTAGGCGAACCAGCCGACATCAGGGCCGACATTGAAAAGAAAGGAAATCCACAAAAAGAGTCCGCCGAACAAGAACATCCAATAGCTGAAGGCATTGAGGCGCGGAAATGCGATATTCCGCGTACCCACCATCAACGGCACGAAATAGACAGCGAACGCCTCCATCACGGGAACGGCGAACAGGAACATCATGGTCGAGCCGTGCATCGTAAAGACCTGGTTGTAGAGGTCTGCCGACAGAACGTGTTTCTCTGCGCCGGCGAGCTGAGCGCGCATGAGGAGCGCGAGAATGCCGCCCAGAAACAGGAATAGAAACGCCGTGAGGATGTAGCGCCGGCCGATGACCTTGTGATCGACCGATGCAAGCGCGCCGATCAAGCCAGACGGGGTTCGCCAGATCCTGTCGAGCCGCGTCGCGAGTTGCAGCCCGTCCAGAGCGTCGTCGCGCAATTCGCTGTGCTGGGCGACCAGAGTCACTTGAGCTGCTCCAGATAATGGTGGATCGCGATGAGTTCATCTGACTGCAACGGCATCTGCGGCATGAGATTGCCGGGCTTGATGTGTTGGGGGTCGGCGAGCCACGCGCCCAGGGTCGCTGAATTGAGCGGCAACGTACCCGCGGCGATTGTGGTGCGGCTGCCGATATGCGTCAGGTCCGGACCGAGCTGGCCGCCGGCAAGGGTGCCGCGGATGGCGTGACAGAGCGCGCAGCCGCGAGCGCGAAACAGCTGTTCGCCCTGTTTTGCCAGCGGGTCGCTCGGGCTGACTGCGCTCTGGTTCTCGTGATCGCGCCAGCGCTTGAACTCGTCTTGCGGCAGCGCGATCACCGCGAACGCCATGTGCGCGTGCTGCAGTCCGCAAAACTCGGCGCATTGGCCGCGATAGACGCCAGGCGTCTTCGCCGTAAACTGGATCTCATTCTGCTGGCCTGTGATCAGGTCCATTTTTCCCGTGAGACTTGGGATCCAGAAACTGTGGATGACGTCGGCCGATTCCAGCTGCACTTTCACGGGCTGCTCGACCGGGATCCGAATCTCGTTGGCCGTGATGAAACTCAAATGCGGGCTATCCGCCTCATAGCTGACTTCCCACCACCATTGATGCCCGGTGATCTTCAGGGTGAGTGCGTTGGGGTCCTTCGCGAACACGCTGCGTTGTCCGGCGTAGCTGACCAGGGACAGCGCAAGCACGATGATGATCGTTGCGATGCCGAGTCCAAGGACAATTTGGCCGGCGCGTTTTTCAAACGGCGGATCGAGTGCAAGTGGGTCTCGGGACAGTGTGCGCTGGCGCCACAGCCCCGCGGCGAGAACCGCCACAACGGCAATCCAGACGACCGCTGCGACGGCCAGGAAGCCGACAAACGTACGGAAAATGTCTCCGGATTGCAGCGCGTGAGGGTCCAACGCAGATTGCCGCCCGGCACAGGCGCAGAGGGGCCAAACCGCAAAAAATACAAGACCCGATCTCATCCAAGCTGGCATGGGTGGTACAGACGCTCCGCCTCCTCGGAACCTGCAGCAGGTACAAAGGTTCCTATCTACGACCTCGTGGCGTGGTTGCCGCGAAGCTAGAGCGGCGGCCATCCCTTGACCGCGATGATGATCGCCGCATCGCCGGCTGCGAAGAGCAGGAGGACGAGGCCGGTAGCGATCAGCGCCCCTGGCTGAGCGAGTGCACGCAGATCTTCGAACATGACGTCGTGGTTTCCATAAGCCGCCCTGAAGAATGGCTTTAGGAAAGAGTGGTTCCAATTGCTTGAGGCAGAAGCGGGGTTTTCAATCTGCCGATGCGGCGTCATTCCCTAAGGCTTACCGGGACAGCCGGCGAATGGTTTTAATCGCACGGTTTGGACCGTGCCAGCCCAGGAAGCTGAGCTCCTTGTTCTCCAATACATGGGTTGCGCGAAAGAACTGCTCAAGCTCTTCGCGGCCATGCGATGGCAGATCCCGAACATCCCGGAGATCGGCTTCGAGGGACGAACGGTCGGGCACCGCGAAGACGCGGTCATTCCTTTCGACGCGGCCTTGGCTCTTCTGCTCGACCTCGAGTATTCCGATCGGCCTGCATTTGACAACCACGCCGGGATACGTCCTGGCGTCGTGAATAATCAGGACGTCGAGAGGATCCCCATCTTCCGCCTTGGTGGATGGAATGAAGCCCCAATCATAGGGGTAGGTGAGCCCCGCCATGAGCGGCTTCGCCAATGTAAACGCACCGAGCTTGGGATCGAAATCAAGCTTGCACGAGCTTCCACGCGGCGTCTCGACCACCGCGTGGAGATATTTCTTGTCAGCCCAGCTGGGCAAGCTCAAGAGATCCGTCATTGAATGGACCCCGCGAGGGACCGAAGTCGGCGCGAAAACTGCGCCGACCTCATCATTAGCTTTCGGTTTCGCCGTCGCTTCGTCCTAGGATTCGGCCTGTTCCAAAGTGGCGGGCATCTTGGCGACGGACATCAGCGATCGCGCAACCTGATTGAGCAGGACGTCGGCATTCTCTTCCTCGGCGAGCGACTTGGAAAGCAATGCCACAATCGCACTGTGTCGGAGTTGCTGTGCGAGGTTGCGGGCGGTGGTGTAGCCGGCCATCTCATAGTGCTCGATCCGCTGGGCGGCAGCGATCAGCGCGAGATCGGCGGCCGCGTCTTCCTTTTCCTCGCTCTCCTCCATGACCTCCTTGCCTTCCTCGACGAGGCCCATCATCCCCTTGCAGGGTTTGGCGCGGGCTGTCTCGCCGAGAAGCTCGAAGCACCGATTGATACGCTCGATCTGCTCTTCCGTTTCGGCCAGATGCTGCTCGAAAACCTCCCGTAACTGATCAAACCGAGCAGTTTGCGCCATCTTCGGCAGAGCCTTGGTCAGCTGCTTCTCCGCGTGCAGGATGTCCCTCAGCTCATGCAAGAGGAGCTCGGTCAGGCCGGCCTCGTCGACCGGTGGTGAGCTTTCGGTGACGATGGGCGTCGCGGCGCCGGGCTCCGCACTCTGCAATGCGGGCGATTCGGTGAAGACCCATTCGCCACCTTCGTTCCACGGACCGCGCGTGTCGATCTCGCCATGGTCGCCCGTTCCGGTGGAGTCGTTGAAGAACTGATTGACCAGACCCGGTGTCGGTGCAATCCGGCCGACGCTGAATGCCGGCTTGGCCAGGCTCTCGAGCGCAGCCGCGAACGCCTTCATGTGCGTGATTTCACGCGTCATCAGAAACTGCAACGCATCCTTGGAACCGGCGTCATCGCAGAAATTGATCAGCCGCTCATAGACGATCTTGGCACGCGCTTCGGCCGCGATGTTGCTTCGCAGGTCGACGTCGAGTTCACCGGTGATCTTCAGATAGTCGGCCGTCCAGGGATTTCCTTGCGAGTTGAACAGATTGACCCCGCCGCCGCCGGCAATTGCGATGAGCGGATCCGTCTCCGCGGCCTGGCGGTCGAACTTGGACGGCGCCAGATGCATTCGCGCGAGACTGCCGACAACCTCCAAATGGCTCAATTCTTCCGTGCCGATGTCCATCAGCAGGTCCTTGCGATCGGGGTCTTCGCAATTGAGGCCTTGAATGGAATACTGCATTGCGGCGGCGAGTTCGCCGTTGGCGCCGCCGAACTGCTCCAGCAGCATATTGCCAAAGCGCGGATCGGGTTCATCGACGCGAACGGTGAACATGAGCTTCTTGACGTGGTGATACATGGGAATTTCCGGGGCACGAGGAGTGGACGGCGCGACAACGGGGCCTCCAACCCTTCGTTCCTACAACGCGTCGTTCTTGTGAGGCTCCGCTCCTATTGGGCGGTTGCGGCGCCCGCTGGACCCCCTGGCCTCTCAAGTTCGATGATGACACCTTCATTGGCCCGGAGCAGGACCGACGCCGGTTCGACAGTTGGTGGGGACCGGTCCGGGTGCGTCGACAGCAGCACATTCCCGCGACAGTCCCCTTCAAACTTGCGAGGCTCGGCCGCGATGTTGAGGACAATAAGCAGCTCGCTTTGGTCCAGAGAACGCTTGAACGCCAGGATGTTGTGGCGGGCGCGGACGGGGTGATACTCGCCGCGCTGCAGGGCCCGGTGTTTTCGCCGCACCGCGATGAGGCTCCGGAACAGATGCAGGATAGAGCGTTCGTCGCGTCGTTGCTGCTCGATATTGCGGGCACCGTCTTTCTCCAATGGTAGCCAGGGCGTGCCGGTCGTGAAGCCGCCCGCTGGGCTATCGTCCCACCGCATCGGGGCTCGCTCGGGATCGCGGCAGAGACCGTAGCCTTTGACGAGCTTCTCGAAAGGATCATCAATCCGATCATCCGGGATGTGAACGCGTTCGCGGCCGATCTCGTCGCCCATGAAAAAGAAAGGCGTACCTTTCAGCGTCATCAGCAACATCGTCAGCGTGCGCATCGCCGCTTGTCCGATCGAGCTTGCGATGCGTTGCTTGTCGTGACCACCGATGACCCAGACCGGCCAACCGCCCTTGGGCAGAGCATTCATGTAAGCGTCGATCGCCGCCTGCAACTCGAGCACGTCCCAATCGCAGTCGAGCAGCGCGAAGTTGAGCGGGAGATGAAGACGTGGCCGCTCGGTTCCGTAGAAATGACCGATGCGGTCCGTCTTGCCCTGAACTTCCCCGCAGAGCAGCCTGCTGTCGTAGCGATCGATCATCTCGCGAATGAACTCGATGCATTGCATCGTTTCCGGCCGGTCGTCGGTGAAGACCGGCGTGAATCGCTGCGGCGGCGGCTTGTCCTCGGCCTGTGGGGCGGGCGGATTGTCGCGAAGGAGGTGATCCTTGATCAAGACGGCGCTGGCGTCGACGCGGAAACCATCGATGCCGCGATCGAGCCAGAACCGCATGACGTCTGCAATGGCCGCCCGGAGGTCGGGATTTCGCCAGTTCAGGTCGGGTTGCTCGACAAGGAATGAATGGTAATAGTATTGGCCTCGGGCGTCACACCATTGCCACGCGCTGCCACCGAAGCGGCTGAGCCAGTTGTTGGGCGGACCGCCCGTCTCGGCTGGATCGGTCCAGATGTACCAATCGGCCTTGGGATTGTCGCGGGAGGCACGGCTTTCAACGAACCACTCGTGATCACAGGACGTGTGGTTGGGCACGAGATCGAGAATGAGCTTGATGTCCAGTTCGTGCAATTTGGCGATCAGGCGATCCATATCCTCGAGGCTGCCGAACGTGCGGTCGATCGAGCGGAAGTCGGAAATGTCGTAGCCGAAGTCGCGGAATGGGCTGTTGTAGATCGGCGTAAGCCAGACGGCATCGACGCCGAGCCAGGCGAGGTACTCAATGCGCGAGAAAAGGCCGGGCAGATCCCCCTTGCCGTCTCCGTTGGAGTCTTGAAATGAAATGGGCGCCAGTTCGTAAATGACCGCGGACTTCCACCACTCGTCTGTGACTTTGTTCATGAAGAAGCTTTGTCGCGTGATCTGGTCCTATACGTGTCTCGTCTCATTAGCGCTGATCTGCGATCGTCAGTCTGCCGCGTGCCATCCGTCCCGTCTTTCGGGTCGCGATTGCCGGCACAAGTGCCGGCGCATCGGTCGCGATGCGAAGGGCAAAATAGGCGATCGTCGCCTGAAGGCCTTCCTTCAGCGGCACGCGGGGGCGCCAGCCCAATGCGCGTTCGGCCGTCTCAATCACGGGCTTGCGCCGCTTGGGATCGTCCTTGGGCAGCGCCTCGAAGCGGAGCGGGGAGTCCGAATGTGTGTATGACAGAACCTCGCGGGCAATTGCCTCGATCGTGACCTCGTGCGGGTTTCCGAGATTGCACGGACCGGTGACGGAGGCCGGGCTCTCCATCAGCAGCTGTAATCCCCGGACTAAATCTTCCACGAAGCAAAAACTCCTGGTCTGAGTTCCGCGTCCATAGATCGTGATGGGGTCTCCTCGCAGCGCCTGAACGATGAAGTTCGAGACCACCCGGCCGTCGTTTTCGAGCATGCGTGGTCCATAGGTATTGAAGATGCGGGCGATCTTGATCTCGACGCCGTACATCCGGTGGTAGTCGAACATCAAGGTCTCTGCGGCCCGTTTGCCCTCGTCATAGCAAGCGCGCGGGCCGATCGGATTGACGTTGCCGAGATAGGACTCGGGCTGGGGATGAATTTCGGGATCGCCATAGACCTCGCTGGTGGATGCCTGGAGCACGCGAGCCCCCTTCTTGAGCGCGAGTTCCAGAATGTTGAGAGTCCCCATCACGCACGTCTTCATCGTGCCGATCGGATCCTTCTGGTAATGCCGCGGTGACGCCGGGCAGGCCAGGCTGTAGATCCGGCTGACGTCTTCGTCGACGTCAAGCGGGTCGCGCACGTCATGTTCGATGAAGCGAAAATTCGGATGGTTGAGCAGAGGCCTGATGTTGTCAGTCGTGCCGGTAAACAGGTTGTCGACACAGATCACCCTGTTGCCATGCTGCAGCAAGGCGTCGCAGAGATGCGATCCGATAAAGCCGGCCCCTCCGGCAATCAAGACCGCGGAGGAGCTACGGGGCGCATTGATGCGGGTCTGGAACGTCATGGCACTCTCCTTTCAGAACTCGGCGACCTGCACCGGCCGGATTTCGGACAATCTTCCTGCTTTGCGTCGACGCCGCGCGAGTGCTTCCAGGTAATAGGCCTCCAGTTGCTCGGCTCTGTGATACGACGTGTGCTCGGCGAGGACTCGCCGTCTCGCGTTCGCTGCGATGGTGCGACGGCGTTCCTCAGGCATGTCGCGCAGGATCTCGACGACGTCCCGCGGGCTCGAGACCAGCAGAATTTCCTGCGACGGCTTGAAGATGGTCTCGAGTCCCGGCCATTTGTCCGAGATGATCGGCGTGCCGCAGGCGGCCGCTTCAAACAGCCGAACGCTCGGAGAGAAGCCCAGAGCGCGCATGTCTGCGCGGGTCGCATTCAGGGCGAAGCGCTGCTCCGAGTAGAACATCGGATGCCGTTGTGGCGGGAGATGCTCGATCCGGAACACGTTGTCCGGCCAGGTGATATCGTCGGGGTATTGTGCCCCCGCGACCACAAATTGCTCGGACGGAAGGGCGCGGGCAGGCGCGAGAAGCAATTCTTCAAGGACCGGTTGCCTGTCGTCACTGTAGGTCCCGAGATAGCCCAGAGACCATTTCGGCTCGGCCTGCTGGGGCGCGTATACCCGCGTATCGGCGCTGCAATACAGCGCCCGCGCCAGAGGACTGCCGTAAGTCTCCTCAATCATCTGCGGAACTGGACCGCCGGAGAAGGAGAGATAGAGGTCGAAACGCGGGATCATCGCGGCAGAAAGATAGTCCAAATTTCCTTCGAGCCGGGACAACGTGACCGGCGTATCGATGTCGTAGAAGGCGGTAATGCCCTGGGCTTGGCTCGTGACCCATTCGGAAATCGCAATGCCGTCCGGGACGAAGGAGCCGATGATCACCAGATTGGCCCCACGGATGAGTTGGCCGAAGCGGCGTGGAATGTCACTCAGGGACTCGTAGAGGCTTGCGTTCCACGCGGAAGGGTTCACCAGATCGCGATGGTTTCGGTACCACGGCACGTCCCGCTCCAGAAAGGTGACGTGGTGGCCGCGTTGCGCCAGGGCCTCGATCAGGGCGCGATAGGTCGTGGCGTGACCGTTGCCCCAGGACGACGTGACCGAAAGACCGATGACGACAATGTTGAGCTTCATTCTGCTGCCTCGATTCGCGAACTGCTTCCGACAAATAGATCGCTGAACTGGCGCGCGCGGTGCCGATAGGTATGGTGGCCGAGGATACGTAGCCGTGCGCGGCCGGCGATCGCCTGCGCGCGATCCGGGCTCAGAGAGCTGATGTGGTCCGCGACCTCCGCGCCCGTCGAGGCCACCAGGACCTCGCGGCCAGGTTCGAGAAAATGATCGATGCCGTCCCATTGATCGGTGATCAGGCAGGCGCCGGCGCCGATGGCCTCGAAGACTCGCGTCGGTGGGGAGAACCCGTAGCGCGCCATGCTGTCGCGATTGACATTCAGTGTGGCGAGACCTGAGCCGAAGAATGCGTTGTGGTCCGCGGTTCCGACATGTCCGACCTTGCGCAGATTGGCAGGCGTGTCCTTGCTTTCCCAACCCGAGCCGCCAAGCACAAAGGTCTTTGTCGGCAAGGAACGTGCAACATCGATGAAGAATGTCTCGACGCGCTGCTCGCGATCAGGCAGGCGGTTCGCCAGCAGGCCAAGATCGCAACAGAACCGCGGCTTCGGCGGCGCCGAATAATGCGTGGCGGGGTCGAGCGCATTGTAGATCGGGACGCAGTCGCGGGCACCCACGGCGCGATAGGCGGATACGACGCCGTCGCCGCCGCCATAGGTCAGCACCATGTCGTAGGACGGGATGGCACGGCGGAGATGATGTTGCGGATCGTTCGCCATCGCCTCGAGCGTGGCGGGCGCGTCGACATCCCAGTAGATCCGCAGCGCCTTCGACGGGATGTTGGCTGCGGCGATCTCCAATTCCTGGTCGAACACGCCGACGCCGCTGGCCTTGATCAGCATGTCGGCCGACATGGCGGCCATCTCGATGCTGCGTTGCCAGCCATCGGGCGTGGCCGGATAGACGACGACGTTTGCCCAATCGGGATCCGCGATATCGCGATGCGCCTGGCGCTCGAAAGCGTCCGGCTCGAAGAAGGTGATGTCGTGCCCGAGTGCCGCGATTTCCTTCAGCATGCCACGGTAATAGGTTGCGGCGCCGTTCCAGTACGAGGAAACCAGGCTGGATCCGAAGAAGCAGATCTTCATGCGACGGCTCCAACATATGGCCGCTGCTGCGGCTGGCCCGAGATCCGGATGCTGTCCACGATGCCGAGAAGCTGTTCCGCGCGATGGCGGCAGGTGTGACGTTCCCTGATCACGCGGAGGCCGGCCTCCACTGTGGCGGAGGATAGCTCGCGGTCACTCAGAAGCATGCGCAGCGTGCGTTTCATCTGCGCTCCATTGGCAGCGCTGAAATAGCTGCCGTCGGGGAACAGGCCTTCCGAATCCGACCAAGGTGCGGATACCAACGGGATGCCGCAGGCCATCGCCTCGAACACGCGAATGGTCGGGATGCCTGGAAGCGATCGGACATAGGGGCCGCGCGGCACATGCACCGTTGCGCGTGCGCTGGCGAAGGCTGCGGGAGCCCGGTGCGCCGGCAGCCAGCCTCGATAGCGGATGCCTGCGGCCCATATCGTCTCGAGCGCCGCATCCGAATAGCGGACGCCATAGGCGCTCGCGCGCAGCTTCAGCTCAGCGACCGGCTCAACCAGGAATTCGTTGAGTTCGGCGCTGCGTTCGCCGTCGCCCCAATTGCCGATCCAGATCAAATCGTCGGTGCGTGCGATATGCGGCAACGGATGGTACAGCGCGACGTCAGCCGCCTCGTGCCACGTGAAGGCGCGGTCGGCCCAGCCGAGCTTCAGATAGATCTGGCGGAGCACCTCGCCGAAGGCGAGCACGCCGTCGAACCCATCGAGGTCGAACTGTGCCAGTTCTTCCGGCGCACTGACGGCGCGGTGGTGGGTGTCGTGAAACAGCAACGTAAAGAACGCGCCTTGCGCACGCCTGCGCCCGATCTGCGCGATCAGATCGGGCGAGTTCCACTCGTGAACGATCACGAGATCGGCGCCGTGCAGTGCCTTGTCGAGATCCAGGAAAGCGTCATAACGACGAACGTCGATGCCGGGGAACAGCGCCGGGATGTCGTCCATCGCATGCGTGCCGCCCTCTCGCATGGCATTCAACCGGCTCCAGCCGTCACCGGGTTCGTAGACGACGACTTCGTGACCGAGCGCATGAAGCTCGCGCGCGTAGCCGCGCAGAAAATGCGCGTTGCCGTTGTTCCAGCAGGAGCTGAACGCGTGATAGAACAGGACGCACTTCATGCGCGCACCTCGATGGCATCATCCGGCGCCGTTGCGCGCCGAGATGTGAGCAGCCCTTCGTAGAGCCTCAAATACGCGCTGGTCATCCGCGCCAGCGAATAGGTCAGCGAGTATTCATAAGCGGCACGTTGCAGCCGGGTGCGCTCACGTTCGTCGGTGCAGAGATGCGCGAGCGCACGATGCAACGCCTGGCGGTCGGCGGGATCGACGAACAGCGCAGCTCCGCTCCACAATTCCCGGAACGTCGGGATGTCGGACAGGACGAGCGCACAGCCCGCGGCCGCGGCCTCGAGGACGCACAGACAGAACGGCTCGTACAGTGCCGGGCTGACAAAGACGGCGGCATGCTGCAGGTGTGCGCGCATGACCTCGTGCGGCAACTGTCCAAGCCAGCTCACAGCAGCTGACGGGCTTGCATCGGCCGGTCCCGCGACCTGGACGGGCCAGGGGAGACCAGGTGCCGCGGCCGCGAGAGCTTCGATGTTCTTGGCGCGGTCCCAAAGTCGACCCGCCGCGAAGATCAGTTCCTGTTTTCGCCCACCGGCACCGCCGGGTGCGATCCCGTTCCAGATCACCGCGCCCGGGGAGCGGGGACGGTAGATCTCCGCGATCTCGCTGTGGAACGAACGGCTCGGGCACACCCACGCTTGAGCATTATCGAGAGCTGCCGCGACCCGCTCAGTGTAGCGGCGCCATCGCGGCTCCTCCAGCCACGCGCTGTCCCGACAGGCCCGCGCCCAGGAGCGAACGCAGGAATGTGCCACGACCACGGTTGGCGCGCGCCAGCCGAAGGATGCTTCGCGAAAGCTGTTGAGATGAACAAGGTCGGGCCTGAGTTTGGCTTCGAGGCCGGCAAGGACGCGCTGTGCGTCCGAGATGTTGTGCCCTTCAGGATCCTGCCATTCAAGCGCCAGGTCCGTCTCGATCAAACGCACTCGGGACTCATGCAGCATGGCCAGCTGATCTGCGCGCGCGCGGGGACCCAGGGTCACAAGGGTGACCTCGGCGCCGGCTTCGGTGAGAGTCGTGGCGAGGCCACAGGAATAGGTCCACACCCCACCCACCGTGTCGGTGGTCATCAGGATGCTGAGCTCCGGGAGACCGCTCATGGCGCGACCTGAAGTTCGAGAGCATCGAGGGGAACGGGACGGTCGTTCTGCACGTCACTGAACTGGTCGAACAACGCGAGATAGTGCTGATGCGCGCGTTCCCAGGCGAAATCGTCGGGTTCGCCCCATAGCTTTCTGTAATCCGGCGAGCCCGGATAGGGGTAGAGCGGCACCGGATCATTGGCCCAGATGCCGGCATCCTGCATCTGGCGGCGCCAGCGTTGCACGACCGGATCATCGTCCTCGGGCACTTCGATCAGGTTGGCCTGCACGAAGGGGACGTGACGGCGTGCCTCGACCAAGCGCTCGGCCAATTGGTCGGTGGTCATCTTGCAATTCTTGGCGAGTGCGGCGCGCCCCTCCACCGTCAGGCTCTCGATTCCGGCCTCGATCGACACGCAGCCGGCCTGGCCGAGCAATGCCAACATGTCCGGTTTCCAGAGGTCGATCCGCGTCTGCACGCCGAACTTCAGCCCGCGCGCGCGCAGTCCCTCCAGCAGCTCCCTGTTCGGGAGAAAGATCTCGTCGATGAAGTAGACATATTCGATGCCTTGTTGGCGCAGGCGGTCGATTTCATCGAGGATGATCGCGGGGGGACGTTTGCGATAGGCGTTGCGAAAATTGTCCTTGGCGCAGAACGTGCAGCTGTATGGGCATCCCCGTGACGCTTCGACTTCCGCGCCGGGAGCGACCGGCTCGGCCTCGAAGCGATGATGGTGGTGCTGATGGCGCCGCACCATCTCGTCCGGCCAGCGCAGCGGCGGCTGATCCTTGAAGTCGACCGCTTGGGGGCCTCCATTGACCCGCACCGAAGCTCCGTCGGCAAAGCACAGGCCGGCGAAGTCGCGCTCGCCATTGGCCAGCCGAAGCAGGGAGATCTCGCATTCCCCCATCACCACGATATCGGCGCCGAGCTTCTTCAGCGCCGCCCGCGGCGTGGTCGAGCCGTGGGGGCCTATCGCGACCAGCACCGGGACGAGGTCTCGGAGTGCCAGCGCAAGCTCCTGTGGAACACGAAGCTCGGGCGGCGCGCAGCGCCAAAACAGGTAGGTCGGCGCCGTCGTGATGACGACCAAGTCAGGACCGAAGCCGCGCAGTTCGGCCTCGACCTCGGCCAGCGACAGATCGAACATGTGCGCATCGAGCAGCAGGGTCGTGTGCCCGGCCGCCTTCAGATAGTGATCGGAAATTCCGAGCTCGAGCGGCAGGTGAGGGGATCGGCAGCCGAAATAGATGCTGCCGCCGAAGTCCCAATTGGGATTGATGAGGGCGACGCGCGTCATGCCATGGCCTCCCGATTGCCGTGGGGCGATGCGAAACGGCTGTCGAGCCATGTGTGGAGCGAGCGGAGGCCTTCCGTGACGGCGATTTGCGGAGCCCAGCCGATAGTCGTGGACAACGCGCTTGTGTCGGTGACGTACCAGGGCTGATCGCCGGGACGCCAATCGGCGAAGCTGTAGGCGACATTGCGACCGGTCAGCTCGGTGATGGCATCGATCAATTCCAGCAGGCTGATCGCATTGGCGGGACCACCGCCGAGGTTGAACACGCGTCCGCGGACCGAGTCCATGCGGTCGAGCACAGCGAGCCAGGCGCTCACCGCGTCCGAGACGTGAAGTGCATCGCGGACCTGCTTGCCGTCGCCATAGATCGTGAGCGGGTTTCCGCGGAGCGCGCTCAACAGGAAATGCGCGATCCAGCCCTGATCCTCGGTCCCGAACTGGCGCGGGCCGTAGATGCAACTCATCCGCATCACCACGGTCCGGAGACCGAAGACACGGGCGTAGTCGTGAACATATTGGTCCGCGGTGCCCTTGGAACAGCCATAAGGGCTATAGAAATCAAGCGGCGCATTTTCGGAGACCCCGGCCGCCAGGAGAACGTCCGTCGGCATGTAGCGGCGACCTGAGAGCGTGATCGCGCTGTCCTCGATCAGGCGGCCGTAGACCTTGTTGGTCGAGGCGAAGATCACCGGTGCCTGCCGGTTGTGCAGGCGGACGGCTTCGAGAACGTTCAGCGTACCGCGCGCGTTGATCTCGAAATCCGAGGCGGGATCGCTCACGCTGTCGGTGACCGCGACCTGGGCGGCCAGGTGCAGCACGGCACGCGCCTCGCGCACCGCGTCGATCACCGGAATGGGCTCACGGATATCGGCAACCGTGATGGCAATCTTCTCGCCATGCCTGGACCTCAGCCATTGCGCGTTCTCCCGCACCCCGGCGCGCGCGAGATTGTCCAGCACCAAAACGCTCTCGCCACGCTGCGCAAGCCGATCGGCGAGATTGCAGCCAATGAAGCCGCAGCCGCCGGTGATGAGGACTGGTTTGTTGTCGCGGGTCTCTGTCATCACGCGACCAATCCCCGTTGCAGCAACTCCCTGGTGGCTCGCTCGGCTTGATCGTCGGCAATCTGGTCCGCCAGATATTCGGCGAGCTCTTCGAGGCCATCCTTGAAGCCGACATGTGGCTCGAACCCGAGCAGATCGCGCGACTTGCCGATATCGGCGAAGCAGTGCCTGATATCGCCGGCACGGTACTTTCGGGTGATCTCGGGTTCGATTTCGCTCCGGCCCATCACTTCGGCCAGGTCTTGCGCCACCGAAACAATGGTTCGGCTCTGGCCCGAGCCGACGTTAAAGACGTCCTGGGCGTGTTCGGCCTCGAGCGCGATGCGGCATGCCCTTGCCACGTCATGCACATGGACGAAGTCGCGGCGCTGCTGGCCGTCCTCGAACACGAGGGGCGACCGTCCGTTGAGCAACCGGGCGGCAAAGATGGCGAGCACGCCGGTGTAGGGATTGGACAAGGCCTGGCGCGGACCGAACACGTTGAAGAAGCGCAGGGCTACAGTGGGGATGCCGTAAGCTTTGCCCGTGATCAGGCACATGCGCTCCTGCGCATATTTGTTCAGCGCGTAAATCGAGCTCAGCGACGGCTGCTTTGTCTCGGGCGTCGGAACGGGTTCGAGCGGATGGCCGGAACTGTCGCGTAACTCCCACTCGCCGCGGCGAAGCTGTTCGATCGGCCGCTCTTCGCAGGCCACGACCCTGTGGTCGGCGCTGCTATAAAGTCCCTCGCCGTAGATGCTCATGGACGAGGCCACCACCAGCCGCTCGACCGGTCGCTTGGAAAGCGCCTGCAACAGCACGGCTGTGCCGACCTCGTTGGTCCTGACGTAAGGTTCGATGTCGTACATGCTCTGACCAACGCCAACGGCGGAGGCGAGATGGAGAACCATGTCGGTGCCGCGCAGAGCGTGTTCGACGGCAAGTGCGTCCGTGACATCCCCGACCACGAGCTCGGCGTCGTCGGCAAGATAGGCCGGACGCTGACGATTGCCGCCGTGAACCTGAGGCGAGAGATTGTCGAGGATCCTGACCTCGTAGCCGGCCGCAAGGAGGACATCGGCAGCATGGGAGCCGATGAACCCCGCACCTCCAGTGATCATTACCCGCGTCATTCACCGCTCCGTGCACCGTGAGGCCGATCGTGGGAGATCGACCTGAATGAGAGTGGAAGCGCGCTTTGCTAATTGGTCGGGCGACCCGCGCGCCAGTCACGTTCGAAGTTAGAAGCGGTGCAAGGAATGTTCGTTCCTCGAAAACGTACAAACGAAAGTTTCTCTAACCTGGATCAATAACCTGAGTGAATCGCAGGCGCGCTTTTTCAAAAGCGGATGCCTTGAAAGCTGGTGCCTTGGAGGAGCGGCGGCAGGTCGAGATGCGCGGCCACGGACGCGCCGATGTCGGCAAAGCCGGTCCGCCGCCCGATGCGCGAGTTTCGAGTCGCATTCAGGGCTAAAATTGGGACCTGCTCGCGGGTGTGATCTGTTCCGCCCCACGACGGATCGCAGCCATGGTCGGCGGTGATAATCAGAAGATCGTCACTTCGCAGGGCCTCCAGCAACTCCGGCAGGCGTGCGTCGAAGGCTTCGAGTGCTGCGGCGTATCCGGTCACGTCGCGGCGATGGCCGTAAGTCGTGTCGAAATCCACGAAGTTCGCAAACAAGAGACCGCCGTCTGCGAGCCCACGCAGCTGTTTGAGCGTGGCGTCGAAGAGTGCATTGTTGCCGTCGCCGCGCGTGTTCCGTCCGGTGCCGCGGTGGGCAAAGATGTCGTCGATCTTGCCGATCGAGACGACGTCGCGACCGTCACTCTCCGCGAGATCGAGGAGTGTTTGTTCTGGCGGAGGAACGGAATAATCCCGGCGGTGCGAGGTGCGTTTGAAGTCCCGCCTGGAGCTGCCGACGAACGGCCGCGCAATCACGCGGCCGATGTTCAGCGGGTCGATCAGCTTGCGCGCGATCGAACAAACCTCGTAGAGGCGTTCGCGCCCGAAGACCTCTTCGTGTGCGGCGATCTGGAAAACGCTGTCGGCGGAGGTGTAACAAATCGGTTCGCCGCTTTGCATATGGCGCTCGCCGAATTCTGCGATGATCTCCGTGCCGGAGGCGTGGCAATTCCCCAATGTGCCGGGTAGCCCCGCTTCCGCACAGAGTTGCTCGATCAGTTCGGCGGGAAAACAAGGTCTTGTTCTCGGGAAATAGCCCCACTCGAACGGGACGGGAACGCCGGCGATTTCCCAATGTCCGGATGGCGTATCCTTGCCGCGCGACAGCTCGCTTGCGCATCCGAACTGGAATTGCTCACGCGCGAAGCCGTCGAGACCTGGAGGAATACGCCCGCTGGCAAGTCGACAGGCTTGACCCAGGCCCATTGCCACGAGGTTGGGAACACGCAGGGGCCCCTCGCGCACCTCGCTATCGGCTTGCCCACACGCGCAGGCGTCGGCGATATGACCGACGGTGTCAGCGCCCTGATCACCGTAGTGCTGGGCATCGGGGGCGCCACCGATGCCGACGGAATCCATCACCAGGATCAGGGCACGCATGCACGCTCCTCCTCGGCCAGCCCAGGAAGCGAGCGGCGAGCCGAACCGCCGGTTCTGACGCAGTAGCGCTCGACCATTCGCGCGCAGAAATCTGCAAATTCGTTCACGTCAAGCGGTGGACTTGTGTGGTGAGCGGCGATGCCCCGATGTTCAGGCGTGAAGCAGAACGTGACCGTCACCTGAAACTCTGCCAGGGCATCCATCTGTCGGTCGAACCAATCGAGCGCGTTGGGACGGAAGCTATCGGCCCACGACAAGCCCGTCCTGAGATGCGCCACCCCGAGGCGCTGCATCCAGCGCACCGCGTCATCCAAGCGATGATCCTCGAAGTGGAACCACTGGCACAGGCCCATGTCGCGAGCATACGGGCCAAACCGGTCGAGCGCAGCCTTGGGTGTCCCATCTTCGCGCAGCAGCCCCATGTGAAAATGGCGATAGTAGGAGGAGCCCTCAGCCTCCTTGTGCCGCGTGGTGGCTTCCCAGGTGGAGGGAAGATCGTAGAGGCTGTACCAGTGGATACGTGGCGCGCGGCCGATCAGGAGTTCTGCGGTGCGCGACAGACCCCACGCCTGCACCTCTTCGGCACCGAAGGACGACACGCCGACTTCGGTCACCCAGACCGGGAGCGAGGTGACCGCTTTGATTTCGTCCAGCTTGGCCGGCCATTCCCCGATCTTCCACAGGTTCCAGTCCAGCGGAAAGCCGTGCACGGCCACTGCATCGACGTGATCGAGAACGCCGCGGGCCTGCATGTTCCGGATGAAGGACGGATCGATCGGCGAGATGCCGCCGAGCACGCGCGGCAATGTCGGATGCGCGCTACGGATTGCCTTGCCCGCGGCGGTGGCGAGGCCAGCAAACATCTCCCAATCGGGATCGATCAGAATGTCCCAATGCGATTTGTTGTTGGGTTCATTCCAGATCTTGGCGGCTTCGATCATCAGCCGGGTCTCCCGAAGGGATAGACGGGGCCGTCGGCTTGCGGCCGCTCGGTCCGCTTGCAGAGATAAACCTCGTCTTCCGGATGTGCGGTGATGGCGAAACCGGAGCTGCGGAGCATGGCTTCGACGCAGGCGCGATTGGGCACCCACCAATTGGTCGGATCATCGGCGTATTTGTGCTCGATGAAGTGGAGCTTGGGATAGCCTGCCGAGTCGAAATGTTCTGTGGTCCAGAAGTCATAATTCTTGTCGACGACGTCGACCTGACCGTCGCCGCGCAGCATCGATTGGAACAGCAGAAGATCGCCGGCCACGTGCTCATGGATGAGGTCCAGCGCGAGCAGCGGATGACGCAGGTGATAGAGCACGCCCATGAAGATCACGAGATCGAACTTTTCGCGGAGCTGTCCCACGTCATAGGCCGACATCTTGCGAAACTCGATCCTGAGCCCATTGACCTCCGCGGCGAAGCGCGCCTGTTCTAGATACTCCTCGTCAGTGTCGAGGCCGAGCACACGCTCGGCGCCGCGCCGCTTCATTTCCATCGCGTAAAAGCCGGCGTTGCAGCCGATATCCAGCACGGTCTTTCCTTCGAGCCGGTCGGGAATGACGCCGGAGAACCGTCGCCATTTGACGTTCGGGTAGTCGCCGAGAAAATGAGTGGGCGCGGTCGGGACACCGTCGAGATCGAGATTGTGAAACCACGGACCCAGCGCGTCGACGCGCCGGCGAATTTCGTCACGGGAAAGCGCGCCTTGGGTCATGCAACCGCTCCGTCATTGGTGATGGCCGGCGCGCGCGCCGTCTCCGGGGATCCGCCGGCGCGCAATCGCGAGCGGCCGTTTCCCGTGCCGCTTCCAGCCAGAAGGGCCATGGCCGTGCGATAGCCGTCGATGGTGCCGACATCGACATAGGATTCGCCTGCCTTTACTCCTGCGCCGCGACCGCCGGCGGCGAGGTAAGCATTGACCAGCGTGCCGAAATATTCGTCCCTGCGATCGCGCTCACGCCAGAGCGCCTGGAGCTGGCGGAACCCTTGTCCGGACATCCGAAAGGCGCCCCATATCCATTTTGACCCGGCATCCGGTTGTTTTACCTGGATTTCCGTCACCTCGTCGCCGTCGAGCATCACAGCGTCGAAAAACTCCGGATGCTCGACCGGAAACAGCAGGAAGGAGAGGTCGGCGTCGGGTAGAGCCTGCAACGCGGCCTTGGGAAACCAGACAGTGTCGGGAAGACCAACCACGACGTCCTCGTCCCGGCCGACCACGGTTCCGGCTCGGAAGACTGCGTCACACAATCCGGCTGGCTCCGGCTGCACCACATAGGCGAGCTGGGCGCTGCCATAATGGTCGCCGAAATATTCGAGGATGTCGGATTTCCCGGGTGAGATCACGAAGCAGATCTTGTCTGCACCGCCCAAAATCAAACGCTCCAGAAGATATTCAGAGACCGCGCAGGGACGGTCGGTGCCGTCGTCTCCGCGGCTGCCGACGGGCAGCAATTCCTTCGAAAAGGCGAGCGGCTGGATTCGGCTGCCGCGACCCGCAGCCGGGACGATGCCCCACATGTCAGGCCTCCTCGGGTTGTTGATGGCGCGTGCCACGACATGCGGCTCGTTCCAGCAACGAAATGAGTTCGCGGGCCCGCTTGTCAGATGTGTGCTGGTCCATGGCCCGCTCGCGCGCCTTCTGTGCGATGCCTCGAAGCTCGGCGTCGGGCATCGCCAAAGCGGCGAGTGTGTCGGCCTCGTCGCGTGCGATCAGGATCTCGTCGCCGGGAGTGAAGAACGCGTCGATCCCTGGCCAGTTGTCGCTCAGGAGCGGAACTCCGCAAGCCGCGGCCTCAAACAGTCGGCCAGACGGGCACCAACCCATCTCCGCCATCGCCGGTCGCGTGACATTCAGTGTCAGGCGAGACGACGCAAAGAACGGCGCATGTTCGGATGGCGGCAGATGTTGCACGAAATAGATGTTCGGCGACCACGGGAAAGTGTCGGGATACTGCGCGCCTCCGATCAGGAAGCGCAGCTCGTGCCGCGCCTGTGCAGGTCTCACGAACAATGTTTCGAGCGTTGGCTGGCGATCGTCGGAGTACGTCCCGAGATACGACAGGTCAGCGCGATAATGCGGCTGTGGCGAGACCGGCCTGTGAATGTCGGTGTCGACATGACCGTAAAGCGGCTCGACCTGACGCGCGCCGAGCCTGGTCCGGAACTCGTCCGAGATCCGCGGCCCCCCAGTGAAACTCAGGACCAGGTCGAAGTCCTTCAGGCCGCGTTGGCCGATATAGCTCACTGTCTCTCCCGCCATGAGCTTGGCCAGAGTGACCGGCGTATCGAGGTCGTAGAACACAGGGACTGCGCGACCTTCGGCAAGGATCAGTTCGGTCGCCGCGATCGCATCCGGACAATAAGAGGTCACAATTGCGACGTCGGCGTCGCGAATGTCGCTTCTCGCCGCCGGGCGCACGTCGTCCCAATCCGAAAACAGGGTCAGGCGACCACCGGCCAGTTCGTAAAGATCCCGGGCTCCAGCGTAATAAGGCACGTCGCGCTCGAAGAACACGATGGTGTGCCCGAGCCGCACCAGATGCTTGCAGAGGCCGCGCCACAAGGTCGCATGGCCGTTGCCCCAGGAGGAGGAGATGGTCAGACCGAAGATGACGATTTTCACGCAGACACCCGCTGGTTGATGCCGGTGATCGTGAGCCCACCGTTCTTGACGGTGAGCGTACTGATGCTGGCTGGATCAATCTCGATGGAGATGAAATCATCGAGCTCAATTCGGGAATAGTGCAGGAGTGCCGCCCGAATCGGCTCGGCGTGGCTGACCGCCACAATGATGTCGGCGCCTTGATCGCTTCGCAGTTGCTCGAGATGGTCCACGACGCGGCGCTGGAGCGATCGCATGCATTCGCCGCCGGGTGGACGGCTCGCTCCGCGCTGCGTATTCCAACTGGACCATTGCGCATCCCGGCCAAGGTCGTCAAAAGTTCGCCCGGTCCATGCGCCGTAATCCAGCTCGTCGAGGGCGGGCACGATCTCGATCGGGAGACCGAAGCGAGCGGCCATGATGCAGGCCGACTGCATGCAGCGCCGCTGCGGGCTTGATTGAATCGAGCTTGGCCGCGGCCCGATGAGATCGACACAACGCGCCATCTCCTGACAGCCGAGATCGTCGAGCGCAACGCCCTTCATCCGGCCGCATAGCATCCGTCCCAGCAGGGCGTGATGACCGTGACGCACGAGGTGAATGATCGTCGCCATCACGTATAGGCCTTGTCTGCGATGAAGGCCCGTGTCCGGCGTCCGGCCTCCTCATCGGTGAACTGCCGCGGCGGCGACTTCATGAAGTAGCTCGAGGGCCCCGTCAGCGCGCCGGCTTGTCCGCGATCCATCGCGAGTTTGGCGCAGCGGACCGCGTCGATCACGACACCCGCCGAATTGGGCGAATCCCAAACCTCCAGCTTGACTTCCGCACTCAGGGGAACGCCGCCAAAGGTCGTGCCTTCGAGCCGGATGAAAGCAAGCTTGCGGTCAGTGAGCCAAGGCACATGATCGCTCGGACCGACATGGATGTTGTCGGCGTCCATGGGAACATCGAATTGGCTGGTGACGGCCTGCGTCTTCGAGATCTTCTTGGACGTCAGCCGCTCCCGCTCGAGCATGTTCTTGAAATCGGTATTGCCACCGACGTTGAGCTGGTAGGTGCGGTCGAGCCTGACGCCGCGGTCGCGAAACAGATTGGCGAGCACGCGGTGAACGATGGTGGCGCCGACCTGGCTTTTGATGTCGTCGCCGATGATCGGCAGTCCGGCTTGCTCGAACCGCCGCTGCCAATCGGGATTCGAGGCAATGAAGACCGGGATGCAATTCACATAGCCGCAGCCGGCCTCGATCGCACGTGCGGCGTACCATTCGCTGGCGCGCTGCGATCCGACGGGAAGATAGGAGACCAGAACGTCCGTGCGCGATGTCGCCAGTACTTCCGCCACGTCAGCCTCTGGAACGTCGGCAATCGGGATGTCGTCCTGGAGATAGCGGCCGACCCCGTCCATGACGGGACCGCGTTGCACGATCACGCCGGTCTCGGCAACGGCGCAAAAGCGGTGCGTGTTGTTGGGTTTGGCCAGGATCGCTTCAGCAACATCGCGGCCGACCTTGGTTGCGTTGACGTCGAATGCCGAAGCAATCTGGATATCGCTGATGTGATAGCCGCCGAGATCGACATTCATCAACCCGGGCACCGGCTCGTTCGACTCGGCGTCCCGGTAATAGGTGAGCCCCTGGACCAGGGAGCTCGCGCAATTGCCGACACCGACGATGCCGACGCGCACGCGCCGCCTGTCTTGAAGACGTGAATGCATGGATTGAAGCCCTCCAGGACACAAGCGGCGCCGAACGTAAGTAGATCGGCGAACGTGCGGCGGGTATGTTCGTTCCTGCTCAGATCATGCTGTGGGGCGGCGAGAGCCTTTTCGGCTGCACAAAATGCAAGAAGCTTAACCTGGATTAGAATCCGTGCACGCGCGGAGGGAACGAACAGCTTCTTGGTTGAAGATGAAGAAGATGCGGCAGCCGTTCCTCACTGGCCAGAGAACCAATCCTTCCGGCCGGCGTTGGACGCGAAAGCGAGGCTCTCGACCGCGTGTCGGGGTCCAGCGCGCCAGCGAAGAAGGTGCCAAATGAACACGAGCCATGCAAAGACCAAAGCAAAGACTGAAGGCAGCGAAGCTCAGAAGACCACCGACCACGACGTCATTCGGAAATGGGTGGATCAGCGCGGCGGAAAGCCTGCCACCGTGAAGGCAACCGAGGAGGATGGACATGCCGGCATCCTGCGGATCGATTTCGATCCCCCCGATCAAGGCCTGGAGCGGATCGGCTGGGACGAATTCTTCGAGAAGTTCGACGAAACCGGGATAGCGTTCCTTCATCAGGATCGGACCAAGGACGGTCAGTTGAGCCGCTTTCACAAATTCGTAAAAGCCTAGACGGTCGCCCTAAATGGGCGGGACGGGCGGCTGGACGGAAGCAATGCGTGCGGGCGCGTTCGCGCAAGCCTGGGCGATCACCGATCGGGATCTGGCGAGGCTTGCGCTTGCTCCCAAGCATACGGGGCCGCGTCATCTCCAGCGGATCTGGCGCGGCGAGCCGCTCGCAGGCAGGCATGTACTTGTCCGCTGCTATCATGGCCTTGGTGATACGATCCAGTTTCTGCGTTTTATGCCCGCACTTGAAGCTGTTGCGCGCAGCGTGACGGTCTGGTGCCAGGCCGAGTTGTTGCCATTGGTCGAGCGAACGGAGGGCGTTGATCGCGCGATTCCGCTCCACGATGGTACGCCCGGCGTTGAGTTCGAGACCGACATCGAGATCATGGAAGTCCCCCATGCTCTCCGTGTCGGACGCGAGGCGGCCGAAATGCGCGCGCCGTATCTGAGCTTGCCGGACGATGGCGCGCGTGCGGAACCGTTGCAAAACTCCAGCGGCATGGCCGTCGGTTTGGTTTGGGAGGTCGGCGCCTGGGACAAGCGGCGTGCCATTCCCGCGGAGCTTTTGCGATGTCTTGCGCATGACGGCATCGCGCTTTACTCGCTCCAGCGCGGTGTGGGCGTCGATCGGCTCGCGGAGACGGGCGCGCAGGACGTCAGTACGCCTGACATTGTCGCGCTTGGGCATCTCCTCCGTCGGCTCGACCTCGTCGTTTGCGTCGACACGATGGTTGCGCACCTGGCAGGCGCGCTGGGATGCGAGGCCTGGGTGTTGCTGCATGCCGACTGCGACTGGCGCTGGCCTGCTTCGGAAGCACATACGTTCTGGTATCCGACCTTGCGGCTTTTCCATCAGAAGAATGTGGGCCAATGGGACGGCGTCGTCCAAGAGGTGCGGCGCGCGCTGCTCGCGCGTGCCGAGCTGAAACGCACGGCCGCATGAAGGTTCAGGCGAGCTCGACGCCCATCGAGACTGGTGTGAGCTGCGGTGCTCGCGCCGCGCTGTCGTGAGGACGGGTTCGCAGATAGGCGGGATCGAAGCCTGCAAGCCGGACAAGCCCCGGCCAGTCCGTGATCGTCATGGTCTTCCCATGCCATTGCAGGAGGTTGCGCCGACGCAACTCCTGAATCGTCCGATTTGCGTGGACCGGGGAGATGCCGCACGCGGCCGCCAGGTCCGATTGCGTGAAGGGAGACGAAAAGCTGAAGTCTCTCGCCAGACCGACGCCGTGGAGGCGCTCCCTGATTTCGCAAACAAGGTGCGCGACGCGGCAGAGGGCGTCACGGCTGCCCAGATTCACCGTCCAGTTTCGTTGGATGGCGAGATCGGCCAGCATCATCAGAAGCAGCGCCCGGGACATCGCGGGCGAATTCGCGGACAGCTCGCGAAAGAAGTCGTGAGGCACCAGCGCGATGATGGCGGATCCGAGCGTGACCAGATTGGCCCCGACCGAAGGATGGTAAAGCGTGTGCAGATCGGGAACGTCACCGGGCACGTATATCGCCGTGATCTGCCCGTCCTGTCCCGCCGCGACGTGCCAGCAAAGATAGCCCTGCAGCAGAAGGCAACAATGATCGGTCTCGCTGTGGTGTCGCACGACAGTCTGATGAGCGCCAACGTGCACGATGGTGCTTGGCATCTCCGCGAGCAGGTCGAGGTCCTCAGCGGTTAGATCGGTGAGGCTCGACAGTCTGTCTGCCAATTTGGAGAAGGCGAACCCTGCTTGCATCAGGCATCCAGTTAGACGTGGCCAGCGACCCATTTGACTTTGGTTGCAGGACTGTCGCATTAACGTTTGCTAAGTTGGCAGGCAAAGTACGTTGGCGCCCAGCACCCTCGAGCTCCCGGTCACATCGGGTGGAACTTCACGCGACAGGCCTTGACGGTCGCAATTGCTCAGGAGGGGACCACGGTCTTGGCTCGGCTGTTCGTCAGCTGCTTGGCCCGATCCTTCACCGCCGCGAGCCCCTTTGGAAATCCGCTGCGGTCCGGGTAGAGCCTGCGCCTTGCCTTGGGCGAGGGGCGCTTCGGCCTGGTGTCCTGCGCGGCGCGGTAATCGAGCATCGCGATGCCGCCGATCATGAGAAGAGCCAATGCGACATTGCCCTTCTTGGGATTGTCCGGCGTCAGTGCCGACATGAGCGCAGCAGCATCGAGGCCGTCGCCGCCGACACGCGCCCACAAGCCGGCGTTCTTGTCGACCGAGAGCGACATGATCCCGCTGACGATTTCCCGGGCACCGAATGCGCGCACCAGCGTCTCGTGGCCCTCCATCCCCAGCGTCTCCGTGACCCGCCGCGGCGCCAACAGCTCCGCCAATCCGAGCCCGATGCTGAACCAGCCGAGCGCACGTGCGAGCCGGTCTTCGGGGCGCGCGAGACTGCTCCCGCTCTCCACGATAGTCGGATCGCCCTTGGTCCTCACGATATTGCCGAAATGAAACATGTCTTGCTCGCTTCCTTCAGGGCTTCAACACGACCTTGACGCAGGAGTCCCGCTTGTCGCGAAACACCTGGTACATCTCCGGGCCCTGCTCCAGGGGTACGGTATGCGTGATCACGAAAGACGGATCGATCTCGCCTTGCTCGATCCGCCGAAGCAGGTCGTCGGTCCAGCGGTTGACGTGCGTCTGTCCCGTTCGCATCGTCAATCCCTTGTTCATGAAGGCGCCCATCGGAATCTTGTCGGAGAAGCCGCTGTAGACACCCGCGACGGAGATGATGCCGCCGGGACGGCAGACATAGATCATCTCACGCAGCACATGCGGGCGATCGCTTTCGAGCATCACCATCTGCTTGGCGCGATCGAGCAGCGTATCCGGCTGCGAGGCCATCACATGCGATTCCATGCCGGCCGCATCGATACATTTTTCCGGACCCCTGCCGTCTGTCAGCTCCTTGATCCGCTCGAGAACGCTTTCGGTCTCGAAGTTGATCGTGGTGGCGCCGCCGGCTTCCGCCATGCTGAGGCGTTCCGGGATGCAGTCGATGGCGATGACCTGATTGGCACCGAGCAGGATGGCACTGCGGATCGCCATCTGGCCGACCGGGCCGCAGCCCCAGATCGCAACGGTGTCGGTGGGCTCTATGTCGCAATGAACCGCGGCCTGCCAGCCGGTCGGGAAGATGTCGCTGAGAAACAGCACCTGCTCGTCCGGAATGCCGTCGGGAACCTTGATGTGCGTGGCATCGGCAAATGGCACGCGCAGATATTCCGCCTGGCCGCCCGGATAGCCGCCGGTCAGATGCGTGTAACCGAACAGTCCGGCGGTGGTGTGTCCGAACACCTTGTCGCCGAGCTGCCGCTTGCGGTTGGTGGTCTCGCACACGGAGAAATTGCCGCGCTTGCATTGATCGCATTCGCCGCAAATGATGGTGAAGGGCACGACGATGCGATCGCCCTTCTTGAGCTTGCCGTCCACGCCGGAGCCGACCTCGACGACTTCTCCCATGGTCTCGTGTCCCATGATGTCGCCAGGCAGCATGCCCGGGATGAAGTTGTGGAACAGGTGCAGGTCCGAGCCGCAGATGGCGCAACTTGTAACCTTGATGATGGCGTCACGCGGATCCTGAATCTCCGGATCGGTCACGGTGTCGCAGCGAATGTCCTCCTTGCCGTGCCAGACGAGCGCTTTCATGCATGTCTCCAGGTTGAGCTTGACGCATCTAAGTCGAGCAACAAACGATGGTTGCTATGGAAGCTTGAAAAAAGCGGCGTCGGCCGCGAGATGTCGCGAGATTTGGAACGAGCCACGGGCGCGGCGATTGAGCGGGATCATCGACATTCGAAGGATCTGCTTATGCCAGCCAATCAGTTTGCCGTCGTCACCGGAGCTTCCACCGGCATCGGTCTGGAACTCGCGAAATGCTGTGCCAAGGCCGGCTTCGATCTCGTGATCGCGGCCGACGAACCGGCGATCCAGGGAGCCGCCGATGAGCTCCGCGGTCTCGGCGCCAAAGTTGAATCCGTCCAGGCTGATCTTTCAACGACCGGCGGCATCGACAAGCTCTGTGGCGTGGTGGGTAACCGGCCGGTCGATGCACTGCTCGCCAACGCCGGTGTAGGTCTCGGCAAGGCGTTCCTCGATCAGGAGTTCGATCGCGTCCGGCGCGTGATCGATACGAACATCACCGGGACGCTTTACCTGATCCATCGCGCGGGTAACGAGATGCTTCGGCGCAAGAGCGGACGCATCCTGATTACCGGCTCGGTCGCGGGATTCACGCCCGGCAGTTTCCAGGCGGTCTACAACGGGACCAAAGCGTTCCTGGACTCGTTTTCGTTCGCGCTTCGGGAGGAGCTGCGCGATTCCGGCGTCACCGTCACCTGCCTGATGCCCGGCGCGACCGAGACCGAGTTTTTTCGCCGGGCCGATATGATGGACACCAAGGTCGGGACTGAGGAAAAGGACGACCCTGCCGATGTCGCGAAGGCTGGTTTCGAGGCGATGATGAGCGGAGAATCCGATATCGTGACCGGCTTCAAGAACAAGGTCCAGACCACCGTTGCCAACGTCACGCCGAATGAGCTGCTTGCCAAGCAGCACCGCAAAATGGCCGAGCCCGGCACCGCGAAGTCCTAGATCGGGCCGAGAAAAAAGATGCGTCGCCGCCTGCAAGAAATGCGACGGCGCAGGCCCCCGATTCACATTTCATAATGCCGCCGCGACCCCGAGCCGTCAAAACTACGGCTTGGAACGAGGGCGGCGGCGATGGACCATGTGGAACTGTTTTTTCTCGGCACCGCCTTTGCCGGCTTTGTGCTGATGATCGCGGCGCTGGTCTGGATGGCCGTGGCTTGACGGGCCATCAGCGCGGAACAGCTTTCGGTGAGGGCGACGACCGCCTGCGCCTTGTCACTTCTCCAGCCCCGCTTCGGCGCGCAGCTTGTCGATCAGCTCCGAGGCTTGCGCCTTGGTGAGCTGGTTCTCGGTCGGGTCCGGCTGGTTGGCCTGCTCACTCAGGGTCTTGAGGTAGGAGGCTTGCGCGCCGGTCATCGGATCATCCCCGGACACCCACTCGCTCGGGTCCTTCTCGGTGTTGTCTGCCATCATGATCTCCCATCGTTATTCGCCCAACGCGCTGCCTGTGCATCGGTTCCGCTTTTGTTCTTTGCACAGATCGAGAATAGACGGGGCGGAGATCGCGGAAATCTCGCGCGGAATTAACCTATCCAAATGCGGGAACGCGGCTTGCGCCGGAAGCTGACGGTAGTGCCGCTTGGTCGTCCAACGCCGGCATGATCCCAGCCCCGGCGCGCCATACCTCCCGCCCGGGGCCGGCTTCCCCTTTTCAGAAGCAGCCGCGGAAGCGCAGATGACCGCCACACGCAAGCGAACGAAACAGACGCAATCGCTCCAGGAGCGCTTGCTGACATCGGCTGACAAGGCACGCGAGCGCGCGCAAAGCATGCCGCCGGGCAAGGCGCGCGACATGCTGCTGCGCCGTGCGATGCAGGACGAGGTGACCTCCAGCTTGACCGACTGGTTGAGTGCGCCCGGCTACAGAAGGCAGGCTCAATGACCATGCACAGCATCAGGCATTACCGCGCTTTCCAGATCGACTCGAACGGTCACGTTTTTGGTTGCATCAATCTCGTCTGCGGTGACGATGAAGAGGCAAAGCGCCAGGCTGCTTCGCTCGTGCTCACCCATCGCATCGAGCTATGGCGCCTCGACAGGCGCATCGCTCGTTTCGATCTGCCCAGTCAGGGCGCTGACTCTGCCGGCCTGATTGGCTAGCTCGAAGCTGCATTGCGCTCTGCTCGCCCTGCGGTTCGGAACCGCGCGTCGCGGCCTGGGTTGGTCGAAGGCTCGCGCTCCGCGAGCTTGATGCCGAAGGCAGGTTTTCCGCGATGACGGGCCTCGACGAAACAAGCGCGGCGATGCCGCTTGATTGCCTGGTCATCGGCGGCGGGCCGGGCGGCTTGATGGCTGCGATCTATCTCGCACGCTTTCGGCTCCGCGTATGTATTGTCGACGCCGGTGCAAGCCGCGCTGGCCTCATTCCGCGAAGCCATAATGTTCCCGGCTTTGCGCACGGCCTGTCCGGCAGCGAGCTGCTCGCACGGATGTCGGCGCAATTGGCAGAGCTTGGGGTGACGCGAGTGAGCTCCGAGGTCAGTCGTTTGGCGCCGGGCCCGGGTGGATTTCGCGCCACATGGGCTGGAGGCGGGGTCGACGCCAAGGCTGTCGTGCTCGCCTGCGGGATCGTGGATCACCATCCGCCGTTCGAGCAATGGCGGACCGCGGTCGCGGACGGTCTTCTGCGCTACTGCCCCGTTTGCGATGCCTATGAGGCGATCGACCGCCGGATCGGTGTCGTCGGTCCGCCGGCTCACGCCGCAAGCAAGGCTATGTTCATGCGCGGTTACTCTCGCGACGTGACTCTGCTCGCGACCGCGCCTGCCGATGCCGACGCAAGAGCGCGACTGGCCGCGGCCGGGGTGGAGATCGTGGAGGCCGCCGATGTGCAATTGAAGCGCCGGGGTCGCAGGCTCGAAGCCTGCTTCAACGGAGGCGACAGCGCGGAATTCGATGTCGTCTACCCCGCGATGGGAGCCGAGGTGCGCTCAGGGCTGGCGGTCTCGCTGGGCGCGGAACATACGTCGGATGGATATCTCAGGATCGATGATCATCAGCGCACATCCGTCGCCGGCCTGTATGGCATCGGCGACGTCGTGACTGATTTGCACCAGATCTCCGTCGCTTTCGGCCACGCGGCGGTGGCAGCATGCGCGATCAACAATAGCCTGCCGCGACGTCTGGTGTAAGCCCGTCGACCCACAGCGGCGGCTCCGGACCGCGCGCGTCGCTGCTGAAGCCGAGGCCTATCGCGAGGCACGCTTCTGGGGATCATCGCGGCGCTGGGCCGCCTCCGTATTGGCGTCGAGTTGCGCACGCTCGCCTCTGCGCAACCGGCCGCTCTTCATGATGCCGTACAGGATCGCCCCGCCGAGAATGAAGGCGCCTATGAACATCAGCCAAACTGTCGTAGCCGAGAAATCTCCAAGAAGCATTCCGACGCCGCTATTGCCCATATCCGCTCCTCGCTCTGCCTTCCCAGGACGGAAAGTCGGGGCACGCGCCAAGGTTCCTCCGTCGCAGATAACGCCGACGAGGCCGGTTGAGCAGGCGCCGTTCCCGCTGCGCACAGGCGCAGGAGGGCAGGGACGTCGCTTTAAGCCGCGCGATTGTTGAACAATGCACCGAACATTGACAGCAGAGTGGCTTGGTCGAACGGCTTTTCACATCGCGGATGATCCCGGTAGCGACCTTCGAGCGCATCCCGGCCGTATCCGGTCGCAAACAGGAATGGAATGGAGCGCGCGACAAGCGCATCGGCGACCGGATAGGAGTTGCTGCCATGCAGATTGATGTCGAGGATGGCGCCGTCGAAGCTGCCGGGCTCGTTCTCGACCAAGGCAAGTGCTTCCTCCAGTGAACCGACCGGACCGACGACGTGGAAGTCCGCTTGCTCCAGGAAGTCGGTCAGAACCTGAGCGAGCAAATAGTCGTCCTCCACGACGAGAATCCTGCGGACTCGAAGGGTTGCAGCTTCACCCGTCACTCAATGCTCCCTGTCTTGCGGCGGCATCCGTCGCCGGGAGCGGCAATTCGATCCGGCAGAGAAGCCCATCCTCGCCGAACGAAAGCTTGGTCTTGGCGCGCAAGGTGTACGCGAGCGCCCGCTCGATAAGGTCTCGTCCAAAGCCCTTGCGCGCCGGCTTCGAGAGCTTCGGGACTCCGGTTTCCTTCCAGTTCAGCAGCAGAGTCGGAATGCTCTCGCCGTTGGTCTGAATGCTCCAGCGGACCTCCAGTTTCCCCTGGCTCTCCCTGAGCGCCCCGTACTTGATGGCGTTCGTCGCAAGTTCGTGCAGGGCAAGTCCGAAGGTCTGGACCAGTTCGAATCCGAGGGCGACCGGCGGGCCGGACACCGATACCCTTTCGTCGGCCGCGCCGACGGCCTGCAATTCAAGTCGAATGATATCGCCGAGGTCGATGTGATCGTCCATCGATCCGCTGACAAGGCTCTGAACGCGGCCGAGTGCCGCAAGCCTGGTCAGGAACGCTTCCAACGAGCCGCCCTTGCCGAGGGTTTGTTGAGCCAGTGACTGGACCACGGACAGCAGGTTCCGGGTTCGGTGTTGAAGCTCGGCGATGAGAACGCGCTGCCGCGCCTCCGAGCGCGTCAGGCTCGTGACATCGATGAACGTGACGATTAAGCCTTCGATCTTCTGGCCGCCATCGCGGTAGGGAGCCAGCCGCACCAAATAGTGAGGGCCTTGTCCTTCGTCATCGACCCGTCTCTCGATCGGCTCCGCGCTTGCAAACACCTTCGCAATGTCGTCTGCAAAGCCCGCAAGGCTCAGCTTGCTTGAAAGATCCGTGATTGGCCGTCCCTTGTCGGTGGGAAGTATGTTGAAGACCTTCGTGACCGCCGGGGTGAAGCTGCGAATGACGAGGTTTCTATCGAGAAAAACCGTCGCGACGTCGGTACTTTCGAACAGATTCTGCAGATCGTTGTTGGCGCGATCCAACGCGTCCACCTTGCCGTTGAGCTCGGCATTGACCGTATGAAGCTCTTCATTGACCGATTGCAATTCTTCCTTCGAAGCTTCGAGTTCCTCATTGGTTGACTGCATCTCCTCGTTGACGGAGACGAGCTCTTCATTGGAGGACTTCAGTTCCTCGAGCGCCGTTTCGTACTCCTCGATCATGGACTGCAGGCGATCCCGGGTCTCGCGTAGCTCGCGCTCGGTATGTGCGGCCACGCCGTCATGACTGACCTGAGCCCGGTTCAGCGCCTCCTCCCGGCTGAGCACAGGCCCCTGGTCGGAAAAGAGCACCAGGTAGAGCGGTTCGCCGGCCGTCCGGTCGCCCAGCGGCTCGATTGTCACATCGACGATCTGGACGCCACCTTCCTCGCTGTCCAGCGAGACGCCGCTGCGCGTGGCCGTTCGTCCGGTTTCGACTGCTTCCCGGAACAGGGTTCGCAGGTCGAGCCGGAGGCTCTTGCGAGCCATCGTCAGCAGCTGCCGCGTCGGTGCCCCCGCCGGCGCTTCCAGATATTTGCCGGTCCGTGTCGAGTAGTAGACGACGTCGCCGTCGTGATTGACCACGACATGCGGAGGAGCGAAATGCTCGACGACCTGCTCCTCCACCGCCTGGCGCAGGGCAAGGCCGGCGAGCGGCTGCCGCCGCGCCACGAGGTCCGTACCCGGTCCCGGGCGCAGGCCGTGCAGGGCAATGGGAAGGCGCGTTGGAGAGGCTGAATCAGCCCGCCGGCGAAAAATCCGGTGTTTCTTCTCGATCGGCGCAAACAACTCCGCGAACTGGCTGACGTTCTCGGCCGAGCCGAGGAACAGGTAGCCTTCAGGGCGCAATGCGTAATGAAAGGTCGGGATGACCTGGTTCTGCACGTCCGCCCCAAAATAGATCAACAGGTTGCGGCAGGACACCAGGTCGATCCGCGAGAAAGGCGGATCGCGAATGACGCTGTGCGGCGAGAAGATGCAGAGCTCGCGCACGTCCTTGGAAACGACATAGCTGCCGCCATCCGACACAAAGAAGCGCTTGCGCCGTTCCGGCGAGACGGTATCCAGCAGCGCGCCGGGGTAGCGGGCTGCCCGCGCCACCGAAAGCGCGCGGTCATCGATGTCGGTTGCAAAGATCTGCACCCGCGGTACGGCGGTCAATCGGTCCATATGCTCCCGCGTCAGGATCGCGATCGAGAACACTTCCTCTCCGGTGGCGCACCCAGGGATCCAGATTCGAACCGTGTCGTCGGCCCCGCGCCCTTCGAACAGCTTGGGAATAACCGAGGCCGCGAGCGCCTCGAAGGCATCTTCGTCGCGGAAGAAGTTCGTGACGTTGATCAGCAGATCGCGGAACAGGGCGCCGACTTCGGGAGGCTCCTGCCGCAGCCGCTCCACATAAGCCTCGACCGTCGTGAGTTGGGTCACCTGCATGCGGCGCTGGACGCGGCGGATGAACGTCTTTGTCTTGTAGCCGCTGAAGTCGTGGCCAATCTGATTGCGCAGGATCCCGTAGATTTCCGGCAAGGCCTGGCTGATCGTCAAATCATCGGCGCTGTCGGCAGCGCCATTGACCATCTGTTCGAACAAATGGTTGGCGCGGACAAACTCGACCAGCTTCGTCCCCATGTCCTCGACCGGAATGGCGAAATCGATCAAGCCGGTCGAGATTGCAGCATCCGGCATATCCGGATGCTGGGGGCCGAAGCCGTCGCCGACCTGCGCAAAGGTAATCCCGCCGCGCTCCTTGATCGCCTTGACGCCAAGCGTGCCGTCGGAATCTCCTCCGGAGAGAATGACGCCACCGGAGAGCTCGCCGATATCGACCGCCAGCGCACTCATGAAGATGTCGATCGGCTTGCGCTCGCGGCGAGTATTGTTTTTGCGCAGGGTCAGCCGTCGGTTCTCGATACTAAGGATGGAATCCGCAGGCATCACATAGATGTTGTCGACCTCGACGGTCATGGCGTCGGCGGCGACCCGCACCGGCAGGTCCGTATAGCGGCTCACGATCTCATGAAGGAGACTTTCCCGGTCGGGACTGAGATGGGTCACGATGACCAGCGCGAGCCCCGGTTGTGGAGGCAGGCCGCGAAAGAATCCTTCCAGCGCTTCGATGCCGCCGGCTGACGCGCCAAGGCAGATGATGGGAAAGTCTGCTGTGTCGGTCACGATCGTGGACTCCGCGACCGTGCGGCAACGCCGTTAACCTTGGCTCCGGTAAGCGGTCGCTTGGTCAGGCCGGGCCAGGATGAAGGCTGCGATTGCGAAGCGTCTCTCTCCAGCAGGCGCAGTGCCGCCCTGACGACCTCGCTCGATGTCCGGAAACGGCCCGAGGCGACTTGTGCAGAGATGAAGTCGCAGAGTTCGCCCGTCAGGGACACGTTCAGGGTGTGCTTGCTGGGCATTTGCGGAGCTCCGCTGGGTGGCAACCTCTGCTACCCTCGCAGCAAACGAGCCCGTGTCAAGAACGGGATCGCCCCCTGGTAGGTTCCAAATCACGGTTCGTCGTGCGCACCGCCGGGATCATTCTGCGATGGGGCAAGACGAGCGAGCCAAGCGCCGGTCCGACGCCGGCAGCGAGTATTGTCACGATATGTGTAAGTGGATAGGACGTATCGGCTCGGATCGGTGTATGATCTGCGGCAAATAGTTGAGAATGTCCAGGCACGACCAGCCGGTGAGGACGTTGTCGGCAGATTGATGCCTCTGAGGAAAGGACGCCGCGATGCCGCGTTTCTTTTTCGACTTCAGTTCGGGCGGCACGGTCGTGGCCGATGATGTCGGGACAGAATTTCCCTCGCTCGAGGAGGCGTATCTCGATGCGTGCCAGTCCGCCCTGGAGATATCTTTCGAGAAGCTTCGCATCCGCCGCGATCCCAACCTCGATTCGGTCGAAATCCTGGACGCCCGACGCCAACCCTTGATGCAAGTGCCGTTCTCGGATGTGCTTCGTCCGAAGCCTTCGTCGTCGCCTGCCAGACAAGGTCAATGCACCGAGATCGCCAGCTCCTACCAGCAGCAATTGACCCGCGGCAAACGCCTCAAGGCCGAAATCCGCGAAGAGCTGAGAAAAATGCAGACGACATTCGGCGCCATCCGCGCCAACCTTGAACGTCTCAAATAAGGGGACCGATCTCGAGACTAGCTACGGGCATCATCACTCGAATCCAGCGCCTGCACCGGGTCGAGATACTCTGGGTCGAATTCGGCGGCCTCATACAGCCCTTCTCTGTCGACGATGGTGAGTCGGCCCCGGCTGAGGTCGACCAGTCTCCGGTTGCGGAGCTGTTGCAAGACCCTGTTCACGTGGACGGTCGACAACCCCAGAATGTCGCCGAGCTCACGCTGCGTCAGGGGGAATTCAAAATCCTCGGAGCCGCTCCTGCTGGCCAGTGAACGACAGGCGATTTCGCACAGGAGATGAGCCAGGCGTGCCTCAGCCGGCTTGCGGCCGAGCCAGATCAGCCACTCTCGCTGGACCGCCGCCTTCCACGCTGTTTCGCGCCAGAGCGCCCGCATGATCGTCGGCCGCTGTTCCAGGAGGGGATATAATTCGGCCCCTGCAATGAACAAAACCAGTGCGGCCGAGAAGGTGCTGATTGAATTGCCGCATCGACCGAGCACGAAATCCCCGGGATTGAGAGGATCGCCGGGCAGGAAAATGGAGACGATCTGCTGGCTGCCGTCTTCCAGGGTCCGGGTGGCGCGAGCCGCGCCGCTGCACAGCAGGAGCAAGGGAGCGGAGTCGGATCCTTCTTCGACGATCAGTTCGCCCTTGGCGAAGTTTCGCGCCTGCGCGATCGAAAGCAGCGCCTGCTGATCCGCGACTGACAGGACCATTCGGCGCGCGAACGTTGTCAGCAAGGAAGACAGATTGGGCGCGATCGGTTGTGCCGGTATGATGGGCGCCATCTGAGCACCTCTTTGGGCGGAGGACGCCGGGGTGCCCTCCATCCAGGCCCGCAATTCGGCATAGAACTCCAGCAGGCTCGCCTCGTTCAGCAGCAGCGTTCTGAGGTGCCCCTCCTTGGACACGGCCATCGCGCGCCGTTCGGATGCGAGCTGTCGAAGCTCGCCGACAGTTCGGCCCTGTATCGTGAGGCGATGCAGCATGCCCAGATGCCCTCTTCACTAGAACGAAGTACAGCTTTGCCGGTTCCCTGCAAGTTCCAACTTCCTCTCTTGGGGTTCCCAAGGCCTCGGGAGGAGTTTGGGAAGCCTCAATTCCGCCGACAATTGTCGCCGCAGAATCAATGGGGAATGGCCGGTGCGGCAGACAATTTGGAGCGGCATCCGGACCGCGTCTGTGGCGGTCGCCTCAATCACATCTGCTTCAACCCAAGGGAGCGGCGGGGATGGCAGCGGCGGCGGTTCGGGCGAAGCGGGAGGGGGGCCGCCGGCGCAGCGGCCGTATCGGTGGGACGGTGACCCCGGCCGGTCGATAGAGGGGGATGCGGGTTCTAAGAACCATGGACGGGATCGCTGGTTGAGCCTCGATACCCGATCGATGTGGAGCAGCATATGCGCGAGAACGTCCAGCATGACGGCCTGACACAGGTTTCGAACGATATCTGGATATTCGATGCTGCACCGATTCAGGCCGCGGGTCTTCCGATGCCGCTGCGCATGAGTGTCGTAAGACTCTCGAGCGGCGATCTGCTGCTGCATTCTCCCGTAAAATATTCACCGGCCCTGCGCGCGCAGCTGGAGCGCCTGGGGACCATAAAATACCTGCTCGCGCCCAACGTCGCGCACTGGATGTTCTTGCGCGACTGGCAAACTGCTGTGCCCGAATTGGTCACGTTCGCTGTGCCGGGCCTGGCGAGCCGCAATCAGGTTCGTCGGTCCGGCGTTCGCATCGACCGCGAGCTCGGCGATGGAACTCCAGGTGAATGGGCAAACGACGTCGAGACTGTTCTGGTGATGGCCCCGTTCTTCTGCGAGGCCGAGCTGTTCGACAAGCGCAGTCGAACGCTGATCCTGACGGACATCGTGCAGAACATTGATTCCGGCATGTTTCCAGCTGCGTCGAGACCTGTCGCCGGTCTGCTTGGCATCACCAAGCCTGGCGGAATGGCTCCGGTCTACCTGCGCCTTCTGCTGCGCCTTGGTGGTCGTTCTGTCCAAGCCGCGGCACGGAGAATGGTCGGCTTCGCGCCGGAGAAGGTGATCTTCGCGCATGGCGATTGGTTCGCCAGCCGGGGCACGGAGCGTCTGCGCCACTCGTTGCGCTGGCTGCTTCCCGAAAGCAGTTCAGGACGCATGGCCGGACAAGAAGCAATGGCGGGAACACGCGTCGTCATCACCGGCGCCTCCAGCGGCATCGGGCACGCGGCGGCGCTGGCCTTTGCCGAGAAGGGTGCAAGTGTGGTCCTCGCCGCCCGACGTGCAGATGTGCTCGAACGCCTCGCATCGGAATGCGAATCCGTTGGTGGCCGTGCGCTTGCGGTGCCAACCGATATGACCGATGCGCAAGCCGTCAAGCGCCTCGCCGACCAGGCGGATCAATCCTTTGGCGGGATCGACGTCTGGATCAACAACGCCGGTACCGGCGTCTTCGGCGCCTATCAGGACGCCGACATCGCGTTGCATCGCAGAACTGTCGAGGTGAATCTGTTCGGCACCATGAACGGAGCGCACGCGGTTTTGCCGATTTTCCTGCGCCAGAATCGGGGAATCCTGATCAACAATATCTCTCTTGGCGGCTGGGCGCCGACGCCGTTCGCTGCGGCCTATACGGCCAGCAAATTCGGCCTGCGCGGCTTCACGTCGAGCTTGCGGCAGGAACTGGCGGCACACCCGGACATCCATGTATGTGGCGTGTTCCCTGCGATGGTCGACACGCCCGGCTTCGTCCACGGCGCGAACATGTCGGGGCGCAGACTCGATCCGGGTCCGCTGCTATATCAACCGGAGGACGTTGCCGCGACCTTCCTGAGCCTGGTCCGTCAACCCCGAAGTGAGGTCGCGGTAGGTTGGCCGGCACGGGCGGGCCAGGTCGCGTTTGCACTCGCGCCCCGTCCCACCGAGCTTCTTATGGGTTTCGCGTTTCGCTGGCTGTTGTCGCGGGCGCGTCCGGCAGACAAGACCGAGGGAACGATGCTGGAGGCGGGGCCTCAAGGGAGGTCCGCCGATGGCGGTTGGCTCGCGCGCAAAGGACTTCCGCCCGCGGCCGAGCTCAGCAAACTTATGGTGTGGATCGGCGTTGCGACCCTGGTGCTGGTGTCGGCCTCGCGCGCGGCGGCCGTGCCGAAGCGGCGCGAAGTCCGGAGATCGCCGAGAAGGTTGAAGCGCGGAAACAGCTATCTAATGAGCCATCGAAGCCGATAACGGAGTCGAACGTCACAACCGACCGGCCAGCGATCTCGGCCGCAGTCCCGGCGCAGGATCCAAATCCGACCGTCCGCGTTGTCTTCGTGCGGTCAGGGATCGATCATGGAAACGCTCGAGACTTACCTCGACAGGAAGTACGAGGAGTTCGAGCTATTGAACGGCGCGCTCAAGAAGCCATTGGCCGTTCGCCGCCCGGAATCGATCGCCGAAGTGATCGAGCGTAAATTCCACCTCGCCGCAGCGCTAAAGGCCGAGCATGCTCTCAACGGATGGGCGTCGACTGAAACAGCTTGGGCCCAGCCGGACCGGCGGCGGTCCGGACCGTTCGAATTCAGCTACGACTATCAGCGTGCAGACCTCCACGTCATTGGCCCGTCATTCTACCGGCTTGAGGATACGGACGTTGACGCGTGCATTTACACCTCGTCCGGCATGGCGGCGATCTCAGCGCTGTTGCTGGCCTCCGCCCGCGTCGTGGGCGAAGCGGAATTGCTGCTCTTGCCGGGATCTTACGGCGAAACGGTGGAGCTCATCGACCTTCATGCCCGGCATCTGAGGCCTCTGGTGCTGGATAGGCCGCTCGGCGAAGCGGTATTGCCGGCTCGCCGGCCCAGGATGCTGCTGCTCGATTCCTGCGCGGCGGCCGAGGACTTTGCCGCGACGCTGCGGTGCGCCAAGCCCGGGCTGGATCTGGTGATCTTTGATACCACCTGCTTCTCAAGCGGATCGGGGCGTATCGGCCGGGTGATTGACTGGACGCGACGTCATCGGATTCCCATTGTCCTCGTCCGCAGCCACACCAAGCTGGATTCTCTCGGGCTGGAATATGGCCGCCTCGGCTCTGCCGCGTTTGTTCGCGGCGGTCCGGCGGATACCGCCGGGCGCGTCTCCGTGCGCAGCCTGATTGGCGAGACGCGCGTTGCCGTCAGACTATTCGGAGGCGCGGCGCTGCCCGCGCACTTTCCGCCTTATGCGGGCAGCCGCGCTTATCGAAGTCTGACCGACAGGCGTATTGCGGCTATGTTGCAGAACAGCCGGCGCACGGCGCGTTGCTTTGCCGGGGAGCTTGCTTGCGGCTCTGCGGTACTGCATTTCGCCCACGGATTGTACGTCACGCTTGCCCCGGCAAGAGCGCTGGATGAAGCGCAGGCCAGGCGGCTCGCTGCGGAGTTGAGCCACGACCTGACCAAGGTCGGGCTGCCGCTGCGTCATGCGGGGAGCTTTGGCTTCGACTTCGGCGCCACCGAATGGAGCTACGACAGGAGGCACGAACGCCACGTCGTGAGGATTGCGGTGCCGGATCTGCCAACGGCACTCTGGGACGAGGTCGCCCTCGCCGCAGCAAACTGGTGGCGAGCCGGGCAGGCGCCAAAGCGCGCGCGTGCCGATAAAAATATCATTTTGTTTCAATGACTTGGCTACTGTGCATGGGGTTGTTTTCGCGCTTTTTGTTCAAGATTGTTCGCAAGCATGTTGCGCATCGCCCTGCGCACCGCGTCGATGCCCTCCACGTTGTTCATCAGGGCGATCTCGCCCTGCTGCTCGTGACGTATGGCGTGCGCCATCAGACGCAGCCGCGGGTCGCCGGCCGAATGCCATTCGGCGTCCGCCATTTCGACCGCGCCCGCATGATGCAGGCTCATCAAACGGACAAAGACCGCGTCGAATTCGCTATCCGTTGCTTTGCTCGCTTCTGCCATTTGCGACGGCGTCAGATATCCCGGCATCGCCGCACGTTCTTCGCTTGTGCAAACCGGCATCGGCTCGGTGAACCAGCCGTCCCACCAGCGCGTGAAAATGCGGTTCTCTCCCGACTGCGACGCCACCATCAGAGCCGCCAGGGCGCGCAAATGCGGTGCCTGCGCCCTTGCGACGGCGAGCTGCGCAAGTTCGATGCCCTGCTGATGATGCGTCGTCATGTGGCGCATGTATTGCTGGTCGTCGTCGGCGTTGCCGCTCATGAGAGGCAAGGGAAGCGCGAGCGCGTCGGCAAGGCCGAGCGTCGCCGATACGGCAAGCACGCAGCCAGCGCCCACCGCCCAGCGCTGCGCGAAGCGCACGGCGCTGCTCGGCGGGGCTTGGCCGGCCGGCCAGCGCAGCCAGGCGAACAGGGGATACATCAGGGCGGACGAGAGATGCACCAGCAAGCCGATCCAATAGGGCTGCTGCAAGGTGAAGATCGGTTGCCAGAACGGAAGCAGCGGGACGAGCACGAACCATTCGGTCGCGGAGGTCAAAATGGCCCAGGGCACGGCCAGGCCGGCGATGGCTGCGGGATGCAGCTTCTCGGTCCATCGGCCCAGCAGGCCAAAGAACACCAGCGCCCACGAAAAGTCCGCCCATTGATGAAAGGCGACGCCGATGGCGACCACGCTCGCGGTGGGATCGGTGGACAGCATCGCGTCGCGGGCGGGTATCGCTGCGACCGTCATCCAATCGACAAGCGGATCACGGCCAAGCTGGGCCGCTGTCACCTGGCTGAGCAGCGTCGAGAAGGTGCTGCTGACGAGGCCGAGTTGGGCTGCCGCCAGCCAGCGCGACTTGCCGGGTTTAGGAAGGTCGGAATTTCTCACAGCGCGATGATGTACGCGGCGGCGCCGATGAGAACGGCGAGACCGATAAGCATAATGGCGAGAAACAGCCTTCCCACGACGCGCTCCATGCCTCCCAAGCGGGCAATGGATGGCGCCGTGATCCGTTCCATCATAACCGAACCTCGATCAGCGGCTGGAACGAAAGATGTCGCCCGGTTTTCATTCTACGGCCGGCCGGTGTGGCGGACACGGTGGCTCAAAGAGGAAACCACGATGCTTGAAGAGAAGCTCAAGGAAGCAATTGTCGATGAGCTGAAGCGTCAGGCCGCGAACAGCCCGCAAACTCTCAAGGTCGAAGGCTCGGAAGAGCTGATCGTCAACGGCAAGATCGACCTGTCGGAGCTCGTGATGGTGATCGCAGGTTCTGTCGCTGGCGGTCCGTGATGTTTCGCGCGCTTGCCGCAAGCGCCTAGAGCAGCTCCTTCAGCCGCGCGGCATCAGCCGGAGCCGCGCTCTTCTGGTCGTTGTCGAAATACACGTAGACGTCGCAGCCCTGCCGCTTCCAGGATCTGATGCGTCTGGCCCATTCTTCAAGTACCGCCGGCCGGTAATGACCGTGATAGCGGCCGCTTGGTCCGTGGCCCCGAATGTAGACGAAATCCGCTGTTCGCTTCCACGGCGCCGGTGCATCGTGGTGATCCGAAAGACAGAGCGAGATGTTCGCCTTTCTCAATATTTTCAAGATGTCCGGGTGATACCAGCTAGGATGCCGAAACTCGAAGCTGTAACGCGGTTTGCGCGACAGCAGTTTGAGGAAGGAACTGAGCCGATCTGCGTCTGCCTCGAATCGCGGCGGAAGCTGGAACAGGATCGGACCGGCCTTGTGACCCAACAGCGAACGGCGTTCTTCCAGCAATTCGAGACTGTTCGTTGATCTGTCGGATAGCCGCTTCCAATGCGTGATGAACTTGGAAGCCTTCCACGCGAAGACAAAATCCTTGCCGGTTTGTTCGCGCCAGCCGTTTACAGCATCCGGCGTCGGTGTCCGATAAAACACACCGTTGAGCTCGGTCGTATCAAACTGACTGGCGTAGTAACAAAGCTGCTGCTTGATCGGTAGGTCCTTGGGAAAGAAAGGCCCTCGCCAAGACGCATAATGCCAACCCGACGTACCGATATGGACGCGTGCCATGTGGAATTTCAACTCGACTCAGGAAACCTCAACGGTGTCCGTCACCGCTCGTTCCCGCGGGCGGGGATTTTGGAACATCCGTTTATGGCGTCGGTTATTCGATGACCTCGCATGGGCAACACGCGATGGGCTTTGCCGCGTCGCAAACCCCGGAGCTCCGATGTACGCATTGTTCGAAGGCGACAGACAAATCGGCGCTGCATTTCCGACGGAAAAGGAAGTGTGGGAGGCGGCGCTGATCGAAGGGCTTGTCACCGACGTTCCCGTCGCTGACGAGGAAGACGGCCAGATCCTGCCAAACGGGTATCACGTCAAACGGGTCGAGCCGTGACGGCCGCGGCACGTCGTTCTAGCCGCCGAGGATACGCCGGCACGCGTCGACGAAAACCTGCGCGCCCGTGACAATATCAGCGTCGGCGGTGTTTTCGGTCCAGTGGTGGCTGATGCCGCCGATCGAGGGCACGAACAGCATGCCTGCAGGCATGACGGTTGCGAGCATCTGCGCGTCATGGCCGGCGCCGCTGGGCATGCGGAGCGATCGCCCACCGGCGAAGGCCTTGCTCGCGGCTTGAATGGCATCCTGAAAGCCGGCATTCATCAAGGCAGGAGCGCCGGTGCGAATCCGCTCCAGGCACATCGTGCAGGGGCCCCGCGCGTTGACCTCGTCCGTCATGCTCCGCAGCAAATCCTCCAGCCGCGCAATCACGGCCGGATCGTCGTCGCGGATCTGGAACAGCATCTCGGCTGCGCCGGGAATGATGCTCGGTGCGCCTGGATCCAGCGTGATGCGGCCCGTGGTCCAGACCGTGCGCGGTCCGCACGCGCCTGGGAAGCGTTCGTCGATCGCCACGCAGAACTTTGCCAGTGCCAGTCCCGCATCCTTTCGCGCGGCCATGCGGGTGGTGCCGGCATGGTTCTGTTCGCCGACAAAATGGATCTGGTACTGCCAGATGCCGACAATGGACGTCACGACGCCGATCGCGAGACGGCCGCTTTCCAGCGTGTCGCCCTGCTCGATATGCGCCTCAAGATATCCGACGTGGCGCCCTGGTTCGGCGGCGACGCGCGGCCGTCCGGCGAGCCCCATCTCGGCGAGCGCATCGCGCATGCTGCGGCCGCCGGTGCGATCGCGCGCGGCGTCGATTTCGGCGTCGGTCACTTGCCCGACATAGGAGCGCGAGCCGAGGAAGTGTCCGAAATGTCCTTCCTCGTCGCACCAGACGGCAACTTCGACAGCGCCCTGGAACGAATCGTCGCTATTGAGCACGCGCGCAGCTTCGAGCGCGTAAACCACGCCGAGCGGTCCATCAAGCCAGCCGGCGTAGTTCTGGCTTTCCAGATGCGAGCCCGCGAGCAGCTTCGGCCCGGGTTTTGCGCTGCTGCCGAAGACGTTGCCGACGCCGTCGATGGCGGCGGTGAGGCCGGCATCCGGCAGCTTATGCATCAGCCACTCCAGCGACCGCTTGTGCGGCTCGGAGAAGGTCGGCTTGTGCACGCCGGTCTTGTAGGCACCGATGGCGCGCAGCGCATTGAGATCGGCGAGAACCCGCTCGCCGTTGGCGAGACTGTGATGGTCAGGCATGTTCGGCAACCTTCAGCGCCTCGGTGCGGATTTCCTCAACCAGCCGCTCCTTGAGCTGGACGAACTCGGGCGTGGTCTTGATCTTGTAGGAGCGCGGATGCGGCAGGTCCACCGCGATCTCGGCCTTGATGCGGCCGGGACGCGCGCTCATGACGACGACGCGGCCGCCGAGGAAGATCGCTTCCTCGATGTCGTGGGTCACGAAGAGGACGGTCTTCTGGTCCCGCTCCCAGATCCCGAGCAGCATTTCCTGCATCAAGGCGCGGGTCTGGTTGTCCAGCGCGCCGAAGGGCTCGTCGAGCAGCAGTATCTTCGGATCGTTCGCCAACGCGCGGGCGATCGCTGTGCGCTGCTGCATCCCGCCGGAAAGTTGTTTCGGCCAGTGGTTCTCGAAACCGGACAATCCGACCTGGCGGATCAAGGTATCGGCGATCTTGTTCCGCTCGCCTTGCAACACGCCGCGCTCGCGCAGGCCGAAGGCGATGTTTTCGCGCACGGTCAGCCAAGGAAACAGCGTGTAGGACTGGAACACCATGCCGCGATCGGCGCCGGGGCCGGTCACCTCGCGACCGTCGAGGGTGACGCGCCCGCCGGTTGGGCGATCGAGGCCCGCGACGATGCGGAGCAACGTGGACTTGCCGCAGCCGGAGGGGCCGAGGATGGTGACAAAATCGTTGTTGCCGATCACGAGATCGGTGGGCTCCAGCGCTTTGGTGGGTGGGCTGCCGTGGCGGGCCGGGAAGGTCCGCGAGACCTTTTCGATCTTCAGGATCGTCATGCGAGCTTCCACGGAAACAGCCAGGCATTAAACGCCTTGAACAGGAAATCGGAGACGAGGCCGATCAGCCCGATCACGATGATGCCGAAGATGATCTGGCCGGTATTGAGCAGCGCCTGGCTGTCGGTGATCATGTGGCCGATGCCCGATGACGACCCGATCAGTTCCGCAACGATGACATAGGTCCAGGCCCAGCCGAGCACCAGCCGCAGGATCTCCGCGATCTCGGGCGCTGAGGAGGGCAGCAGCACACGGCGGATGATGCCGCGGTCGCTGGCGCCAAGCGTATAGGCCGCCTCGACGAGATCGCGCCTTGTGGCGCCGACGGTCACCGCGATCATCAGGATGACCTGGAACACCGAGCCGATGAAGATGACGAGCAGCTTTTGCAGTTCGCCGATGCCGGCCCACAGGATCAGTAGCGGAATGAAGGCGGAGGCGGGCAGGTAGCGCGCGAACGACACGAAAGGTTCGAGGAACGCTTCGATCGGCTTATAGGCGCCCATCAGCACCCCAAGCGGCACCGCGATGATGGCGGCCAGCACAAAGCCGCCGACAACCCGCCAGACGGTCATACCGATGTCGAACACGAAGCCCTGCTTGGTGAGCAGGTCAAAGCCTTCCTGCACCATGGCCAGCGGGTTGGCGAGGAACGTCTTCGACACATGGCCGCCGAACGTCGCCCATGACCAGAGGAGGACGAACAGCACGAAGAAGGCGAGGCCATAGGCCGCGCGTTGCTTCGATGTCACGGGATCCAGGGGACGCATCAAACGATATATCCGGACAATGGTCCATCACTCCTAGTCCCGCCCTGCGGCGGGACCAGGAGTCGTATGGAAATTACTTGATGTAGCTCGCGTCGAAGAGATCCTCGACTTTCGGCGCGGCCTTGATGATGCCGATCTCGAGCAGCAGATCCGCGGCATCCTTGTTGAAGGCGAGGAAATCGCCCGCGAAGAACTTCTGGTTCGCGGCCTTGTCCTGCCAGCGCAGGTACTTTGCCGAGTTGCCGAATTGCTCGCCGGTCTGCTTCACGTCGGCGCCCATGATCTCGTAGGCCTTGGCCTGGTCTTTGGCGATCATGTCGAGCGCCTCGAAATAGCTGTCGGCGAGCGCCTGCGCGGCCTTCGGGTTTTCGCTCAGGAACTTTGGCGTGCAGCCAAAAGTATCCATCACGATCGGATAGTCGAGCGTGGTCGCGATGATCTTGCCCTTGTCGGGCGCGGCCCGCACGGTCGACAGATACGGCTCATAGGTCATCGCGGCGTCGTTCTGGCCGGAGACGAAAGCCTGCGCGGCCGCTGCCGGCTCCAGGTTCACCACCGTGACGTCCTTCACCGTGAGGCCGTTTTTCTTGAGCATCCAGGCCAGCGCGAAATAGGGCGAGGTGCCCGGCGCCGAGGCCGCGACCGTCTTGCCCTTCAGTTCCTTGATTGCGGTAACGTTGTTGCGCACGGCCATGCCGTCGGCGCCAAAGCTCTTGTCGAGCTGGAAGATCTGCTTGGTTGCGACGCCGTTGGCGTTCCACGAGATCCAGGTCTCGACCGTGGTTGCTGCGCACTGGACGTCGCCTGAGGCGATCGCGAGGTGGCGGTCCTTCTGCGGGATCTTCTTGATCGCCACGTCGAGGCCGTTCTTCTTGAAGATGCCGGCTTCCTTCGCGAGCGTCAGCGGCGCAAAGCCGGTCCATCCGGAGATGCCGATTCCGACCTTGACGTCGTCGGCGAGCACCGGGGTGGAGGCCGCCAGCGCAATGATGGTCGCAAATACTTTCGAACTACGCATGATTGTCGTCCTCTTGCCGATCGGTGGATTGACGTCCTGTTGATTTCTGTCGGTCCGCAAGGACCGCTGCCCGAAGCATTGCACAAAGTGTGCCGACATCGTTCTCTCAGCCTCCCTTGAATCGGGCGACAAGGCGGTGAGAGTCACCGGGATAGAGCAGCCGCACCGCGGTAATCGTGCGGGCGCTGCGCCAAGTATAGCGATCGACCACCAAACATGGTGCGCCCACGGCGATCTCGAGCGCTTCCGCCGCGCGGTCATCCGCGACGATGGCGCTGATCGTATGCTCCGCTTCTGTCCACGGCACATGATGAAGCAGCCAGGAGCCGGGCGGCTCGCGCGCGAAATCCGCGGTCGCGGCGTCGGGCACGGACGACAGATCGATCAGCCTGTCCTCGACGGCAAACGGCACGTTGTCGGCGCTGTGGCGGCAGGCGATCGCGACGACCTTGCCGGCTTTCTTGACACCCAAACGGCCGCGGTCGGCCACTGTCGCCGAGCGCAGCTTGCGATGGATTAATTCGTAGCCATAGCTGCGACCGAGGGCGGTGATCTCGGCGCGGATATCGGCGATCTTGAGAACCGCTGATTGGTGTTGTGGCCGGCGCACGAACGAGCCGGCGCGCCGCCGCCGTTCGATCAGATCGGCCTGAGCGAGTTCCGACAGCGCCTTGTTCACTGTCATCCGCGAGCAGCCGTAGCGCGCCACCAATTCGTGTTCGAAGGGAATCCGATGCCCCGGCGGCCATTCGCCGGTCAAGATCCGCTTCTCGATATCGGCACGGATCCGCTTGTAGAGCGTCGGCTGGTCGACTGCGTCGGTGGCGAGGCTCATGCAACGAGCCTCCGCACCGACACGTTGAAGTTTTCGCGCGCCGACCGACGCAATTTGTGCCGGCCGCCCTCGACCACCTTGTTGCCGCCGGCCCAGACGCAATCGATCGCGCCGCTGCCCGCGGCAAAGATCCAGCCGTCGATGACAGCATCACGCGAACGCCCGGCCAGCGACGGATGCGCCGTATCGAGCGTCACGATATCGCCACGTCCGCCCGGCGTAAGGCCAACGGTCGGCCTCCCCAGTGCCCGCGCACCGCCCGCGAGCGCATGGTCGAACAATGCGCGCCCGGTCGACGCGCCGGCGCCGCCGGAGAGCACGTTGCGCTCGCGATGCTTCAGGCGCTGGCCATATTCGAGCTGGCGTAGCTCGTCCGCGACCCCGACCAGCACGTTGGAATCGGTGCCAATGCCAAAGGCGCCGCCGGCATCGACGAATTCCCGGGCCCGGAAAGTCCCGTCGCCAAGGCTCGCTTCGGTGACGGGACAGAGGCCGGCGACCGCGCCGGTCCTGGCGAATGAGGCCAGTTCGTCGTTCGTCGTATGGGTCGCGTGAATGAGGCACCAGCGCTGATCGACGGGGGCGTGTTCCAGCAGCCATTGCACCGGACGCCGTCCCGACCACGCCAGGCAATCCTCGACTTCTTTGACCTGCTCGGCGGCGTGAATATGCACCGGGCCGCCGTCCGCGAGCGGAATGATGGCCGCGAGTTGGTCCGGCGTCACAGCACGCAAACTGTGCGGCGCGATGCCGGTATCGGCGCCCGACAATTTGCTGATGGCCTTGCGCGAAGCGGCCATCGACTTGGCGAATTGATCGACCGAGCAGATGAAGCGGCGCTGTCCGGCATGCGGCGCGGCGCCGCCGAAGCCGCCATGCGCATAAAAGCTCGGCAACAGCGTGAGGCCAATGCCGGAATCCTGGGCCGCTTGCGCGATGCGCACGGCCATCTCGGCGAGATCGGCGTAGGGCGAGCCATCACGATCGTGGTGCAGATAGTGGAATTCGCCGACGTGGGTAAAACCCTGCTCGAGCATCTCGACGTAAAGCAGCGTTGCGACGGCCGCGACGTCATCCGGCGTCATCGCGAGCGCAAAACGATACATCGTCTCGCGCCAGGTCCAGAACGTATCCGTGCTGTCACCGCGCAGTTCCGCCAGCCCCGCCATGCCGCGCTGGAATGCGTGGCTGTGCAGGCTTGCAAGTCCTGGAAGCGCTATACTGTGACGTTCGTCGCCGGCGGCTGGCGCCACATTCGGCGTCACGGCGGCGATCGCGCCGGCGGTGACGACCACCTGCACGTCAGTGGCCCAGCCCGAGGGCAGGAGCGCGGAGGCGAAATGCAGTCGTGTCATGTTTACACGCCGGCTGGACAGAACCAGGCCACGATTATATGTCTAGACATATAAGTCAAGCACCCCAGGACGAAGCCGTATCCGCGAAGGGACATCCGCATGGCAGAGCGCTTCGACCGGATCTGGCACAACGCCCGGCTCGCCACGATGCGCGCCGACCGTCCCGACCTCGGCGAGATCGAGCATGGCGTGATCGCGACGCGCGGCGGCCGCATCGTCTATGCCGGCGCGGAGACGGATTTTCCGGCGGATGCAGACGCCATCAAGCGGATCGATTGCGAAGGGCGCTGGATCACGCCCGGCCTCGTCGACTGCCACACCCATCTCGTCCATGGCGGCAATCGCGCGCACGAGTTCGAGCTGCGCCTGAAGGGCGCAAGCTACGAGGAGATCGCGCGCGCCGGCGGCGGCATCGTTTCAACCGTGGCCGCGACGCGCAAGGCGAGCGAGGCCGAGCTCGTCGCAACTGCGCTGCCGCGGCTCGACGCGCTGATCGGCGAGGGCGCAACCACAATTGAGATCAAGTCCGGCTATGGCCTCGATACCGAGACCGAGATGAAGCAGCTTGCCGCAGCCCGCAGCCTTGGCCGGATGCGGCCGGTCGCGATCCGCACCTCCTTTCTCGGCGCGCATGCGTTGCCGCCTGAAGCGGAGGGCGACAGGGATCGCTACATCGATCTTGTCTGCAAGGAGATGCTGTCGGCCGTTGCAAAAGCTGGCCTGGCCGATGCCGTCGACGCTTTCATGGAGGGCATCGCGTTCTCAGCCGAGCAGACCGCGCGGGTGTTCGAGGCTGCCAAGGCGCTCGGGCTGCCGGTCAAGCTCCATGCCGATCAATTGTCAAACCTCGGCGGCGCGGCGCTCGCAGCGAAATTCTCCGCACTCTCGGCCGATCATCTCGAGCATAGCGACGAGGCTGGCGCGGCCGCGATGGCCAAGGTCGGGACGGTGGCCGTGCTGCTGCCCGGCGCGTTCTATTTCATTCGCGAGACCAAGACGCCGCCGGTCGAGGTGTTCCGCAACCAGGGCGTCCACATGGCGCTCGCGACCGACTGCAATCCCGGCAGCTCGCCGCTGACCTCGCTGCTGCTCGCCATGAACATGGGTGCGACCTTGTTCCGGATGACGGTGGCCGAATGCCTTGCCGGCGCCACCCGCGAAGGCGCGCGCGCACTCGGCCTGCTGGAGGAGACCGGCACGTTAGAGGCCGGCAAATGGTGCGACCTCGCGATCTGGGACATCGAGCGTCCTGCCGAGCTCGTCTACCGCATCGGCTTCAATCCGCTGCATCGGCGCGTTTGGAGGGGACAGTGACGGAGCTGGGCGCAGCGATCGTCATCCGACCGGGGCCGGTCAGCCTCGACGATCTCGCGCGCGTGCTGCACGGCGCGTCCGTTGTACTCGATCCTGCGTTCTGGCCGCGCGTCCAGGCAGCCGCGGAGATCGTCGCGAAAGCCGCGCGTGCGGACGCGCCGGTCTACGGCATCAATACCGGCTTTGGAAAGCTGGCGTCGAAACGCATTCCGCCGGATCAGACCGCGGTGCTCCAGCGCAACCTCATCGTCTCGCATTGCTGCGGCGTCGGCCCGGCGACGCCCGAGGCGATCGTGCGGCTGATGATCGCGCTGAAAATCATCTCGCTCGGGCGCGGCGCCTCCGGCGTGCGCCGCGAGGTGATCGAGCAATTGCAGGCGATGCTGGCGCTGCGCGTCTATCCGCTGGTGCCACAGCAAGGATCGGTCGGCGCCTCCGGAGATCTCGCGCCGCTCGCGCACATGACGGCAGTGATGATCGGAGAGGGGCAGGCGATCGTAGACGGCAAGCCCGTATCGGGCAGCGAAGGGCTCGCAGCCGCTGGCCTCGTGCCGCTGACATTGGGCCCCAAGGAGGGGCTCGCGCTGATCAACGGCACGCAGTTCTCGACCGCCTACGCCATGTCCGGCGTGCTGCGCGCATTTCGCCTGGCCCGCGCCGCGCTCGTGACCGGCGCGCTATCGGTCGATGCAGCGATGGCGTCGACGGCGCCATTCCGTCCCGAAATTCAAGCATTGCGTGGTCATCCAGGGCAGATCGCCGCGGCTGCGGCGCTGACGGCGCTGCTCGAGGGCAGCGACATCAGGCTGTCGCATCTCGAGGGCGACGAGCGCGTGCAGGATCCCTATTGCCTGCGTTGCCAGCCGCAGGTCGCGGGCGCCGCGCTAGACTTGATCAGGCAGGCGGCGCGAACCCTCATCGTAGAGGCCAATGCCGTCACCGACAATCCACTGGTTCTGGTCGAGACCGGCGAGATCGTCTCCGGCGGCAATTTCCACGCCGAACCCGTGGCCTTCGCGGCAGACGCCATCGCGCTCGCATTGTCAGAGATCGGCGCGATCAGCGAGCGGCGCATCGCGACGCTGGTCGATCCCGCGCTCAATTTCGGCCTGCCGCCGTTCCTGACGCCCGATCCCGGCATCAATTCCGGCTTCATGATCGCCGAGGTGACGGCGGCCGCGCTCTATGCCGAGAACAAGCAGCGTGCGGCGGCCTGCTCGATCGACTCGACGCCCACCAGCGCCAACCAGGAAGACCATGTCTCGATGGCCGCGCATGCCGCGCGGCGCTTGTCCGACATGGCGGACAATCTCGCCGCCATCCTCGGGATCGAGCTGTTGGTCGCGGCGCAAGGCATCACGCTGCGCGCGCCGCACGCGACGAGCGCGCCGCTCGTCGCAGTCATCGCCGCGTTGCGCGAACAGGTGGCCGCGCTCGGCGCCGACCGCTACATGGCCGGCGATCTCGCCAAGGCGGCCGCGCTGATCGAAGCGGACGCGCTTCCGACCGTAGCCATCGACGCGCTTTCAACCGATCCGTTTCCGAGACTTGACTGAACGAGTAGCTGGCTAAAGAGGCTTTCGCATGAACCGCCGACTGGACAATGACCGCATCATTCGCGCCCCGCGTGGTAGCGAAATCAGCGCCAAAAGCTGGTTGACGGAAGCGCCGCTCCGTATGCTCATGAACAATCTCGATCCGGAGGTGGCAGAGCGCCCAAGCGAACTCGTGGTCTATGGCGGCATCGGCCGCGCCGCGCGCGACTGGGAGAGCTTTGACCGGATCGTTGCCTCGCTGCGCACGCTCGAAGGCGACCAGACCTTGCTGGTCCAGTCCGGCAAACCGGTCGGCGTGTTCCGCACCCATGCGGACGCGCCGCGCGTGCTGATCGCGAATTCCAACCTCGTGCCGCACTGGGCGACGCTCGACCATTTCAACGAGCTCGATCGCAAGGGCCTGATGATGTACGGCCAGATGACCGCCGGCTCCTGGATCTATATCGGCAGCCAGGGCATCGTGCAGGGCACTTACGAAACCTTCGTCGAAGTCGGGCGCCGGCATTTTGGCGGCAGCCTCGCGGGCAAATGGATTCTCACCGCCGGTCTCGGTGGCATGGGTGGTGCGCAGCCGCTGGCCGCGACCATGGCGGGCGCCTCGATGCTCGCGGTCGAATGCCAGCCGAGCCGGATCGAGATGCGGCTGCGCACAGGTTATCTTGATCGGCAGGCGGCGACGCTCGACGAAGCGCTTGCGATGATGGAAGAGGCCTCCAAGACCCAGAAGGCAGTCTCGGTCGGCCTGCTCGGTAATGCGGCCGAGATCTTTCCGGAGCTGGTGCGCCGCGGCGTTAAGCCTGACATCGTCACCGACCAGACCAGTGCCCATGATCCGATCAACGGCTATCTGCCGAAGGGCTGGACGCTCGCCGAATGGGAGACGAAACGCGCGGCCGATCCGAAGGCGGTCGAACGCGCCTCGAAGACCTCGATGGTTGATCACGTCCAGGCCATGCTGGATTTCCACGCGCAGGGAATCCCGACACTCGATTACGGCAACAATATTCGCCAGATGGCGAAGGACATGGGCCTGAACAACGCGTTCGATTTCCCCGGCTTCGTTCCTGCCTATATCCGCCCGTTGTTCTGTCGTGGCGTTGGACCATTCCGCTGGGCGGCGCTCTCGGGCGATCCCGAAGACATCTTCAGGACCGATGCCAAGGTCAAGGAGCTGATGCCGCACGACAAGCATCTGCACAACTGGTTGGACATGGCGAAGGCCCGCATCAAATTCCAGGGCTTGCCGGCGCGAATCTGCTGGGTCGGCCTCGGCGATCGGCATCGGCTTGGCCTTGCGTTCAACGACATGGTGGCGCGCGGTGAATTGAAAGCCCCGATCGTGATCGGCCGCGATCATCTCGACAGCGGCTCGGTGGCAAGCCCCAACCGCGAGACCGAGGCGATGCGAGACGGTTCGGACGCGGTGTCCGACTGGCCGTTGCTCAACGCACTCTTGAACTGCGCGAGCGGCGCGACCTGGGTGTCGCTGCATCACGGCGGTGGCGTCGGCATCGGATATTCCCAGCATGCCGGCATGGTGATCGTCGCCGACGGCACGCCGGACGCGGCGCGTCGGATCGAGCGCGTGCTCTGGAACGATCCGGCGACCGGCGTGATGCGCCATGCCGACGCGGGCTATGACACCGCGATCGAATGTGCCAACGCCAGCGGGCTCGATCTGCCGAGCCTTTCGAAGTAGCTCTACCCAGCAAGTGTGAGGGCGCCACGAGGTGCTGGCGTCCGATTGACCGACGGGCAGACGATCAGGCGAGAGCGGCCTGTCGTTCCCGCACCGGTTCGCGGACCCGGCCGGAGGTCTGTGGTTCGGCGAGCCGGGTGAAGCTGCGTTTGTCTCCGTGTGCTGGCGCTTCGACGATGACGCCTTCGCAGACAATCTGGCCGCCGAGCATTTTGAATTCCAGCTTGTCGTAGCGCGGTAAGTTTTCGCCGGGCGCCGGCGGCAGCAGTTCGACGCGGCCCTGGATGTTCAGCGTAGCGTCGCCGGTGCCATGGAGCCGTGGATTCCACATTCTGATCCCGGTCTCAGCCCAGCGCTGCCGGATCAGCGTGGTGCGATCGATGGCGTCCGCGACTCTTGCGCGAGCGTTCGGCGCCTCGCGGATCTCCGGAGCAGGCGACACGAGGACTGGGGACAGAAGAACAGTCTGAAGCTCGATGCTCGTCGAGACTGCGAGGGAGTCCGCGAAACAGGCCGGAGCCGTCTCGACCTCGACAGGCGAGACGAAGGCGTCGTTCGCAACCACGGGCTCGACGTGCGTCGGAAGTTCGGAAGAGGCATCGGCAGCGATGATGAGTTCCGCGATCTCGGCCGGCTCGTCGTCGACGTCAGACGAGACCGAAGCCTCTGCTTCCACGATCGACTCGATGTCCAGGAGTGCCATATCAGATGGATCGTCGCCGACCTGGCTATCGGACGGCGCGGCCGATGGGCTCTCCGCGATGACAGAGAGGTTCGAGTGATCCTCTGTGACCACGTTGCCGGCGCCGTGCAACGCCTCGGTGCTGATGCTGGTCTCGAGAGCCAGAGCGGCGTTCGCAATTTCGACGATCACGGCCGGCTGCTCGTCCGCGACGATCGGCGCTACATCAATGCTGCCGCTGTGCGGCAAGGGCCGAAGCCGAGTGAGCGCCCATTTCACCGCGGGAATGCGGCGCAGCAACGATATTAGTCTCGAAAGCACTGGGAGTTGTCCACGTGATACTCAGCTTGAGGCCATCGCTGATTCGCCAGCAATGCAAAAACTGCCCCGGTCGTCACATCGCTGTCAATGTAGGTGGGACCAATTGCAGAACATCCACGCATCCGCAGCGTGCGAGAGAAAACGAAAGCGACGTCGCGCGTGCGCCCGCGATGTAACGTTTCGGCATGCTCTCGCGGGTTCAAAAGCCGTGGGGTAAGCCTGAGCAGCGACTCGGGGTTTTCGGAATCTGTCCCGCAGAGTAATCTCGATCGCCAATTGTCCGCATTGGGAACGATCGCATGAGAAAAATTGCCGCCATCGGAATGGCTCTGCTCTGGTCCACCGTCGCCTTTGCGCAGGATCGCACCATTACCGTGGCTTCGACGACGTCGACGGAGCAGTCTGGCCTGTTTGGCTATCTGCTGCCCCTGTTCTCGAAGGCCGAGGGTATCAACGTGAGGGTCGTGGCCGTCGGCACCGGCCAGGCGCTGGACATCGGCCGGCGCGGCGACGCCGACGTGGTGTTTGTTCATGACAGGCCTGCGGAAGACAGGTTCATGTCCGAAGGACAGGGCGTGAAGCGCTTCGACGTCATGTACAACGATTTCATCATTGTCGGGCCGCGGAGCGATCCCGCGCAGATCGCCGGCGGCAAGGACGTAGCCGAGGCGCTGCGCAAGATCGCGGCTGCGAAAGCGCCTTTCATCTCGCGGGGCGACAAGTCCGGCACGCATGCGGCGGAGCTGAGGCTGTGGAAGGAGGCAGGCGTCGACGTCGCCGCCGGCAAGAACAGCTGGTACCGCGAGATCGGCCAGGGCATGGGACCGGCGCTGAACATGGCCTCCTCGTCGAACGCTTACCTTCTGTCGGACCGCGGCACATGGCTGTCGTTCAAGAACCGCGGCGAGCTCGCGGTCTTGACCGAGGGCGACAAGCGGCTCTTCAATCAATACGGCGTCATGCTGGTGAATCCGGAAAAACATCCGAACGTGAAAGCGCAGGATGGGCAGGCGTTCATCGACTGGCTGGTTTCGCCGAAGGGGCAGGAAGCGATCGTCAGCTACAGGGTCGGCGGCGAGCAGCTATTTTTCCCCAACGCGTCCCACTAGCAGGAAGGCGACGGTCGAGACTGCGACGCTGAGCGCAAGCAGGATCAGTCCCAATCCGAGCGCGAGCGGCAGATCTCCCTTGCTGGTTTCGAGCGCGATGGCGGTTGTCATCGTGCGGGTGAAGCCACGGATGTTGCCGCCGACGACGATGATGGCGCCGACCTCCGCGATCGCGCGTCCGAAGGCTGCGAGAAAGGCCGTCAGCAGCGACGTCCGGCCGAGCGCAAACAGCAAGCCGATGCTGCGCATCGTCGACAGACCGTCGATCCGCGCCAGATCGCCATATTCGGCCCATAGCAAGCTCGCCGGCCTGTGCACCAGCGCCACCACGATCGGCGTAGCGAGCAACGTTTGCGCGATCACCATGGCGGTCGGCGTGAACAGCAATCCGGCAGCCCCAAGCGGGCCGGACCGCGACAGCACAAGATAGAGCCCCAGTCCGACCACAACCGGTGGAAGTCCGAGCAGCGCATTGGTCAGCACGACGATCACCTGCCGTCCGCGGAAGCGAACGATCGCAAGAAACGCCCCGAACGGCGCGCCGATGATCAGCGCAATGATACTGGCGGCGAGGCTGACGCGCACCGACAGCGCGACGATCCCGAGCAGCTCGGCATCGGCTTCGCCGATCAGGGTAAAAGCAGCGCCAACGGCTCGCGTGAAATCGCTCATCCGGCCCGGCGCTTCCGAGTCGGACATGAGACGTCCGGACAGTTGATATCGAGGCTCCGAAGCCGCTTCACGGATTGTCCCTTGCGACTCTCGTCGACGTTCACAGAATACCCGGCAGCGTCGGTTTGGGCACTCGATTCGTTCGGAAGCAGACGGCCACTGCCGTGCTGCGTCCATCGAAGTTCGGTTTATCGGATTCGGTGGTCGCGGCCGAGTGGCGCAGAGGAGGGGTCAACCGCGAGCTACAAAGGCCAAATCATGCCTTTTCCGATCAACAGGCGGCTTTATTCCCGCCACCGATGGGTTAAGGAAGGGCCTAGCGGACGCGGACACGATCGCAGGCGGCGTGCCGGTCGAAACAAGGTCAAACCGGGCCCGGCTCCTGCGGGGCTGTGCCCGATAGAGGAGAAGGACAGGTTATGATCCAAAACGTTGGTATCATCGGGGCAGGGACCATGGGCAACGGCATCGCCCAGATCTGTGCCGCGGCCGGGCTCTCGGTGGTGATGGTCGACATCTCCGATGCGGCGGTGAGCCGTGGTGTCGCCACCGTCGGCGGCAGCCTCGAGCGCCTGGTCAAGAAGGAGAAGATGTCGCCGGCCGACCGCGAGGCCACGCTCAAGCGCATCACCGGCACGACCGACCGCGCCAAGCTTGTCGATTGCGATCTCGTCATCGAGGCCGCGACCGAGAACGAGGAGCTCAAGGTCAAGATCCTGAAGGACCTCTGCGCGACGCTGTCGCCGCGCACGCTGCTTGCGACCAACACCTCGTCGATCTCGATCACCAAGCTTGCCGCCGCGACCGATCGCCCCGACCGCTTCATCGGCATGCACTTCTTCAATCCGGTCCCGGTGATGGTGCTGCTGGAACTCATCCGCGGCTTGCAGACCTCGGACGACACTCACGCCAAGGCGCTCGATTTCGCCAAGCGCGTCGGCAAGGTGGCGATCACGGCCAAGAACAGCCCGGGCTTCGCGGTGAACCGCATCCTCTGCCCGATGATCAACGAGGCGATCTTCGCGCTTCAAGAAGGGATCGCGACGGCGGAAGAAATCGATGCCGGCATGAAGCTCGGCTGCAACCATCCGATCGGGCCGTTGGCGCTCGCCGATCTGGTCGGCCTCGACACCATGCTTTCGGTGATGGAGGTCTTTTATAAAGGCTTCAACGACCCCAAATACCGTCCAGCGCCCTTGCTCAAGGAAATGGTCGATGCCGGCCATCTCGGTCGCAAGACCGGGCAGGGCTTTTATACCTACAGCGCCTGATCATGGCGCCGGCGGCGGGCATCGAACGCCCGCCGCTTGTCCCGCAAATTTGCGCTGCGACAAAGACGTCGCGCGCGATTGTCCCGACAATGTGGCGCGGGCGGCCTGCGGGAACAATTGAACGGATAGAAAACGACATGTCGGATCGATTGAAAGCCGAGCGGCAAGCTGCGGCCGAGCGGCGGAACCTGCTGGTCCAGGACGCGATCGAGCGTACCGGGATCACGGAAGAGATGATCGGGGAACTCGTCACCCGCTTCTACGGACGCGTGCGCGAGGACGCTTTGCTGGGGCCGGTGTTTGCCATCGTGCAAGATTGGGACGAGCATCTCGGCAAGCTCAAGAACTTCTGGTCCTCGGTCGTGCTGATGACCGGCCGGTATCAGGGTTCGCCGATGCGCGCGCACATGCCGCTGAGCCTCGTGGGCGATCATTTCGACCGCTGGCTCGACCTGTTCGAGCAGACCGCGCGCGAAGTCTGTCCCCCGCCGGCGGCTGCGTTGTTCATCGACAAGGCACGGCGCATCGCCGATAGTTTTGAAATGGCATCGGCAACGATGGCGGGCCGCATCGCCTCGCCGCGTCACGTGCTCCGCTCGTAAACTGCAAATGCCTGCCACAGAAACGTGCAGCCGCGTTGATGTTGGCAGACATCACGGCGCACGTTGGCGCGTTGCACCAATTCCAACATCATCGGTCTGATCTGCAAAATCATCATGCCGGTCGCGTGGCATGACGTTGCAATTGCAAAAAGCGCGCTTGAATGCGCGAATTCGTATTCAATCCCCGCGAGCAAATCACATTGACGCACTGCGGTGCGAAATCTCCGCCTTTTTTTCGGCAGAGTTCCAGCGCCTGCTAGATGCATGTCGAATTCATCATTCAACATCGCCTCAACAACATCATCGTCGGACACCACGCCGGAACCTGACGTGGATGCGTCTGCGGAACAAACGCGTCGAACGCTCCTGCTTGGTGCGCTCGCCAGCTCCGTCTGCCTCGGATGTTCGACGCAGGTGCGCGCCGGCGAGGACGCCCCCGGCTCGGACGAGCGGCCGCAGAAGGGCGACCTGCTCGTCTTCTCCGAAGGCGATCAGGAAGGCAAGCCAGTCAGCGCCGCCGACCTGCCGACCGGCGGTCCGCCGGTGCACGCCTGGCCGAAGGATCCGAAGACATCGGTCGTGCGTAGCGGATCGCGGCTGAACGAGATCCTGATCATCCGGCTAGACCCCGCCGAGCTCGACGAGCAGACCCGCGCCCGCGCCGTCGACGGCATCATCGCCTATTCGGCGATCTGTTCCCATGCCGGCTGTCCCGTCACTGCCTGGGTCAAGAGCGATGTCGGCGACAAGGAGGTGTTCAAATGCATGTGCCACAACTCCGAATACGACCCCCGCGCGGGCGCGCAGGTCGTGTTCGGGCCGGCGCCGCGACGGCTGGCCGCACTGCCGCTGGCGCTCGCTGACGGCTCGCTCAGCGTTGCCGGCAACTTCGTCGGAAAGGTAGGTGCCCAGCAGCAGGGATAACGACCGCGGGTCGCGCCCGCGTCACGACAGGCCGTCCGCGCGTTGCGCGGGTGACGAGACAACGAAAAAGAATTCACAAACGAATTCATCAAAAGGGGATACGTCCATGACCAGGAAGCAATGGTTACTGTCCGGCTTCGTCGCCTTCACCTGCATCGCCTCGACCGCCGCTGTTGCGGGCCCGATCGAGAGCTATTCTCCGGTGACCGCGCAGCGCCTGGAGAATCCGGAACCCGGCAACTGGATGCTCTACCGCCGCACCTATGACGGGCAGGGCTACAGCCCGCTCGACCAGATCAACACCACCAACGTCAAGGATCTCACGCCGGTCTGGACGTTCGCCACCGGGGTCGTCGAAGGCCACGAGGCGCCGCCGATCGTTAATAACGGCGTGATGTTCGTGGCGACCCCGATGGGGCAGGTGATCGCGCTGAACGCGAAAACCGGTGACGAATATTGGCGCTACAAGCGGCAACTCCCGGACGACCTTTTTCAGTTGCATCCGACCAGCCGCGGTGTCGGCCTGTGGGAGGACAAGCTCTACCTCGCCACCACTGACGACCATGTCGTCGCGCTCGATGCCAAGACCGGCAAGGTGGTGTGGGACACCAAGGTGCAGGACTACAAGAAGGGCCAGTACATGACCCTGATGCCGCTCGTCGTCGATGGCAAGGTCATCGTCGGCGGTTCCGGAGGCGAGTTCGGCGTGCGCGGTTATGTTGCCGCCTACGATGCCAACGACGGTAAGGAATTGTGGCGGACCTTCACCATCCCCGGCGAGGGCGAGCCCGGTCACGATACCTGGCAGGGCGAGGACTGGAAGAATGGCGGCGGCTCGGCCTGGATGACCGGCACCTACGACAAGGATACCAAGACGATCTATTGGGGCGTCGGCAACGCCGCGCCGTGGCCCGGCGAAATGCACCCCGGCGATAATCTCTATACCTCCTCGGTGCTCGCGCTCGACCCAGGCAACGGCAAGATCAAGACTTATCACCAGTACCACCAGAACGATTCCTGGGACTGGGACGAGGTCGACGCACCGATGCTGGTGGATTTGCAACGCGATGGCCGCAGCATCAAGAGCCTGATCCACCCCGGACGCGATGCGATCTTCTGGATTCTCGAACGCACGCCGACCAAGATCAATTACATCGCCGGCTGGCCGTTCGTGTCGACTGACGTCTGGAAGGGTATCGACGCCGAGAGCGGCAAGCCGATCCTCGATCCCGCACACAAGCCGGTGGTCGGCAAGCGCGTCGAATTCTGTCCGTCACTGTGGGGCGGCAAGGACTGGCCGTCGGCGGCCTATAGCCAGAAGACAGGTCTCGTCTATGTGCCCGCGAACGAGAACTTCTGTGGCGGCTTCACCGGTGAGAAGATTCCGCTCAAGCCCGGCGAACTCTGGCTCGGCACCAAGCCGGAGGATATCGGGCTGAAGACCAAGCCGGGCGCCGACCATTTCGGCGAGCTCCAGGCCTGGGATCCCGCGACGGGCAAGAAGGTGTGGCAGCACAACTTCCCGAAGTCGCAGCTGTTCGGCTCGGTGACGGCGACCGCGGGCGATCTCATCTTCGCCGGCGGCACCAACGATCGCAACTTCCGCGCCTTCAACGCCAAGACAGGCGAAGTGTTGTGGGAGCAGAAGACCAACTCCGGCATCATGGGCATGCCGGTGTCTTATGAGATCGACGGCACGCAATACATCGCGATCCAGTCCGGCTGGGGCGTGGACGCGCAGCGTATCCAGGACGCGCTCGCGACCAACAATATCGGGATCGAGTCCAACGTGCCGCAAGGCGGCGTGGTCTGGGTGTTCGCGCTGAAGAAATAAGCTCCGCGGCGGATCGAAGAAGGCGGAGCGGGGGCGAGCAAATGCGGCGGACGGCAACGTCCGCCGCATTTTTGCGTGTGCCTCGTCATAAGTTCGACGCTCGCGCCACGAACTCGTCATGCCCGGGTTTATCCCGGGCATCCACGTTCTTTGCACCCGTGCAGATCGTGGATGGCCGGGATAAACCCGGGCATGACGAAATCGGGACCTGAGCGCGCCAGATCTATTTGCCCTCGCGTTCGACCTTGTCTCTCGCCTTCTGGTTCATCTCGCGAACCTTCGGATCCGGACTGGTCTGCCCCGTCGTCTGCGTCGTCGAGGCAGGCGGAGCGTTGGCGTTGGGGAGCGAGTTCTGGTCTGGTGCTGCGGGGCGCGTCGCCGTGGTCGGCGGGGTCGCGCTGCCTTGTGCGTACGCGCTCGCGACGGCAAAGGAGAAGGCGCCCGACAGCACCAAGACCGCGAGCGCCTTTGAGATGTTGGTCATCGATCTGCTCCTGTGAGATCGATGGAAACGGCGCGACGCCGCTTAATGTTCCCGCCTCATGCCTCCAATTGCTTCCCGATCGGAAGCGCGCGGATGCGCTTTCCGGTCGCCGCGAAGATCGCATTCATCAGCGCAGGCGCGAACGGCGGCACGCCGGGCTCGCCGACGCCGCTGGGCGGCGTGTCGAGTCCGGGCGGGACGATGTAGACGTTGGTCACCAGCGGCGATTCATCGATCCTGATGACCTGGAAGTCGTCAAAGTTCTTCTGCTCCACCTTGCCGTCCTTGAAGGTGACCGCGCCGTATTTGGCGAGGCTCAGCCCCATGATCGCCGCGCCTTCGATCTGGGAGGTGATGCGCTCGGGATTGACATAGGTGCCGCAATCAATCGCGGTATCAACCCGCGGCACCGTCAGCTTGCCCTTGTCGTCGACAGCGACCTCGACGATGGTGGCGATGTAGCTGACGAAGCTGCGGTGCACGGCGATGCCGAGGCCGTGACCCTTGGGCACCTGACGTCCCCATTCGCCCTTATCGGCGACCAGCTCGACCACCTTGCGCAGGCGCGCGGTGTCGATCGGATAGCTGTCATAGGGCTCGCCATAGTTCCAGAGGTCCTTCACCGCCGGCTTGACGATGCGCGGACTTCCGATCAGCGCGAGCAGCGTCTCCTTCTGGTCGCGCCCGGTCGCTTGCGCGATCTCGCCGACCATCGATTGCACGGCGAACGCGCGCGGGATGTTGGAGACCGAGCGGAACCAGCCGATACGGGTGTGCGCGGCCGCTTCCGGGTTCTCGCAAGAGACATTGGCGATCTCGAACGGCATGTCGACGAGGCCCATGCCGAGTTCGAAAGACGCCTGATGCACCGTTCCGGCCGCAAACGTCGAGGCGATGCTGGGCGCCACGCTGCGGTGGCGCCAGGCAATCACCTTGCCGTCCTTGTCCAGACCCGCCTCGATCCGCTCGACCGAGACGGTGTGCAGGAAGTCGTGATGGAGGTCGTCCTCACGTGTCCATTGCACCTTGACGGGGACGCCGAGTTCCTTGGACAGGAGCGCGGCTTCTAGCGCGAAGTCGCATTTCGACTTGCGGCCGAAGCCGCCGCCGAGCAGCGTGACGTTGACCGTGACGTTCTGCTCGGGAATGCCGAGCGTCTTGGCGACGTCCTCGCGGGTGCCGCCCGGGCTCTGCACCGGCGCCCATATCTCGGCCTTGTCGCCTTTGACATCGGCGACCGCCACCGGCGGCTCCATGCTGACATGGGCGAGATGGGGGATGTAGTACTCGCCGACGATCACCTTGTCGGCGCTCTTCAGGGCGGCATCCGCATCGCCCTCCTTGCGCACGACGAGACCCGGTTTGCGCGAGGCCTCTTCGAGCTCCTTCCGGTAGGCCACCGAGTCATATTTGCCGTTCGCCCCATCGTCCCAAACGAGCTTCAGGGCATCGCGGCCCTTGATCGCCGCACCGGTATTGCGTGCAATCACGGCGACGCCGCCAAGCGGCTGGAATTTCGACGGCCAGGGCCAGCCGCGCACTTCCATCACCTTCTCGACCCCGGAGACCTTCATCGCCTCAGCCGGATCGAACGAGACCAGTTTACCGCCGGTGACCGGCGGCCGCGCGATCACGGCGTATTTCATGCCGGGCAGGCGCACGTCGGCGCCGTAGCCTGCCTTGCCGGTGGTGATGTCGTGGAGATCGACGATGCCGATCTGGCCCTTGGTCAGGTAGCGGAAGTCCTTGGGGTCCTTCAGCTTGAGACCTTCGATGCTCGGCACCGATTCCTTGGCCGCGTCCGCGGCGAGCTCGCCGAAGCCGAGCTTGCGCCCGCTGGCGCTGTGGACCACCTCGTGGTTGACGGCCTTGACCTCGGTCGCCGGCACGCCCCAGCGTTTGGCTGCGGCCTGTTCCAGCATCGTGCGGGCAGATGCGCCGATCTGGCGCATCGGGATCAGATAGTGCCGCGTGCTGCGGGAGCCGTCGGTGTCCTGGTTGCCGAACTTGACTTCGTCGCCATGGGCCTGCTGGACCTTCACCTTCGACCAGTCAGCTTCCATCTCCTCGGCCACGATCAGCGGCAGGCTGGTGCGCACGCCGGTGCCCATCTCGGCGCGGTGTGCGACGATGGTGACGGTACCGTCGGGCGCGACCGCGACGAACACGCGCGGATCGACCACGACGCCATGAGGCATCTTTCCGGCGCCGGTCTCATAGGCAAAGGCCTGGCGCGACATCACGGGCGCGGCGAGCACGAAGCCGCCGGTGATGCCGAGCCCTTTCAGGATACTGCGGCGCGAGATTTTCTCGACCTTGACGTGCTTTTCGAAGCCGCGAAGCTTCCGGGGATTGTCGATGAAATTCATGTCACACTCCCGTCGATGCGAGATGGACTGCGTTCTCGATGCGTTGGTAGCAGCCACAGCGGCAGATATTGCCGGACATCGTCTCGCGAATCTGGTCGTGCGACGGCTTTGGATTGTCCATCAACAATGCCGCCGCCTGCATGATCTGTCCGGCCTGGCAGAAACCGCATTGCGGGACGTTGACCTGACGCCAGGCCTTCTGGACCGGATGATCGCCGGTCGGATGCAGCCCCTCGATCGTGGTGACCTCGCGTCCGGCGACGTCATTGATCGATGTGATGCAGGAGCGCACGGCTTCCTTGTCGACGATGACCGTGCAGGCGCCGCACAGGGCCTGGCCACAGCCGAACTTGGTGCCGGTCAGCCCGGCCTCGTCACGCAGGAACCAGAGTAGCGGGAGGTCCGGGTCGCCATCCCAGCTCTGTTCCTGGCCGTTGATCTTCACCTTGATCATGATCGTCCCTCGCTCTTCATAAGCTTTGCCGATTTTGGAATAGCCGACCTCGGTCGGCGCCATGGTCCCTGCATCATCGCAACCGCGTCCGAGCCCGTTATCCCGCGCGGGCAAATCCCGGCAGGGGGCATGAAGGGTGATCGCGATGTTCGGATGTGCTCGATACCTCCCGTGTTGTTCTTAATTGATTGAACTTCGCGCGGCATCGTCACGGCGCGACCGTAGCAGAGATCGGGCCGCCCCGGCATTCACAGCCGGTTGTCCTTGACGTGAACAGATTGCATCCGGGGTTTGTCAAAAGCAGGGCGCGGCAACACGTCACGCGTCCTGTGCGACTACAAAATTGTAATCGAGGTGAAAAAGCTTCGTCCGGCAGAGTGACTGCACGGACGAAGCAGGATGCCTCAGTCGAGGGAGGGAGAATCGCAGGACCCGCGGACTTCAAGGACAAAGTTCAGGGCATTGCGACGTCATTGAGAGACCAGGACTGAGACCCGAAGGCCCGCGAGCCAAGCACCACCACACGCAAAATGCAGTGGCGGCGACATCGCCGCGATCAACCGCCCGCGGTCATCTGCGCGATATGCTCGTCCGCTCGCCGGCGGTGGTCACTACCGGCGAGCTGATGGGGCCTAGCGGAGTCTGGCGGCCTTGTTCAGGCGGCTTTGGCTTTCGCTACGTGGGTCGCGATCGCGTCCATCAGCGCCGGCGACAGGCAATCATAGGACTCGAGCCCGATCTCCTTCAGGCGGGAACGGATGCCGGCCATCTGCTCCGGCTTCACGCCCGATTCGATCACCGACGAGACGAAGGCGGCGAATTGTGGTGCCTGGGAGCCCTGCTCCTGGAACAGCTCCGGATGGATGAAGTCGAGCCCGTAGAACGGATGATTCTTGTTCTCGATCCGGCCATACATGTGTGTGCCGCAGGCCTTGCAGGCGTGACGCTGGATCGCCGCGGAAGCATCGACGATCTGGAGCTTGTCGCCGTTCTCGAGCACGGTGACGTTCTGGCGCGGCACCACCGCGACGACAGAGAAATTCGCGCCCTGCGGCTTCCAGCACTTGGTGCAGCCGCAGGCGTGATTGTGGGCGACGTCGCCCTTGACGGCGACCTTGACCGGGCGGTCGCTGCATTTGCAGACCAGCGTGCCGCCGGCAAAGTGGCCGGTGCCTTGCTTGATGCCGTTGTCGATCGAGGGGTGGAGTGCAACAGTCATGGGTCGATCCTCCTTGGGTGTGACGCTTGCGAGCTAGAACACGACGACAGAACGGATAGACTTACCCTCGTGCATCAGGTCGAAGCCCTTGTTGATGTCTTCGAGCTTGAGCGTGTGGGTAATCATCGGATCGATCTGGATCTTTCCGTTCATGTACCAGTCGACGATCTTCGGCACGTCGGTGCGGCCGCGCGCACCGCCGAAGGCAGTTCCGCGCCAGTTGCGGCCGGTAACGAGCTGGAACGGACGGGTGGCGATCTCCTTGCCGGATTCCGCAACGCCGATGATGATCGAGGTGCCCCAGCCGCGATGACAGGCTTCCAACGCCTGGCGCATCACATTGGTGTTGCCGGTGCAGTCGAACGTGTAGTCGGCGCCGCCATCGGTAAGGTTGACGAGATGCGGAACGATGTCGCCGGTGATCTTCTTGGGATTGACGAAAGCCGTCATGCCGAACCTTCGGCCCCATTCCTCCTTGGAGTCGTTGATGTCGACGCCGATGATCTTGTCGGCGCCGGCCATCTTGGCGCCCTGGATGACATTGAGCCCGATGCCGCCGAGGCCGAACACGATGACGTTGGAGCCCGGCTCGACCTTCGCGGTGTTGACCACGGCGCCGACGCCGGTGGTGACGCCGCAGCCGATGTAGCAGCTCTTGTCGAAGGGCGCGTCCTCGCGGATCTTCGCCACCGCGATCTCCGGCAGCACCGTGAAGTTCGAGAAGGTCGAGCAGCCCATATAATGGTAGACCGGCTTGCCGTTGTAGGAGAAGCGGCTGGTGCCGTCGGGCATCACGCCCTTGCCTTGCGTCGCGCGGATCGCGGTGCAGAGATTGGTCTTCCGGCTCAAGCAGCTTTTGCACTGCCGGCATTCCGGCGTGTAGAGCGGAATGACGTGATCGCCCGGCTTCACCGAGGTCACGCCGGCGCCGATCTCACGGATAATGCCGGCGCCCTCGTGGCCCAGGATCGACGGGAAGATTCCCTCGCTGTCGAAGCCGTCGAGCGTGTAGGCATCGGTATGGCAGATGCCGGTCGCCTTGATCTCGACCAGGACTTCGCCGGCCTTCGGCCCTTCCAGATCGACTTCGACGATCTCGAGCGGCTTCTTGGCTTCGAAAGCGACGGCGGCACGTGTCTTCATCGTAAACTCCTCAAATTCTCATGGACGCCAGACTTAAGTCTCGGCCGGGACCAAACGTTCACTTCCTGCCCATGCACGAATCTTCGTTCTTGGTATAGGCGTCGTTCTTGTCGTCATGCTTGCTGGGACGGGCGCGACCCCAGGCCTCGTTGGAGCGGGCGCGCAGGTAGATGTAGAGATCGTCCATGTAGCAAGCGACGTTCGGATTATCGCCGAAAGCCGGCATCACGTTCTCCTGCGCGGTCGAGATGTTCTTGCGACCGGAGGCTACGACGCCGAGGAAATCGGCGTAGTTCATGGTCTTGAGCGAATCCTTCAGCGCCGGCGCATAGGTTGAGCCCATTCCGTCGGGGCCATGGCAGACATGGCAGTCCGAGTGATAGCGGCGGTATCCGGAATAGGTGTACCAGTCCACTGTGCCATCGGCCGAGATCTTGTAAGTCGGGTTACCCTCCTTATCGAGCCATTCCCCGGTTTCGTTCTGCTTGACGGCGGTCGGGTCACCCGACCCGTCCGCGATGGCAATTCCTCCGGACGCAACGAAGAACATCGCGGCAATGACAGAGCAGAATTTACGCAAGAGATTTTCCTCGTGGCGTTCGGTGGAGACGAGCCGGCGCGTGGAGTTGATCCACGCGCCGGAGCGATACGGAGTTGAGGTTAGTTGGTCGGCAGCGAGAACACGGTCAGCGTGCCGCCGAGCGCCGTGTAGTTGCTGAGCGCCGCATAACCACCGACTGCGCCAAGGCCCGCGGTCGGATCGGTCAGGCCCGCTGCCAAACCGATGCCGGCCCAGCCGCCCACGCCGGAGAGCACCGCGACGTACTGCTTGCCGCCGTTCTCATAGGTGGTGACGTTGCCGATGATCCCGGAAGGAGTCTTGAACTTGTAGAGCTCCTTGCCGGTCTTGGCGTCGACCGCCTTCAGGTAGCCTTCGAGCGTGCCGTAGAACACCACGCCGCCGGCGGTTGCGAGCGCACCCGACCAGACCGAGAACTGCTCCTTGTTCGACCACACGATCTTGCCGGTCTTGCCGTCCCAGGCGATGAAGTTACCCATATTGGTATCGCCCTGCGGCGGATACATCGAGAGCGTCGCGCCTACATAGGGCTGACCCGCGGTGTAGCTTACCTTGAACGGTTCGTAGTCCATGCAGACGTGGTTGGTCGGGACGTAGAACAGCTGCGTGTCCGGCGAGTAGGCTGCCGGCTGCTCGTCCTTGGTGCCGAGCGCGGCCGGGCAGATGCCCTTCACGTTGTGGTCCTCGCCCGCCTTGTCGGTCGAAGCGGCGTCGAGCACCTTCGGACGGCCGTAGGTGGCCGAGTTCTTGTCCATGTCGACGCCGGAGGTCCAGTTCACCTTCGGATCGTACTTCTCGGCAACCAGCAGTTCGCCGGTGGCGCGATCGAGCGTATAGCCGAGGCCGTTACGATCGAAATGCGTCAACAGCTTGCGCGGCTGGCCGTTGATCTGCTGGTCCGAGAGGATCATCTCGTTGACGCCGTCATAGTCCCATTCGTCATGGGGCGTCATCTGGTAGACCCACTTGGCCACGCCGGTGTCCGGGTTGCGCGCCCAGATCGTCATCGACCATTTGTTGTCGCCGGGGCGCTGCTTCGGGTTCCAGGTCGAGGGATTGCCGGACCCGTAGTAGACGAGATTGAGTTCTGGATCGTAGGAGATCCAGCCCCACGTGGCGCCGCCGCCGATCTTCCACTGATCGCCTTGCCAGGTCTTGAGGCTGGAGTCCTTGCCGATCGGCTTGCCGAGCGCGGTGGTCTTGTCGTCGACCAGGATCTGGTTGTCCGGGCCTTCCGAATAACCGCGCCAGACCTCCTTGCCGGTCTTGATGTCGTAGGCGGTCATGTGGGCCTGAACGCCAAACTCGCCGCCGGAAATGCCGACCAGCACCTTGTCCTTGATGACCATCGGCGCGGACGTACCTGTCTCGCCCTTGCTGGGATCGCCGTTCTTCGCGGACCAAGCAACCTGACCGGTCTTGGCGTCGAGCGCGACCAGGGTGGTGTCGGCCTGATGCAGGAAGATCTTTCCGTCGCCGTACGACAGGCCACGGTTGACGGTGTCGCAGCACATCACCGGGATGACGTTCGGGTCCTGCTTCGGCTCGTACCTCCAGACGATCTTGTTCTCCTGCGAAAGGTCAATGGCGTAGACCTTGTTCGGGAACGGTGTGTGGACGTACATCATGTTGCCGACGATCAGCGGGCCACCCTCATGGCCGCGCAGCACGCCGGTCGAGAAGGTCCAGGCCACCTGCAGCTTGCCGACATTTTGTGCATTGATCTGATTCAGCTTGGAATAGCGGGTATTGGCATAGTCGCCCGTCGGCATCACCCAGTCTTTCGGGTTCTGCGACATCTTGATCAACTCGTCATTGGCTGACGCGCTTCCGACGGCGAGAGCCGCTGCGGAGCCAAGAAATGTCGCCAGTAGCACCTTGCGCATAGTCGTTCCTCCGTTGGATTTCGTTTTATTGATTCCGAAGCGTTGCTTGATCGCCGGGCTTCTCGTCCAGCGTCTGCTCGTGCAGGGCGGTCTCGATTGGGACCGGAAACGATGCTGGGGTGTTTTCTCCTCCTGATGAGAGCCGCAGGTCCGCGTGCAGGAGCGGCCCGTCTTCTTTTTGTTCCTGCCGCAATTCCTAACGAGTTCGTCATGGGGAAACTTGCCCAAGAGAGAAGCCGGTTTGCTCGACAGCGCACGGACGCAAAGATTTTGATTTTGCAGCAGCGAATTCAGCGGCTTCCGCATCGCACCGCGCGCCGCGCCAGCGCTGATGTTCCACTTGACGGCGCGGCGACTAAGGCGGAGGATTAACTTTCAAGGGTGGCAACGGAACGATGGCGCACCGTTTCAAAGACCTCCCAAATTTGAGGTAAACGTCACGTAATCTCGGCTGAGGGCTTCGGCAGCGCTGCTCGCGATTCGTGTCGAACCTCGGATAAAACCAGCGGCTGGATTCATGTCCGACACAATTCACACGCTCTCAACGACCGGAATGACGCCGAAGAGGCAGATCCAGAGCTGGGTCGACGGGTTGACGAGTCTATGCGGCTATTTCGACGTTGATCCGCTGGAGGCGTCCTCGCTCGAAGGCCGCATCGACTACACCTCCGTCTCGCGCCTGAAACTTTGTCAGATCGAGGTGAGCCAGCATCGCATCGCGCACACGCTGGCGCGCGCCAAGGCCAATGAACATCCGTACATCAAGATCCACTTCCAGACCTACGGCGTGTCCTATTTCGAGCAGGAAGGCCGCCACATGGAGTTGAACCCGGGCGACATCATCGCGTACGACGTCTCCTGCCCGCATTCGATCATCAGCCCAGCCTTCACGCGCCACGACGTGGTGATCGTTCCGAAGTCACTGCTGCGCGATCGTGGATTCCCATCGCAACGGATGCCGGCCTGCAAGCTGTCGTCACGCACCGGCACGGGTCGGATCGCTCACGATTTCGTTCATGCCACCTTCGACGAGGCGGCAAAACTGTCCGCGAACAGCGCGGTCGGCGTCGCCGATTCGCTCATCGACCTGCTGCTTTTGCCGCTGCGGGAAGCCGACTCGATGTTGGATCGGGTCGGGCCCGAGGCGATGTATGTGCGCGCTCAGTTCTTCATCCGCGAGCACCTGCGCGATCCGGATCTGTGCATCGACGAGATCTCCACCGAACTCGGCTGCTCCAAGCGCTATCTGCACATGCTGTTCTCCGAGCGCGGCACCACGGTGAGCGACTACATTTGGCAGGCACGCTTGCAGAACTGCCGCCAGGAGCTCGAGGCTCACGCAGGCAAGACCATTACCGATGTCGCGTTCTCCTGGGGCTTCTCCAGCTCATCGCATTTCAGCCGCGTGTTCCGGAAATATTTCGGCGTGGTGCCGTCCTCGATCCACAAGATGCAGCACGGCGCGGCGGCCGTCGGGGAGAACTAGACGCAGGGCGGGCAGTTCTCTTCGGGCATCGCCGACGGGCCGGTGAGGCCAGTAGCGCCGTAGCTGCCTATCGCTAACCGCATCGTGCGTCATTGCGAGATGCATGCGTGTGCACGCAGGCTCGGAATGCACCGCAGCGCTTCAACGCTGGATGATCTGCCTCCAGACATCGCCGAGGATTGCGGGCTCTCGCGGCGGCAGGTAGGTGAGGCCGGCGTGTTGGCCGAATGCAGCGATCTTGCCGTCGGCGGCGAGCTCCGTCAGGGCCTTGTTGACGGCGTCGATCAGCGCAGACTCGCTGGCAAGCCCGACATAGCCGCGATTGGCCCCGATCGGGTAATAGTAGCCGGAGGCGGTGATCGCGGTCTCGGGATGCGCGGCGCGGTAAGCGTCGAAGCGGCCGAGGTCGATCAGCGTGGCATCATGGTCGCCGCGCTCGAGCGCGCCGAGGAGATCGTCGCGGCCCGGCACCAGATGGGTGATGCCGTCGATCAGGCGTCCCTTGTCGAAACTCATCAAGATGGCGTCGCCGAGCGACCCGCTCTCGATCGCGAGACGAAGCCCGGTGAGATCGCCGATATCGCCGATCTTGCGCCCGCGCGCCTTCGGTCCCAGCACCACCGTCATCGGCGAATAAACATAGGGCTGGCTCGGCGCGAGCACGCCGAGCGCGACGCGGCGGCGCCGGTCGTCGCGCGTCGCGCCGGCGAAATCCGGCAAGCGCGCCGTCTTCATGCCGGGCGCGACCAGCGAATCCGTGGTCAGCGCATAGCCGCCGACGAGCGAGCAGCGACCGTCGGAGAGCAGCGCATTGGCCTCGAGCTGCGGGCTCGAATCCTCGTCCAGCTTGCTCTCGAACCACTGGATCCTGAGCTGCCGTCCCAGCCGATCCGCGATCGCCTGCGCCAGCATCACGTCGAAGCCCGAATCGGGCTTGCCGCGGTGATGCGCTGAGAGCGGTGGCCGGTCCTCGTCGAGACAGACGCTCAACGGATCGGCCGCGCCGGCCGTTGTCGCCGGACCGATCAGCATCGCAGCGAGACTGAGCGCCGCCAGCCTGCCTCTCATGGCTTCCTCCGACTCGAGATGAAGGCCCAGAGCTCGCCGATCTCATCGTCGTTGAGAACGTCACCCCATGGCGGCATCCTGTTGTTCTTGCCGTTCTTCACCGTGGTGACGAAGCGGGTCTTGTCATCGGGGAAGGCGCGCAGGTCCGGCGTGATGGTGCCGGAATTCATCATGTTGGGGCCGTGGCAGTGCGAGCATTTTTCGGCATAGGTTGCCTTGCCGTGGTCGATCTGCATTTGGGCGGGGTTGCCATTTGAGTCATCCGCGGCACGAACGGTCGCCGCAAGCGCGACCGTCAGCACCGCGACGGCGGCGAAGATCGCCGCCGTCCTGTGAGATACCATTCCCAGCACGTCTCGCCGTTTACTGCTTGACCGCAAAGACCCACAGCGAGCCGCCCGGCGGCACTTTCGCCAACCGCTCGTCGCCGGAGAACAGCGAGTAGACGCCGCCATAGCCGCTCGTCACGGCGACATACTGCACGCCGTCCTGCTGCCAGGTCACCGGTTGTCCCTCGATGCCGGAGCCGGTCTGAAACTGCCAGAGCTTCTTGCCGCTGTCGGCATCGAAGGCCTCGAACTCGCCCGTCAGCGCGCCGGTGAACACGACGCCGCCTGCGGTCGACAGCACGCCGGAGAAGCGCGGGATGTCGCTTGGTGCTTCCCACTTCGCCTTGCCGGTCATGGGATCGATCGCCTTCAGATGACCGCGCGCGCCGTCACCCCATTCCCAGGGATCCGTGAGGTCCATGCCGAGATACCATTCGCCCTGCTTGAAGGTGGCGGGCTCCGACTTGTACCTGCCGCCGAAAGCAAGCGTGTTGGCGTAAGCCAGTCCGGTCTGCGGATTGAACGACATCGGCTCCCAGTTCTTGCCACCGAGAATGGACGGATAGACCGTGACCTTCTTGCCCTCGCGCGCGCCGGTCACGACGTCGGTTTCGATCGGACGCCCCGTCTTCATGTCGATGCCGGTCGCCCAATTCACTTTCACGTAAGGATTGGCCGCGAGCAGCTTGCCGTTGGTGCGGTCGAGCACGTAGAAGAAGCCGTTGCGGTTGGCATCCATCAGGACCTTGGTCGGCTTGCCCTCGACGTTCATGTCGGCGAGCACCATCTCGGCCACTGCGTCATAGTCGAACGGATTGTTCGGCGAGAACTGGTAGTGCCACTTGATCTTGCCGGTCTTGGGATCCATCGCCAGCACGGAGCAGGTGTACAGGTTGTCGCCGGGGCGCACCGCTGCATTGAAGGGTCCGGGATTGCCGATGCCCCAATAGACCGTATTCAGCTCGGGATCATAGGAGCCGGTGATCCAGGTCGAACCGCCGCCGAGCTTCCAGGTGTCGCCCTTCCAGGTGTCGCCGCCGGGCTCGTCCGGTGAGGGGATCGAATGGGTGCGCCAGAGATGCTTACCCGTCGCTGGGTCCCAGCCGTCGATGAAGCCGCGGGTGCCGAACTCAGCGCCGGAGATTCCGGTGATGATGACCCCATCGGCGACCAGCGGGGCCACCGTCATGGAATAGCCTTCCTTGATGTCGGCCGCCTTCTGCCGCCACAATTCCTTGCCGTCCTTGGCGTCGATCGCGACCACGTTGGCGTCGAGCGTTGTGCGGAACAGCTTGCCGTCATAGAGCGCGGCGCCGCGATTGATGATGCCGCAGCAGACGATTCGCGGGGTCTCGGCCGGATACTCGATCTTGGACTTCCAGATCTGCTTGCCGGTTTTGGCGTCGACCGCCATCGTCGCGTTATGCGAGGTGACGTAGATCACGCCCTGGTAGACCAGCGGCTGTGATTCCTCGCTGCGATCGTCGTTGAAGGAGTAATTCCAGATCGGGACGAGGTTCTTGATCGTGTCCTTGTTGATCTGGTTCAGGGTCGAGAAGCGCTGGAGATTGTAGCCCATCCCGTAGTTGAGAACGTTCGATGTGTCGGTCGCACCCTTGACCAGTTGATCGGTGGTTTGTGCGCTCGCAACCGAGCATGCGGACATGACCAGGCTCGCGGCCATCGCAAGGCGTTTCATCTATTCCTCCCCAGTACGCGCGTCTTTTGACGCTGCGACAGCAACAGTCGTTCGGAAACCAAAACGCGTCAATACGAAAGTCGTAAGCGTCGTGACGAATTATTAGACGCCAAATACCAGTTACCCCGAGTAAACCTCTCGGCCATGAACGCCATTTGCGTCGAGGCGCTGGTGAAATTCCGCGGCGTGAGACGGCGCGTGCGGCTGGCCAGCCACGCGGGTGTGGAGTTTGCCGGGCAGGTTGCAATACGTTGGGGCTTGAACCGCGCACTGCGTGGGGACTTATGTTGTCGCGATCCCGCGCGAATCGCGGGCTCTTGGTAGGGAGGCTTTGATGATATCGCGTCGCTCCATTGCGCTTGCGTTGACCGGGCTGCTGCTCGCTGGCCCCGCCTGGTCGGCCTCTGCCAGCGCGGTCAAGATGTTCAACAGCGACAATGACGGCACGCTCGATCTCGCCGAGGTGAAGAAGGCGGCGGCCGCGCTGTTCGCGAAGCTTGATCCCGATCATGACGGCACGCTGGATCTGCGCGAATTGCGCGGACGGTTAACAGCGAAAGAACTCGCCGCCGCCGCCGATCCCGATCACGACGGGACACTCACGCTCGACGAATATCTCGCCGTTGTGGAGCAGCGCTTCAACGCAGCCGATCCCGATCACGATGGCACGCTCGACGCCAAGGAGTTGAACTCGCGTGCGGGGCGCGCTTTGCTGCGATTGTTGCGGTGAAGGGTGCAGCGCTTGACTGGGAGCGAAGGCGGTTTGCCCGGGAGCGAACAGCGCACGCGCAATTCGCTGCATCGTTGTATCAGCCGTTCGATTCCAGACTTGCGCTGTGCTTGACCCAGCCCTAGGTTTTGCCCGGCGCGATGTCGCGCTCAATCCCTTGGGAGACCCCGAATGGCTTGGAAAGCTCCGAAGATCGTGGAAGTGCCGGTCGGCATGGAAATCAACATGTACGCCTGCGCTTTGCGCAAGTAAGACCACCCGACGACCTGCCGCGGCTTCGATGGCAAATGCCGTCGAAGCCGTGGTAGTGTTCGGGATGCGCGCGAGAGCCCAAATAGTCTCGATCATAGCTGGCTGTATAGTCGCGCTTGCACCGGCATGCGTGCACGCCGAAGAGGGCTTTGATACCGAGCACATCTTCGGCTTCATGATCGGCACCGATGTTGGCAATCTCGGCGAGCGCGAATTCCAGAGCCAGACGACGGGACGGTTCGGCAAGGGCGGCGGGATCTATCGCGCCATCGGCCAGGAGGTCGAGATCGAAGTCGTCCCGCTGCCGAATTTTCGCATCGAGGCCGGCGGCATTGCGACCCTGCACGACATCACCGGGGTCCCCGACATCGACGGCCGCCGTCAACTCAACTTCCAGGGCGCCTCGCTCGATTTGCGTTATCGTCTGCTCGACCGCGAGCAAGCACCGTTCGGCCTGACCGTCGCCGCGGAATTGCATGGCGATCGCATCGATGAGACCAGTGGCGCGAAGGGGCGGATGTACGGCACCGACTTCACACTGGCGTTCGATCGTGAGCTGATCCCGAACTTTGTCATCGGCGCGCTCAACTTGATCTACCAGCCGGAATGGGCGCGGTTCGAGGTCAGCGGTCTCTCGGAAAAGAGCTCGACGGTCGGCGCCGCCTTTGCCGGCATGGTGCGCCTGCGCCCGGACTTTCTGCTCGGTGGCGAGCTGCGCTATTTCCGCCAGTATGAGGGCATCGGCCTCGGCGAGTTCGCCGGGCAAGCCCTGTTCGTCGGCCCGACCGCCTATTATCAGATATCGGAGCGCTCCCGCCTGACCCTGAGCTGGAGCATGCAGGCCTGGGGGCGTTCGGCTGGATCAGGCGCCAATCTCGACCTCGTCAATTTCGAGCGGCAGCAGGCGAGATTGATATTTGGGGTGAATTTCTAGCGAAGTGGGTTCCAGCTAATCCTCACGCCAGATTGAAACTTCCCGCTCTTTGGCACGTATCGTTTGTGCTAATCTCCACTGCCCCCGCGCGAGGATCTGGCATGAACCCGATCGACCTTGTGGTGACTGTGTGTGCGGTGCTCTCGCCCGCGACCTGCGAGGAGCAGCATATTGTGTTCAACTATGCGGGGTCGCCGACGCAATGCGCGATGGCCGCGCCGCCCTATATCGCGCAATGGGTCGGGAACCATCCGAAGTGGCAGGCGGTGCGGTGGCGCTGCGAATATCCGCACCCCAACGACAAGGCGTGATCCGGCGCGAAACCCTCATGGTGAGGAGCGCGAAGCGCGTCTCGAACCATGCAGGCGCGGTTCTCGCCTGTGGCCATCCTTCGAGACGCCCGCTTCGCGGGCTCCTCAGGATGAGGAGCTAAGCCACTTCTGATACGCCCGCGCTACTTGGTGCAGTCCTTCAGATCCTTGTCGGCGATCGAGAACACTGCGTCCGCCTTGATCTCGACATCGCGCACGATGCACTGCCGCGAATTGGGATAGGTGACCTTGGCGTCATAACGGCCGGGCTCGACGCCGGTGATGCGCAGCCGCTCGTCATGATCGACCTCCTTGTCCTTGTCGTTCAAGGTCTGGTTTGGACCCCAGTCGGTCTTGCCGGCCGGTGATAGCTGAAAGCCGGAGATCGTCTCCGTTGTCAGATTCCATAACCGGATGCCCTTGCCTTTGGCCTGCGCGAGCGCCGTGCCCGGCATCGCCAACATCAGGATGCCGATCGCAATCAGCGTACGCCGCATGGTGACCTCTCTCGACAATCTCGTTTGGTCCAGTTGACCACGAGGTTTCATTTCGATTCAAGTTGTGCTGCAGCGAGCTCGGCCTTGATCCGGCCGAGCTCGACCTCGCTACGCTGCGCGCGCGGGATCGGAATCGGGACCTCCCGAATGATGCGCGCCGGCCGTGGCGACAGGAAGAACAGGCGATCGCCGAGACGGATCGCGTCGTCCAGGCTGTGGGTGACGAGCAGCGTCATCATGGGGCGGCTTGCCACCAGTGTCGCGATCTCGTCGCGCAGGCGGCCTGCGAGCGCATCGTCGAGCGAGGCGAGGGGCTCGTCGAGCACCAGCAGATCGGGCTCGACCGCAAAGGCGCGGGCGAGTGCAACGCGGCGGGCGAGCCCCAGCGACAATTCACCGGGGAAGTGGCTGCGATGCGAGTCAAGCTCGAGGATCCTGAAAAGCTCCGACAGCTTTGCCTCGCTGACGTCGGGGGCGGCTAGCCGTACGTTCTGCTCCACCGAACGCCACGGCAACAACCGCGGCTCCTGGAACACCATTCCAACCCGCGCTTCGGGCGGGCGTGCGACCTTTCCATGATAATCGCGGTCGAGCCCCAGGATGATGCGCAGCATTGTGCTCTTGCCGCAGCCGGACGGGCCGATCAGCACGCCGACGTCGCCGGATTGAAGCGCGAACTTGATCGGCGCCAGCACCTCGTGCGTTCGGCTCGCGGCGCTCTCGAATGTCTTGCCTGTGATATCGACCTCAAGCCGCACGGGGGCGCCACCGTGTTGCCCGAGTTTCGAACGGCTGCACCAGCGCGGTCTCGATCACGAGCACGACCGCGGCGAATGTCAGCGAATAGGCCAGCAGCCGTGGCGTGTCGAATAGCTGGAAGGCGACGCCGATCTCGAAGCCGACGCCGTTCGGCCGTCCTAACAATTCGGCGACCAGCACGATCTTCCACACCAGCGACAGCCCGGAACGGGCGGAGGCCGCGACATAAGGCGCAAGCTGCGGCAGCACGACATGGCGGAACGCGCGCCAGCGCGGCATGGCGAACACGGTCGCCATCTCGTCCAGCGAACGGTCGAGCGCGCGGGTGCCCTCGCGCAAGGTGACGACTGCCGTTGGCAGCTTGTTGATGGCGATCGCCGCAATGGCGGCGGCCTCGGTGAGCCCGGCCCAGATATAGGCGAGCACGATCACGACCAGCGCCGGCAGATTCAACAGCAGGATCAGCCAGGGATCGCCGAGCCGGTCGGCAAGCTTCACCCGTCCCATCAGATAGCCAATGGCGCTGCCGAGCGACATCGCCAACACGAAGGCGAGCGCGACGCGTGCGAGCGTGGCGCCGAGATGCAGGAAAAGCGCCCCGCTCGAGGCTTCCGCTATGATGACGTTGAGCACGGCGGGTGGGGAGGGCAGTTTTGCGCCGCCGACGAACAGCGCGGCTGTCCACCAGATCACGAGAAGCAGGGCAATCGACAGAAGGCGCAGCACCTCAGTCTCCGGTCACGGCGTGATAGAAGGTGCCGGGGTCGAGCTCGGCCGCCGGTCCAACCAGATCACGGCCTCCGATTTCGGCCAGCACCCGATAGAGCACGCGCGCATCCGCCTCCTCGTCGGCGACGCTCCGGCGCGGGATGCCGTCGCGATAACGGCCGCGATAGGTCTTGAGCATGGCGGCGTCGGCCGTGCCGGTCAGCGGCGCGACCTTGTCCCAGGCCGCATCGGAGGTGACGAGCAACTGCTTGGCCTTGCGGGTCATCGCGATGAAGCGCGCCACCGCGTCGCGATGGTTCGCCGCCCAGCTCTCGTCGAAGACATAGCCGACCGCGGAAACCGCTCCCTTGGCGCCGAGCTTCGGCAGAATGTCCTCGATGCCGGCGAGGCGCCGGAAGCCCTTGGCCTCCAATTGCGCGCAGAAATTCCAGAAGTTGAGGCTCGCGTCCATCTCGCCGTCGGCCGCCTTGGCGGCGATCAAGGGCGGCGCACCATAGGCGATGGTCGCCTCCGATTTCAGGTCGATGCCGTCCTGCTTCATCCGCGCCTGAAGCAGCAGCCAGCTCTTGTCGATGGGGCCACCGCCGACTCCGAGCTTGCGGCCCTTGAGGTCGGCGAGGGTCTTGATCGGCGAGGCCGCCGGCACCATCACCGCGCCGAGCGCGCTGGAATAGGGATAGAACGTCAGCTTGGCGCCGAGCGCGCGCTCGCGCGATACCCAGAGCCAGTCCGAGAGCATGATATCCGCATTGCCGGCGCGAAGCGCGATCTTGCCGGCCTCGGGACTCGCGAGCTCGGTGACCTCCAGCGACAGGTCGGCCTCCTTGTCGAGACCGCTCGCGCGGATCGTGGCCAGCTCCCAGGAGAAGGTTCCGGTCTTCTGGACCGCAAGACGGATAGTATCCGCGGCGTGGCCGGGTGCAACCAGCGCCAGCGTCATCGCGAGCGTCAATGTTCGACCAAGAAGTTTCATCACCTTGTGAGCCGTTTCCTCGAAGCGAGTGCTTTTCAGGACAATACGCATAGCATAGCTTCCATCGCAACCAGCGGGAGGATGCTGATGGATTTGGCCGGACAGCTACGACCGATTGTCGCCGCGCTGGCGGTGCTCGCCGCAATCGCGTCTGCGGCGCGAGCCGATGAAGCCAATGATTATCCGACGACGGCGCGCGCCGAATATGTCTATGGCTGCATGAAGGCCAACGGCGAGAGCCGGCAGTCCATCGAGCAGTGTTCCTGCTCGATCGACGTGGTCGCCTCGATCGTGCCCTACGAGCGCTACGTCACCGCGGAAACCGCGCTCAGCATGTCCCAGGTCCGCGGCAATCTCGGCGCCCAGTTTCGCACCTCGGAGCAGGCGAACGCGGCGGTGAATGATCTCAGGCGCGCGCAGGCTGAGGCAGAGGTCAGGTGTTTCTGATACTTGCGCTGCTGCCTTCCCTTCTCCCCCTGTGGGAGAAGGTGGCGCGAAGCGCCGGATGAGGGGTATTTCTCCGCAATTTCGATTGTGAGAGGTGTGCTCGCGGAAGCAACCCCTCACCCGTCTCGCCGCTGCGCGGCGATCCACCCTCTCCCACAAGGCCCACAAGGGGAGAGGGAAATACAGCGCCCTCACGTCGCCGGCTTATCAACATCCCACTCGTTGCGGAACACATGGCCGTCCGTGTCCTTGGCCTCGGCGCGAAAACGCCGGGCGCCGTTGGAGACGTAGGTGAAGCGCAGATTGGGATCTTCCGAGATGGAGATGCCGCCTTCCATCGACAGCACGGGACTGTCGTCCTGCGTCAGCTTCAGCTGGTTGACGAAGAAGGCGGGAATATAAAGCTGCGTGACCTGGTCCATCTGGAGCCCGGAATTGTTGGGATGGCCGATCATGATCTGCGCCTCGCGGACGCGGCTCGCCGGCGCCTCCTCGCGCGCGAATTGCCGATAACGCATCTGGCCGAGATGATTCCGGGCTTCCTCGGCATTCTTTCCCGCCGGTGCCGAGCAGCCGCCGGAGGCTTTTACATAGGTCTTGGAGACATAGAGCTGGCCGTCGCTTAGCTCCGCCACCGCATGGACATCGGTATAGTTGTTGACCCGCACGCGCGTCGAGATTTCGGTGACGTTGGCGTCTGCTCCAAGCTCGAACTTCGCCGCCATCGGTGCCGGGTTGCGGTCGATCACCAGCGTGATCGAACGGATGCGGCGGCTGTCGGCCGGCGAGAGCTTGCTGCGCAAGGTCACCGGGACGATCGCCGCGTCCTCGGCGCGATAGGGCATCTCGATGCCGATCACGCCGGCACCATCGTTCATCGGACGGTTATTGAAAATGTCCTGCACCAGACCCGGCCAGGGATCATAGGCCTCTTCCGCGCTCGCCGGTGCGGCAAGGGCGATGCCGGCAAATGCGGCGATCAAGGTCAGGCGGAGCATATGTCGCATCATGGGTGTGATCCCGTGCGGGCGAAGCGGCACTCGAGCTTCAGCGTAGCGCGTCCGCTACTCCCATTCAATTTCCGAAAATGCTGCGGTTGCGTTGCGGGCGTTGTAGTCGTCGAAAAGGTCCCAACGGGAACGCTCGGATGAGCCCGCTTGATCCGCCGCAGCCCGGATCGATTCGCCCTTCTTGTTGAGCGCGCGCACGTCGGACAGCAGCGTCGAAAGATAACGCCGCTCATCGGCCAATGCGGCAGGCCAGTCGCTCACGGGTCCGTGACCGGGAACGACGAGCTGCGCCGGAATGGTCTCCAATTCCTTCAGCAGGGCGAGCCAGCCACGGATGCTGCCGTCCACCACCGGAATGTGGCGGAGAAAGACGAGGTCACCCGCGAACAGCGTCTTCGTCGTCTCGTCGAACACCGTCAGGTCGTTATCGCTATGCGCCGGCGGCCACGCCCGCAAGGTCAGCCGGCGCGATCCGAGGTCGAGCGTCAGCGTGTCCGTGACCAGCAGCGTTGGCGGAACTATCTTCACGGGATCGATCAATTCGCCACCCATGATCTGCTTGAAGTTGTCCAGGTAGTAAGGCCCGCGCGTTGCCAGTGCCTGCGGCAGCTTGCTGTGGCCGATGAAGCTGGTTCTGTCGGCGATGAAGGCGGCATTGCCGAAGACATGGTCTGGATGTCCGTGGGTGTTGATGACGTAGCGGATCGGCTTGGTGGTGTGGGCCCGCACCGCCGCCAGCAACGCCTCGCCCTCGCGAACGCTGCCGCCGGTGTCGATCACGGCGACCGCCTCCTCGCCGACGATGAAACCGACATTGGCGATGTCGCCCTCGTTCTCGCGCGTCATCAGCGCGATGGTCCCGGAGTGTACGAAGATTCCCGGCGCGACTTCGCTCACAGGCAATTCGGCCGCCGCAGCGCGTGCTAACGTGGCGAGGCCCAGCAGGGCCAAGGCAGCAATCGTTGACGCGAGATGAGACACTTTTCCGCCTCAGTTCGGGGTTTTCTGCGCTGCACACGACAAGCCACCGCAGAGTTTGGCAAAACATGGTGCGTCCTGCGTTGCATGGATAGCATTGGGATGAAACGAGGAGGAAGTGCGATGACGGAGGCCGGGCGACATCGTCGCTGGTTAGTTTCACTATGTCTGATGGTCGCGTCCTGTGCGATCGGCGACGTCGCCGCGGCGCAGACCAACGAAACTGGCGATCTCTCATTCGAACTGGTCGATCCAAAGGTGCTGCGCGTCTGCGCTGATCCGCGCAACCTGCCGTTCTCCAACGAGAAGGGTGAGGGCATCGAAAACAAGGTCGCCGAACTGTTCGCCGAAAAGCTCCAGAGGAAGCTCGACTACGTGTTCTTTCCGCAGGCGACCGGCTTCGTGCGGATGACGCTGGGCGCGCACCGCTGCGACGTCATCATGGGCTTTCCGCAAGGCGATGATCTCGTGCAGGGGACCAATCCCTATTACCGCACGTCCTACGCGCTGGTCGCGAAGGTCGGCAGCGGGCTGGAAGATGTCGATACGCTTGAAGACGCGCGGCTCAAGGGCAAGCATCTCGGCATCATCGCGGGCACGCCGCCGGCCACCAACATGGCGATCGCCGGGTTGATGGGTGATGCGAAGCCGTATCCGCTGATGATCGACACCCGCTATGACAATTCGGCGCAGGCGATGATCGACGACCTTTCCGCCGGGAAGATCGATGCCGGCGTGTTGTGGGGACCGATGGCCGGCTTCTACGCCAAGAAAGCCGGCTCGCTTCACGTGATGCCGCTGGTGAAAGAAACCACCGGGCCAAAGCTGGTCTATCGTATCGGCATGGGCGTGCGTGCCGCCGACCAGAATTGGAAACGTCAGCTCAACAAGCTGATCCAGGAGAACCAGGGCGAGATCAACAAGATCCTGCTCGACTTCGGCGTACCGTTACTGGACGAGAGCGACCGGCCGCTCGGCGCGGAGACGGCCAAGAAGGCGCCATGAGACGGCCTCTTGCCGCTGCGGTCGTCGCCGTCATGCTGGCGGCGCCGGCATTAGCGCAGCAGCAGGAGCCGTTCGAGCCGGAGGGTTTTCGCACCGACAATTACCGTGCGCCGGTGCCGGCGACGCTGGAAGGCGCGCGCGTGCTGACGACGGCGGAAGCCGAGGCGATCTGGCGAGCCAGCAGTGGCGCGTTCATCGACGTGCTGCCGCGCGCGCCCAAGCCGAAGAACCTTCCCGAAGGCACTGTCTGGCGCGATACCCCGCGCAAAAACATTCCGGGCAGCGTCTGGCTGCCGGATACTGGCTACGGCACGCTTCCGCCGGCGATGGACGACTATTTACAGCGCGGTCTTGCGCGGGCGTCACGCGGCGACAAGGCCGCGCTGCTGGTGATCTATTGTCTGGCCGATTGCTGGATGTCGTGGAACGCCGCCAAGCGCGCGCTGGCGTACGGCTATGCCAACGTCGCCTGGTATCCGGACGGCACGGACGGCTGGGAGCGTGCGAAGCTTCCCACCGAGCAGGCGCAACCGGAGCCGCGCCCGGAACAGTGAGCGAGAGACCGTCATGCCCGGGCTTGTCCCGGGCATCCACGTTCTTCCTGAGCGTGGTTAGGCGTGGATGGCCGGGACAAGCCCGGCCATGACGCCGTGTCTACTGCTTCTGCAATTTGGTCAGCGTCCCCGTGCCGTTGGCTTCGGTCGCGGAATAGCTCACCTTGTCGCCGGCATGGACGGTATCGAGCATCGCGGCGTCCTTGGTCTTGTACTCCTGAAGCGCGCCGGCGCCGCCTGCGCTGCCGCCGACCGTGCCCTTCTGCGTCTGCTGGATCGAGATCGTGTTGTTGAGCCGATCGATCCTGGTGACCATTCCGGTCATATCGTCAGCAAACGCGCTGGATGCGAGCATGCCGATGGCCGCAGCGCCTGCGAAGATAAATTTTGCTGTTCCCATCGAGGTCTCCCCGGGTTGGAGCTTCACGTCGACAAGCCATCCTAGATCGATTTGGTTCCGGCAGATAGCGCGGCAAAGAGCTTAAGGATTTTATTGCGAGGACGGGAACCGCGGAGCCGTCAGCAACGCTGACGCTATTCCAATTCCTGCTGGATCACGCGTCCGAGCGCAAACAGGCGCTGGTCGATCGCGGTGGGAACCTCGCAGACGAATCGCACGACCTTGCGGCGATCCTCGAAGATGCGGGTTTCCCAGATCAACTGGTTGCTGAACGCCTCGACCTTGGCCTCGTCGCGTGGCGTTGCGTCCTGCAGCGCCTGAAGCTGGACTGTATCGTCGCGGATCTTGTCCGCGGCCTCACGCTGCTTGCGACTGACCCGTTCGAGCCCCCGCATGACCTGGGAGCGCTGGGCGTTGAGCGTGTCGAACAGGCCGGCGAACAAGAGCTTTGCGTTCCCGGTCTTGTCGGACCCGGAACTGGCCAGAAATTCTTTCACCGACTTCTCGGCGTCATCCAGCGGCGTTTTTCGCGCCGACAGCTTTGAGACCAGCGCGCTGACTTTCGCGTCGTCCTTCCACCGGGTCTCGGCGTCGTCGAGCGCCGGGCCGGCCCAGACGGCCGCGAGCGAGATCTCCGGCACCTTGGCCTGCGTGCAGGGCCAGTCCGGATAGCGCGGATCGGCCGCGCGCGCGGCCGTGCCCGACACCACGACCGCAAGGGCAGTAATGGCAAGAGCCCGAACCTTCATCCTTCGCCTCCGGCAGGCCCGCGCCGTGCTAGCCCGCGCGACGGATCATAGGCGAAAATCGCGCCGGTCATGAACACGATTGTGCAGGTCGCGACCACCGCGAGCGAGATCCAGTTGACCTGCCCGTAGAGCGCAAACCGGATCATCTCGACCGCATGGGTGAACGGATTTGCCTCGCAAACATAATAGAGATAGGGGCTGCCCTCCTGCACCCGCCACAGCGGGTAGAGCGCGGAGGATGCGAAGAACATCGGAAAGATCACGAAGTTCATCACGCCGGCAAAACTCTCGAGCTGCTTGATGCCGGAGGAGATCAGCATGCCGAGCGAGCCCAGCATCAGCCCTGACAGGATCAGCGCCGGCAGCACCGTGAGATAGCCGATCGGCGGAGGGGTGATGTCCCAGAACCAGGCGATCAGGAGGAATGCATAGACCTGAAGCAGCGAGACTGCGGTGCCCGCGAGCAGCTTGCAGAACAGGAGAAACCCGCGCGGCAGCGGGCTGACCAGCAGCGTGCGCATGTTGCCCATCTCGCGGTCATAGACCATCGAGAGCGAGGATTGCATGCCGTTGAAGAGCTGTATCATCGCCATCAGCCCGGGCGCGATAAAGACCTCGTAGAGAATATAGGTCTCGTAGGGCGGGATAATGGAGATGCCGAGCACCTGCCGGAAGCCCGCTGCAAAGATGAACAGCCACACCAGCGGGCGCACCAGCGCGGAGACGAAGCGCTCGCGCTGATGCAGGAAGCGCAGGCCCTCGCGCCAGACGATGCCCGTGAGACAGGTCATGTACTCGGCAAACGAGAATCCGCGCGGTGTGTCACGGGCGGTGATGCTGCTCATGCGGGGCCTCCCGGCATGATCTGCGCGCCCGTCAGCCGCATGAAGGCGGTGTTGACGTCCTGCGCACCGGCTTCCGCAATGACGCGGCCGACCGGGCCCTTGGCCAGCACCTTGCCCTGGTGCAGCACCACGAGGTCGTCGCCCGCATTGATCTCGTCGAACAGATGCGTGGCCCAGAGCACCCCGATGCCTTGTTCGGTGACGAGCTGGCGCACATGGCTGATGATGTCGGCGCGCGCCTTGACATCGAGGCCGACGGTCGGCTCGTCCAGCAGCAGCAGTCGCGGCTGGTGCAACAGCGCGCGCGCGATCTCCAGCCGCCGCATCTGCCCGCCGGAGAGATCGCGCACCTTGCTTGCAGCGCGCTCGCCAAGGCCGATGCGGCCGAGTAAATCGGCTGCGCGTGTGGCGGCCTCGCGGCGGCTGATGCCGTGCAGGGCGGCGTGATAGAGCAGGTTCTGCGTCAGCGACAGATCGAGATCGAGCGTGCGCGGCTGGAACACGACGCCGAGCAGCCGTAACGCTTCGCCGGGGCTATTGCTGATGTCGTGGCCGAAAATACCGACGCGGCCGGTCTGGATGCCGAACAGGCGCGTGATCAGCGAGAACAGCGTGCTCTTGCCGGCGCCATTGAGGCCGAGCAGCGCGGTGAAGCTCGCGGGCTGGACGTTGAAGGAGACGTCGATCAGCGCCCGGCGCGGTCCGTAGGCGTGGCTGACGCCGTCGATCGACAGCGCCGGCACCGCGGCCGGATCCGGCCTCAGTGTGGTCTCGCGTGGCTCGGCGATGGGGGCGGGGCTGGTCATGGCGCGATCGTGATGCCCCAGGGCAGCTCGCCCACCTGAATGGTCTTGATCACCTTCTGCGCGGCCACTTCGATCACCGAGACATCGTTGGAGACGCCGTTGGTCACCAGCAGGTATTTTTCATCCGGCGTGAACGCCATGTGCCAGACCCGCTGGCCGACCAGCAGATATTTCGTCACCTTGCGCGTGGCAGTATCAACCACCGCGACGCGGTTGGCGGGGCCGAGCGCGACGAAGGCGGTCTTGTCGTCCTTGGTCATGCCGATGCCGACCGGCTGGATCGCCTCGCGCCGCAGGCCCGGGATGTCGAACGTCACCTTGCCGATCACCTCGTGCTTTTTGGGATCGATGATCGACACCGTACCGCCGATCTCGGACGACACCCAGAGTTCTGAAGCGTCGTGCTTGAACTCGGCGAAGCGCGGGCGCGCATCGACCAGCACATTGGCGACGATCTGGCGCGAATTGGTATCGATGAAATGCGCCATGTTGGTCGTTTCCGACGTGTTGATCAGAATCTTGCCGTCGGGACTGACGGTCATGCCTTCGGGCTCGACGCCGACCTGGATGTCGCCGAGGCGGGCGCGCTTGTCCAGGTCGATCACCGTCACCGTGTTGTCGTTCTCGTTGGCGACATAGAGCGTCTTGCCGGTTGCATCCTGCGTGAACAGCTCGGGGTCGGGTCCGGAGGGCAGGGTGTCGACGATCGCTTGCGACCTGGCGTCGATCATCTGGATGGTGTCGTCATCGCCGACCGCGACCATCACGAACTTGCCGTCGCGCGTGAATTCGATGCCGCGCGGACGCTGGCCGACCTTGATCGTCTTGGTCACCGTCCAGCTCTCGGTGTCGATCACCGACACCGAGTTGCTCTTCTCGTTCGAGACATAGGCGATGAACGCATGGGCGGGGGGTGCCGTGAGCGCCAGTGCGGACAGCAATCCAACACGCCACATCCGCAGTATTCCGCTGCGGGTTGGCTTCACCTCCCCCGCTTGCGGGGGAGGTCGTATCGCATCGTTAGATGCGATACGGGAGAGGGCTCTTTCACCTTGGGGACTCTCGCTCGTGGAGACACCCTCTCCCCAACCCTCCCCCGCAGGCGGGGGACGGGGCACAGCGTCGTTGTGGTCGCAGCTCGAACTCATCTCACATAGCCCACTTCAGCTTGGCTCACTTCAGCTTGCATTTGCTCTCCGGACGGTCATAGCCGAGCGTGTCGAGCTCGGAGACCTGGTGCAAGAAACCCTCTTGCGGCGAGACCGACACCACCATGCGGCCATCGACCAGCAGGATCGGTTGGCGGAGCTGGAGGTTCCAGTCGCGCAGCGTCAGCTTTGTGCCCTTGAAGGCGGCCACGGAGAAGTCCGGTCCCTTGATGAACTCAGTGACCTTCTTGACGTCCCCGGAATTGGTGCGCGAGGTGCCTTCGCCGACCATGCGAACCGCGGTCCAGGCCTGCATGTCGAGCGCGGTCATCCGCCGTAAGTTCAGCTTCATGAAGCGGTTCTGCATCTGGGTTGCGCCCCATTGGTCCTGGGCCGCGTCCCAGCTGCGCGGCACCAGGCCGGCCGAGCCCGCGACGGGGCGCGGATCCCAGGTGCGGTAGGGCAGGTAAGCGCCGAACACCTCGCTCTCGTCGGCGGCGACCAATACGTCGTAAGTGGGGGCCTGCTGGGTGAACACCGGCATCTGCCGCTGGATCAGCGTCACGCCGCTATCGGTGCGCCGCGCGCCGCCGGTGTCCTCGAAGGTGCGCTCCTGCACGATCTTGGCGCCAAATCGGGTTGCGGTACGCCGGAGCGCGTCGGCAAACAGTTTGTCTGCGTCATGCGAGCCGACCACGAGCAGCCAGCGCTTCCACTGCTTCCACACCAGATACTGGCCGAGCGCGTCGGCCAGCATCGATCGCGTCGGTGCGGTGTGGATGATATTGGCGCGGCAATCGGCCTCGCGCAGCCGCTCGTCGATCGCGCCGGCGTTGAACAGCAGCGTGCCGCGATCGCGCAGGGCGTCGGCGACCTTCAGCAGCGTGTCGGCCGGCAAGTCGGCAATGATGAAGCCGTTATGCGCGGCGAGATCGGTCGCGGCCTGGACCGCATCCTCGCCCTCCTTGACCCGGCGCTCTTCCAGCGCAAAACGCTGGTTGAGAAATTTACCGGTGGTGTTGTTGTCCTCGATCGCGAGGCGTGCGCCGGCGACGCCGTCATTCTCGGCGGGCTGCTCGACCAGCGACAGCGTCGACCTGGTGCCGGCGACACCGAGATAGCCGACGCCGATCTGCACCGGGTCCGCCGCGAGCACTTGCGTCGCCGCCAGACTCAGGCCGATCAGGCCGGGCAACCATCGGATCATGCTTCCTCCGTACGTCTCCCCGGCTTGACCGCCGATGGAGAATTGTCTCCACTAAAGCATGACCGATTTGTCAGGGCATGCAACCCCGCATTTCGTCCTCGCGTGTGTGCGGACTGGAATCACGATCATGCGAGCGCTGCTTTGCTTCGCCGCTTTGCTGTTGACGCCATCGGCAGCGTTGGCCGATCCGCCGAAACTCGCGGTATTCGATTTCGAGCTGATCGACACCAGCCTGCCCGGCGAGTTCTACGGCTCAAAACCGGAGGAGGCGCGGCTCGCGCAGATCAGCGAGCAGCTGCGCAAGGAACTGGCGGACTCAGGCAGGTTCCAGCTGCTCGATATCGCGCCGGTCCGGGACGCCGCCCGTCACAGCAATTTGCAGGTTTGCGGCGGCTGCGACCTCAAGCTAGCTGCGCAATTGGGCGCCGATCTCGAGATCACCGGAATGGTACAGAAGGTCTCGAACCTGATCATCAACCTCAATATCTACCTGCGTGACGTGAACACCGGCAACCTGATCACAGCTGCCAGCGCCGACATGCGCGGCAACACCGACGAATCCTGGTCCCGCACCATGAGCTATCTGATCCGCAACCGATTGCTGGCGCCGAATTACGGGCGGCCGTGAGTCCTCGCCTCTCACCGCGTGCGCCGCTGCACCCTCGCCCCTTGTGGGAGAGGGTGGCTCGCCGCGCAGCGGCGAGACGGGTGAGGGGTTCTCTCCGCGTGCGAGTCTCTCGAGAGTGGAGTTCGAGGAGGTAACCCCTCATCCGGCGCTTCGCGCCACCTTCTCCCACAAGGGGAGAAGGACAAAACCTCACCCCTTCAATCTCTCCGCATGCCAGTGCAGATGATCACTCATGAACGTCGAGATGAAGTAATAGCTGTGGTCATATCCCGCCTGCCGCCGCAGCGTCAGCGGGATGTTGGCCTTGCTGCAGGCGGCTTGCAGCAATTCGGGCCGAAGCTGCTCGTTCAAATAATTATCGGCATCGCCGACGTCGACGAGAAAGCCCGAGAATTTCGCGCCGTCCTCGATCAGCGCCACTGTGTCATGGCTGCGCCAGGCCTCCTGGTTGGGCCCGAGATAGCCGGTCAGCGCCTTGATGCCCCACGGCACCTGTGAGGGCGCCACGATCGGCGCGAAGGCGCTGGCTGCGCGATAGCGGTGAGGGTTGCGTAGCGCCACCGTCAGCGCGCCGTGGCCGCCCATCGAATGGCCCAGCACCGATTGGCGTTTGGGATCGACCGGAAAATTCTCCGCCACCAGCTTCGGCAGCTCGTCGGTGACGTAGCTCCACATCCGATAGTTGCGCGCGAACGGCGCTTCGGTGGCGTCGACATAGAAGCCGGCCCCCAAGCCGAAATCATAGGAATTGTTGGGATCGCCGGGCACGTCGGGCCCGCGCGGGCTGGTGTCGGGCGCGACGAAGATCAAGCCAAGCTCGGCGCAGGCGCGGCGAAATTCGCCCTTCTCGGTCACGTTGGCATGCGTGCAGGTCAGCCCGGAGAGATACCAGACCACGGGCAGCTTGGCGCCCTCCGCATGTGGCGGAACATAGACCGAGAACACCATGTCGGTTCCGGTCGCCTGGCTGGCATGGCGATAGACGCCCTGCACGCCGCCAAAGGATGTGTTGGTCGAGACAGTCTGCATGGTCATGCCGTTTTGCTCCGTGGCATCTCACCACATCTCTGTTGCAACGCCTATGTGACCGAATTCGTGCCGGTGCGCCACGTGCGGCGCAAGATCAGGCCATGCCGCTGTCGATCGCCAGCCGCACCAGTTCGACCGAGGTCTTGACTCCGAGCTTCTGGCGCATGATCGAGGAGGTGTTGGCCACCGTCTTGTAGGAGGATTGCACCAGCCAGGCGATCTCGGACAGGCTCTTTCCGGCGCTGAGCAGCCGCAAGATCTCCATCTCGCGCGCGTTCAGCTTCGACAACGGGTTCTGCGCCAGCGCTGGTCCCGCGAAGGCGATGCGGCGTGCGATCGCGCTCGGCAGATAGGTGCCGCCGCCGCCCACCGTGCGGATCGCTTCGACGAGGTCATCGGGGTCGCCGGTCTTGGAAACATAACCTTTGGCGCCGCACTCGATCGCGCGGGCGGCGAAAGCGGGGTCGTCGTTCATGCTGAACATGATGATACGGGCATCAGCCGCGCGCTCGAGGATGCGGCGGGTGAGTTCGAAGCCGGAAACGGTGGGCAGGTTGATGTCGATGATGCAGAGGTCGGGGCGCTCGACGATGAAGACGCATTCGCCGCTTTCGGCGTCGGCGGCCTCCAGAATCTCGATATCGCCGTCGTCCGCCAGCACGGCTCGGCAGCCGGAGGCGACGATTGGATGATCGTCGACGATCAGAATGCGCATGGGCGTTCCCCGCGTCAGCGCCTCGGCTTGTTGTGAGCCGCATGAGCCGAACAAGACAACGGCGTGTCTCATGTCAGCTCATGCAACCCGGCCAGGATTGCTGTACGCTTTCGATTAGATATCGAGCGCTTCGGGTCTGTCAACGCTATCGGACGGGCACGAGCAGAGCTTGGCGGGGTACGGACGATACCAATGTGGCAAAATCTATCCTTGCGCGGGCGCATCAATCTGCTGCTGGCGCTGCTGCTGGCGCTGGGGCTCGCCGTCAATATCGCCAGGCAGGTGGCGGAGGCGGCGCCGCGCGTGCAGGCCGAGGACCAGAGCGTGATCCGGCTCGCGCGCGAATTCATTGAGATGATCGTGGCGGATCTCAACGACGCCCCCGATCCGGATGCCAGGCTGAACCAGATCGCGCGTGACCTCAACCGCCTCCGCCACGTCAGCATCTCGCTTCACGATTCCGGCGGGATTCCGCTGACGCCGCCGCGAACCGCGGCCGATGACGATACGCCCGGGCCGCCGGCCTGGTTCGTCAGTCTGGTTCATCCCGAGCAGACCGCGGTCAGCGTGCCGGTCTCGGTTCATGGCAAATCCGGCTCGCTGGTGATCACTTCGCATCCCACTGACGAGATCGCCGAGATCTGGGACGCCATCGTCACCCAGCTCGAGGTCGGCTCAGTCATCGCGCTCGCACTGTTCCTGGTAATGATGATGGTGGTGGGCCGGGCGCTCGCCCCGCTGCAGTCCCTGGCGCAAACCATGGCCGAGCTTGAAAGCGGTCGCTACGACGCGCGCGTGGCGCCGGGCGGTGCACCCGAGCTGGCCGCGATCTGCACCAAGCTCAATCATCTGGCGGCGACACTGGGGGAGGCGGTCGAGGACAAGCGCCGGCTCGCCGAGCGCGCGGTCTCGCTTCAGGACCTCGAGCGCAAAGAGATCGCGCGCGAGCTGCATGACGAGTTCGGGCCGTATCTGTTCTCGCTGCGCGCACATGCGAGCGCGCTGGCGAAGCTTGCGGACGGGCGCGCCCCGAACGCCGATGCCGTGCGAAGACACGGCAGCGCCCTGCTGGAGCAGATCAACGCGCTTCAGCAATTCACCCGCCGCGTGCTGGAGCGCTTGAGGCCGGTCGGCCTCGCCGAGCTTGGCCTGGGTCAGGCGCTCGAATCGCTGTCGCGGCTGTGGCGGGAGTCGCATCCCGACGTCGCGATCGAAACCACGATCTCGCCCGCGCTCGGGCCGGTCGGCGAGACCGCCGATCTCACCATCTACCGCGTTGTGCAGGAGGCGCTCACCAACGCGTTTCGTCATGCCGGTGCGACCTCGATCAATGTCGTGATCGAGCCGGCGGAGTCGCCGGGCAGCGATGGCCGCGGCTGCGCCCGGGTGCGCGTCAGCGACAACGGCCACGGCATGGAGCCGGGCCAGAAGCTGGGCTTCGGTCTCGTCGGCATGCGCGAGCGCATTCTGGCGTTGGGCGGCACGCTCCACGTCGCCTCGGGCGATGGCGGCGTCACCGTGGAGGCGTTGGTTCCGACGGCGGCGGCCTGATCGCGAAAGGCCGATCGGGAAGAATTCCCGATTTCGTCGGGAAAACGGGGGCGAGAGTGCCCGACCTTTTGTGGCTGGCGCACGCATGACGGCCGACTACACTTCTCGACGCAATCGGCGACGTTCAGAACAGCCGGCGCTTGGGAATGGGACGGCAGGGATGGGCGTGCGAAAGCTTTTGATGGCCTCGATGTCGACGGGGCTGATGCTTTGGACTGACGCCGCCACGGCGGCGCAGGACGAGGACACCAACGTCCAGAACCTCCCTGCGGTGGAGGTGGTGGCGCCGCAGCCGACCGCGCGTCGCAGCGCGCCGCGCGCGCCGACGCGCGTCGTAAGTTCCGGCAAACCCAACACCCGCATCTACGTCTACCCGACGGCGCCGGGCAATGCGAAGGGCCTTGATGTCGACAAGGTCCCCTCCAGCATCAACGCGGTCGATGCCAGCCAGATCAAGCGCACCGGCTCGATGAACGTCACCGACGCGCTGCGTGACAATGTCGCGAGCGTCAACATCACCGAGGTGAGCGGCAATCCGTTTCAGCCGAATGTCGAGTTTCGCGGCTTCGTGGCCTCGCCGATCGTCGGCACGCCGCAAGGGCTTGCCGTCTACCAGAACGGCGTGCGCATCAACGAAGCATTCGCCGACAGCGTCAATTGGGACCTGATCCCGACCGCCGCGATCCGCTCGGTCACGGTGGTGACCAACAATCCCGCCTTCGGCCTCAACGCGCTCGGCGGCGCGGTCAACCTGCAAATGAAGGACGGATTTACCTATCAAGGCGCCGAGATCGATACGATGGGCGGCTCGTTCGGCCGCATCCAGAGCTCGGCACAATGGGGCAAGCAGGTCGATACCAATTACGCCGTCTACGCCGCGCTGGAGGGCTTGCACGACAGTGGCTTCCGCAACTCCGCGCAATCGGACGTGCGCCGCTTCTACGGCGACATCGGCTACAAGGGCGGGGATAGCGAATTTCACGTCAACATGGGGCTTGCCAACAACAACTTTGGTGCCTCCGCCACTGTTCCCGCCGAGCTGTTGCAGCAATATTGGGGCGCAATCTACACCAACCCGCAGACCACCAACAATCGCGTCGGCTACGTCAACCTGACCGGCAAGGTCGAGGCGACGCCGACCTGGACGTTCGAAAGCACAGCGCATGCACGCGTGTTCGAGCAGCACGTCGTCGATGGCAATCCCACCAGCGTGCAGGAGTGCGCCGTCCCCGGCTTGCTGTGCTTTGGCGACGACACCTCGGCCGCCAATGGCCTGAACGGCGCGCAGCTCGTAAACCCCTTCGCGTCGGGCACGCTGCTCGGCGAGATCGATCGCACGACGACGCGATCGACGACGTTCGGTGTCTCCTCGCAGGCGACCAATACCGACAAGCTGTTCGAGCACGAGAATCGCTTCGTGGTCGGCGCGAGCTTCGACGCCAGCGTCACGCGTTTCAACGCCATGGCCGAGCTCGGGACCATCGGCACCGACTATGTCGTCAGCGGCAGCGGGATTTTTCTGGGACCATCCGGCACACCGGCGACCGGCGAGATGGGCCCGGTGTCGCTGCGCACCGTCAATCAATATTCCGGCCTCTATGCGCTCGACACCTTCAACGTGACCGATGCCTTCGCGATCACCGGGGGGGGCCGCTTCAACCACGCCCGCGTCACGCTGGAGGACCAGCTTGGCACCGCGCTCAACGGCGATCACAGCTACGACCGCTTCAATCCGATCATCGGCGGCACCTACAAGATTACGCCCGAGCTCACCGCCTATGCCGGTTACTCCGAGGCCAACCGCGTGCCGACGCCGCTCGAGCTCGGCTGCGCCGATCCGAACAACCCCTGCTTGATCGCATCCTTCCTGGTCTCCGATCCGCCGCTCAAGCAGGTGGTGTCCAAGACGGTCGAGGCGGGCCTGCGCGGGACGAGGGAGTTGAACATCGGCACGCTCGGCTGGAAGATCGGCGGCTTCCGGGCGACCAATTATGACGACATCATGGGCCTGCCGGTGGCGGGACGGCAGGGTTTCGGCTTCTTCCAGAACGTCGGCGCGACGCGCCGGCAGGGCATCGAGGCCGAGGTCAACCTCAAATCGGAGACGCTCCAGTTCCACGCCAGCTATGCTTTGGTGGACGCGCGCTTCCTCGATGCGCTCGAGCTCTCGTCCAACAGTCCCTTTGCCGCCGGCGGCACCATCCACGTCGTTCCCGGCAACCAGATTCCGGCCGTGCCACGCCACCGCGTCAAGGCCGGGATCGAATATGCCGTGACCGACGCCTGGAAAATCGGCGGCGATGCGTTGTTCGTGTCGAGCCAATATCTGGTCGGAGACGAGTCCAATCAGGCCTCGAAGCTGCCTTCCTACACCGTGTTCAACCTGCACACCTCCTACCAGCTCAGCAAGAACGTCCAGCTCTACGGCAAGATCGACAACATCTTCGACAATCGCTACGCGACCTACGGCACCTTCTTCGACACCACCGCGGTGCCCAACTTCGGCAACGGCGGCAATCCCTTCACCGACCCACGCTCGCTGAGCCCGGCAAGGCCGCGCGCATTCTACGCGGGCGCGCGCGTGACGTTCTAGAGCCGGATGAATCCTCGTTGCATCAGTCCTCGCATAGGTCGCTTGTGGCCTGAATGTGGTCACCGGCGCTGCAGCTGTTGCAACCAAGGTCGCTGCTGGGACGTTGCCTCGGGAATGTGGTATGCCTGCAAAGCAGCAGGCTTTTGCGCTCCGACCGGCGGCAGATATGTCCTCGACCGATGGTACAGGTGCAACCAGTGACGTAGCCCGCCGGCGGCGGAGAAGGGGCAACACGTTATTGCTGATCCTGGGAGTCGGATTCCTCATTTTTGCTGGCGCAGCGGGCGCGCTGTATTACGCGTTGCAGCCGGTCACGCTCCGGATTGCGGTCGGACCGGCGGGAAGCGACGATCACAAGGTTGTTCAGGCTGCGGCCGAGGCCTTCGCCAGCGAAAGCAGGACAGTCAGGTTGTCCGTGATCACGACTGACGGCGCGGTCGAAGCGCTCGGCCTGCTCGGTGCCCGCAAGGCCCAGCTTGCGGTGGGCCGCGCCGACCTGGACATGCCGGCCGATGCGCAGACCGTGGCCACGTTGCGCAAGAACTTCGTTGTGCTGTGGTCGCCTTCCGGACTTGCGGGCAAGAGCTCCAGGAGAAAGCCCGCGGCGAAAATCAAGGAGATCGCCGATCTTGCCGGCCACAGGGTCGGCGTGATCGGCCGGACTCCGGCGAACGTCGCGTTGCTGCGGGTGATCCTGAGCGCCTGCGGGGTTCAGGCGGACAAGGTCGCGGTTACCCAATTCGGCACGGATCAACTCGACCAGCTGGCGAGCGACAAGACGCTCGATGCATTCATGGCGGTCGGTCCGCTCGACAGCAAGATCACCTCGCAGGCCATCGCAGCAACGGTCCGGGCCCGAGGCGAGCCCAAGTTTCTCGCGATCGACGCGTCAGAGGCGATCGCGCTGAAAGACCCGCGTTATGAATCCGAAGAAATTCCGCCCAGCGTCTTCAACGCAAATCCGGCCTGGCCGGACGACAAGGTCGAGACGGTCAGCGTCAGCCACCTGATCGTGGCGCAGCGAGCCTTGTCCGAAACGACAGTAGCGGCCTTCTTCCGGCAATTGTTCGCCGTCCGTCAGGTGATTGCCCGGCGCGTGCCCGGCGTTGCGCACATCGCCAAGCCGGACACCGACAAGGACGCCGAGTTGCCGGTGCATCGCGGAGCGGCAGCCGTCATCGACGGCACCGAACGCACCTTTCTCGACCGCTACGGCGATTACTTCTGGTTTGCCCTCCTGCTTCTCTCCGGAATCGGTTCGGTCGGGGCCTGGCTGCGCCACTATTTGAATCGCGATGAAAGGGACGAAAACACCGGTCATCGCAACCGAATCCTGGCCATGGTCTCCGGGGTGCGGACTGCGGAAACCAACCAGCAACTCCTGGCGATGCAGCGCGAGGTCGACGACATCATCGGTGAAACGCTCGAATGCTATGGTGACGGCGCCATCGAGGAAGAGGAGCTGGCGGCCTTTGGCCTGGTGCTCGACCTGTTCAACCACGCCATCATCGAGCGGCGCGCGACATTGCAAGCGGACGCGCCCGAACCGGTCCGCGGCGCGGCAGCAGGCCGTGGTTTCACGTCGCCACGATGAGATAGCCACGTCAAAGATCACCCGCGATCTCGCCGCTGGTCACTCCGGCAGGCCCGCCGATCGCAGCGCTCCCGCCCATTTGGCGAAGTCCTCCGGCCTGCGCAGCGGGAGCAGATCCCCGAGACCGGAAACGCGCAGAGTGGGATCCATCTCGGTTACGCGATCCATGAACTTTTTGGCCTCCTTGGGCCGCCCTGCAAGCGCATGGCTGACAGCGGCCATGCGCACCGCGGTCAGCCAGGTGGGGCGCGCACGCACGGCTCTCTCCGCCCAGGTGCTGGCCTCGTCGTAGTTGCCTGCAAAGAAATGAGCATAGGCCATTCCGGCCTGCATCCGGAAAAGCAATGGATCACGCGGACTGAGACGCATGGCGGTTTGCAAGCGCTCGATCGCCTGCTCCGGATCCCCGGCGTAGACCAACAGCCAACCGCTTACGTACCAAGCGGCGGCCAGATTTGGATTGAGGTCCATCGCGCGATCCAGGCAAAGGATGCCCTCGTCGAGCTCGAGCGCGAGATAGGCGATCGCAAAGCCGCCCCAACACAGCGCCGCCGCATCGTCGTTGCCGAGCTCAAGAGCCCGCCTCGCCAAGCTGGCGCCCTCTGCGGTCTCCGCTTGGCGGTCGACCATCCAGCCGTTCGACTTGCGGGTTACGAAAATCCAGGACGCCCAGCCATAGGCCACGGCAAAGTCGGGATCGAGTTCGGTGGCACGGTAGAATAGCCCCAACGCTTGATCGTCGCCTTCCCGCGTGTATGCCACCGCGCTGGCGACGGCGCGCAGGTAGCTATCGTAGGCGTCGAGGCTTTCGGTCGGCTTGTTTTTCACGCGATCGATCTCGACCTGCTCCAGCTTCGGCACCAGCGCGGTGACGACGCTCGTGGTCACCTTGTCCTGCACATTGCCGCTCGCCATTCCGCGCTGGATCTCGATCGCGCAACGAACCGCGTCGACCGCGCTTGCGAACTCGACGAGCACGCCGTCCCCGGTCGTTTTGACGATGCGGCCTCGGTGCTCCTCGATTTTGGGATCCATCAGCGCCCGACGACAGGCCTTCAGCCGTTCGAGCGTGCCCTTCTTCGTCTTCGCCCATGAGGCGGCTGTAGCCCGCGACATCCGCGGCCAATACCGCCTCGAGTCGGCGCTCAATGCGCTTGGTCAACAAGGCGTCCCCATCTCAGGTTCTGCATATCAGCTTAAAGGCTCTGAAATGAGGGCGCCAGCGATTACCGACAGACCCAGACGCCGTTGACCATCACGCGGTGACACCCCACCGCCGCTCCGCCCACGACGGCACCTCCGACGACGGCCCGTCGTGTGGTTCGACGGGCGACGCCGGCGTAGCTCATCGGCGTCAAGGGGCGGCCGACCCGGGCCTCCGCGCTGGTGATGGAGAACGACAAACCCTCGGTTTTAGACCAGGCGAGTGAACCTGAAATCCCGCACAGCACAACGCTTGCAGCAAGGAATCCTCTTCCCAATGCCTTCGTGTTCATAGTCGGCTCCTTTATGACGATCTTAGCCTTCTTCAGGTGCTCATGCCCGACGGCCGAAGGCCGGATCGTCGTCGAGCATGTCGTCCATTCTGCCGAGTGGACCGCCGCATCCACCCTCACATCAGCCGCCGGGCCACGATGGGGCGGACATCGCGGCCGCTAACGGGCCGACCGAGAGCGTCAGCCCGGAGCGCCTCAGGCCAGGATTTGTAGCAATCGTGGGATAACAAGCCGCTTCATGATCGCTCTCCTGAAAGGAGGGGATGCCTTACCGATCAACACGCAGAAGGACATTTCATCACTGCGACGAGCGCTAGGCAAGTTACTTCTTTGGCGCCAGCCAGCTCAAACAACCTGAGGTAAATACCACTTTTTTGCCGAGCGCCGTGCTCACGGCAATGCCAACGAACACGCGCAAGTTCGACCGATCGACGCGAAGCCACCGGCGGACTTGTCAGGTACATGCGTAAAAACTACCATCATAGTAACGGCGCCGTCCGAAGCGCACCCGTCAGAGGAGGATCGCCTTGCATCACCGAACCGAACATCCAACACATTGCGATTGCCTCGCCCGCCGGAAATTCCTGAAGATGGCCAGCGCCGCAACCGCCGTGGGCCTGGCAGGTAGCGGTCTCTTTCTCGCCGATGACGCCCGCGCGGACGCTCTCACCAGAGAGATGCGCGACAAGCTGAGCCCCGACCAGATCATCCAGGCCATGAAGAAAGGAAACGGGCGTTTCCGGAAGGGCGAGCGGAAAGACCGCAACTATCTGCGCGAACAGAAGGCGAGCGCTTCGGGACAATACCCGGCGGCCGCGCTGCTCAGCTGCATCGATTCGCGCGCTCCCGCCGAGGTCATCATGGACCTTGGGATCGGCGACATCTTTAACTGTCGCGTCGCCGGCAACATCGAAAATGCCGACATTCTCGGCAGTCTCGAGTTCGCCTGCAAGCTCGCCGGAGCCAAGGTCGTGCTCGTCATGGGCCATACCGCCTGCGGCGCGATCAAAGGGGCCATCGACAACGCGGAGCTCGGCAACCTCACCGGGCTGCTCGCCAGGATCAAGCCCGCGGTCGAAGCGACGACCTACTCCGGCGACCGGTCGGCCAAGAATTACGCCTTCGTCGATGCCGTCGCACGCAAGAACGTAGAGATGACCGTCGCAAATATCCGGAAGGACAGTCCGGTCCTCGCCGAACTGGAATCGAAGGGCAGTATCAAGATTGCCGGGGCGATGTACAACGTCGGAAGCGGCGCGGTGGAGTTCTTCGGCTGAACTGGATCTGGGATTCCAACGCTCGAAACATTTCAATCGACCAATCGCGGGGGATGGGCATGGCTGTAGCAGGCACAGCTCGGTGGACGTGGCTTTGGCCGGCGCTCGCGTGGGCCGTCTTGTTGGTCACGATCGTGCTCGGCGGAAACGGGATTCTTTACGCCGCGGCCGGAGCCGCTCTGTTCGGCACCGTGTTTGCTGCGGTGTATCATGCCGAGGTGGTCGCCCACCGCGTAGGCGAGCCGTTCGGCACACTGATCCTCGCCCTGGCGGTGACGGTGATCGAGACGGCGCTCATCGTCTCGGTCATGATCGCAGCGCCCGCCGAGAAGGCGGGACTGGCCCGCGACACGGTTTTCGCGGCGGTCATGATCGTCTGCAACGGCATAGTTGGCGCCTGCTTGTTGTGGGGCGGCGTCCGCCACCACGAGCAGGGCTTCCAGGCGCAAGGCGCGAGCGCCGCTCTGGCCGTGCTCGTCGCGCTGACCAGTCTGACGATGGTCCTTCCGAACCTTGCGGCGCAAGAACTCGGGCCGCTGTACAACACGCCGCAACTCGTCTTTGCCGCGCTTGCTTCTCTGGTTCTCTATCTCGCGTTCGTGTTCATCCAAACGGTAAGGCACCGTGATTATTTCCTTGCCGCAAAGGGTGGCACGGCCGACGATCATTCGCCACCTCCGGACAACGGAACGACGACCCTCAGCGCCGTTCTCCTCGTCCTCTCCCTTGTGGCCGTGGTGGGGCTTGCCAAGGTCCTGACGCCCACCGTCGAGGGAGCGATAGACTTCCTCCAGGTACCCAAAGCCGTGGTCGGCACAATCATCGCCGCCCTGGTTCTTCTTCCGGAGGCGGTGGCGGCCATCAAGGCCGCTCAAAGCGACCGGCTGCAGACCAGCCTCAACCTTGCGCTCGGCTCGGCGCTGGCGACGATCGGTCTGACCATCCCCGCAGTGGCCGGGGTGTCGATCGCTCTCGGCTACCGGCTCGAACTCGGGTTGGACGTCAAGGAGTTGGGGCTGCTGCTGGTTACGCTGCTGTTGAGTGTCATCACGCTCGGCACCGGCCGGACGACGGTGCTGCAGGGTGTCGTTCACCTGGTGATCTTCGCAGGGTTTCTGTTTTTTGCGGTGGTGCCGTGAGTTGTCGGTTCGATACGGCTGGTCGAAGCCCTCTCCGGACAGACCAAGGGGAATGCCGGCAATGATCGGACGAATACCGCGATTGGCGGCCCTTGCCCTGCTTGTCGTCGGCCTGCAGGGCTGCGGCGAAAAAAAGAAGGAAGCGAACGAACAGCCGGTCCGCGGTCTGCGCGCCTACAAAGTGGCTGCAACCGCGGAGAGCCGCGTGCGCCGGTTTCCGAGCGTTCTGCAGCCCGCCGATGTCAGCGCTTTGTCGTTCGAGATCGGTGGCCAGTTGAAAGCCGTCGGCCTCACCGTCGGCGAGAAGGTGCAACTCGGAGACGTTCTTGCCGAAATCGATCCGAGATCGCTGCAGAGCCAGGTGGACCAGGCCAGCGCGGGCGTGCAGCAGGCGCAGGCGCAGCTCGACAACGCGCAGTCCGACTTCCAGCGCAAGGAAGAACTCCTCAAGCGCGGCGTTGCCACCCAGGCCGCTTTCGAACAGTCGAACGCGACCCTGCTCAGTTCGAGAGCCCAACTCGACCAAGCGCGCCGGCAGCTCGAGTTGGCCAACCACAACCTCGACCGGAGCAAGCTGCTGGCCCCCTTCGCCGGCACCATCGCCCGCGTGGAGGTCAAATCCTTCGCCCAGGTCGCTGCGGGACAGCCGGTCGCCACACTCTACAGCGACGACAGCTTCGAAATGAGCTTTCTGGTCCCGGCTGCGACCTTCCAGAGCCTCAAGGTCGGACAGAAGGTCGAAGTGAAAGTCGCCGACAAACCCGACCTTCCGCTCAAAGGCGAGATCAAAGAGCTCGGGTCCAAAGCCGAGCAGGTATCGGCCTTCCCGGTCGTGGTCAGGCTCGACAACAACGCCCCTGGTCTGAACGCGGGCATGTCGGTCGAAGTGACGATCGAAGAACCGCTGGTCGTGGGTCGCAGAGGGTTTCTCGTCCCGCTGAGCGTCCTTGTGCCCGAAGGCGGAAAGGTGCTGCAGAACACCGGCACCGTGTTCCGCTATGACGAAGCAAGTTCGACGGTGAAGAAGCGCGTCATCACGGTCGGCGGGATCCGCGAGAATCGTCTGGTCGTCGTGGATGGCGTCACGCCGGGCGACATCCTGGCCTCCGCAGGCGTGTCCTATCTCTCGGACGGAGAGCAAGTGAAGCTGCTGCCGTTGGAGCAGGAGGCACCGTGAACCTCCTCACCGGCTTCGGTCTTGCGCGATCCCGATTCACCATCGCGGCCATGATCGGGCTGCTGATCGCCGGCATCGGCCTCTATCCGAACTTCCCGAAGCGCGAAGATCCAGTCATCGTCATCCGGACGGCCGTCGTGTCGGCGCTCTTCCCGGGCATGGCGCCCGAGCGGATGGAGAACCTCGTCGCCGTTCCCATCGAGCGAAAGATCCGCGAGCTCGCCGAGGTCAAGGACATCAGAACGCTTGCGGGTGAAGGATCCCTGACGATCTACGTCGACCTGAAGGACGAGATCGCCAATGTCAACGCCACTTGGCAGCGGCTGCGCGACAAGATGGCCGACGCCAAGGTCGAACTGCCCGACGGGGTTGTCGGGCCATTCGTCAACAGCGACTTCGGCGATGTCGCGATCGCGACCATCGCCATCACCGGCGAAGGCTTTTCGCCGCGCGAACTGAAGGACACGGCCGAGGACTTTCGGAAGAAGCTCTATCAGATCGCCGGCATCTCCAAGGTCGAGCTTCACGGTGTGCAGGACGAACGGGTATGGCTGGAACTGGATACAAGGAAACTGGCCGCCATCGGCGTTCAAGTGAACGCCCTGATCAAGGACCTTCAGGGTCAGAACGTGGTGCTGCCCTCCGGCAACATCAACGCGGACGGCACCCGTCTTCTGCTGGAAACGTCCGGAGATTTTCCGAACGTTCGGGCGATCGAGACGATGCTGACCCGGGTCGGGACCACCGACAGCCTGGTGAGGCTCGCCGATATCGTCACGGTCCGCCGCGACTACGTCTCGCCCAAGGTCAAGCCGATCTATTTCAACGGCCGTCCCGCCGTCGTGCTCAGCGTCATCATGCAGCCGGACCAGGACGTCACGCAGCTCGGCGGCAAGCTGCGCGAAGCCGCAAGCCAGTACGAGCAGCGCCTTCCGATCGGCTACGCCGTCACCTTCGCGACCTACCAGGCCGATCAGGTCAGCGCCTCCGTCAATTCCGCCCTGTCCAGCGTCGCGCAGACCTTCGTCGTCGTGGCAGTGCTCGTGATCGTTTTCCTTGGGCTGCGGGCGGGTACCATCGCCGCGATGATCGTGCCCTTCGCCGTGATGTTCTCGCTGATCGGCATGCGGGCGCTCGGGATCGCCCTGGAGCAGGTCTCGATCGCGGCGATCATCATCGCGCTCGGGCTGCTGGTCGACAATGGGGTCGTGATCGTCGAGGACATCGTCAGCCGGATCGGCCGCGGAATGCCTCCCGAGGAGGCCGGGCTGGCGTCGGGAGAGCAGTATGCGCTTCCGCTCCTGATCTCCTCGATAACCACCATCGCGGCGTTCTTGCCGCTCATGCTGCTGTCGGGGGCGTCCGGCGAGTATGCGTTCTCGCTGGCGGCCGTGGTGGCGCTCACGCTGGGAGGCTCCTGGATCACAGCGCTGTACATTCTTCCAGCCCTGACCGTTTGGCTGATCAGGCAGCGGGGTAGATCCGGCAATGAGGACGCGCCGCCGTCCCGGCTGCAGCGGCTCTACGCGTCCGCGCTCGGTTCGGCTTTGCGCTTCTCGCCCCTTGTGCTGGTGGGATGTGTCGCGCTGGTGGTGATCGCGCTCACTCAGTTCAGCCGCATTCCCAAGGAGATGTTTCCGCTCAGCGAACGCAGCCAGTTCCTGGTCTACATGAACATGCCTGACGGGACCGATATCTCGCAAACCGAAGCTCGCGCGCGCAAGATCGAGCGATGGCTCGGCGACAAGGCGGCCAATCCGGAGATCTCCAGCGAGATCCTGTACGTGGGTGACGGCGGTCCGAGGTTCTATCTCACCTTGACCCCCGTTCCGCCGGACCCGGCGTCTGCGTTCTTCCTGGTCAACACGACGGATTACCAGGGCGCGATCCGTGCCGCCAATCGCGCCTGGAAATACCTGTACGCCAATCACCCGGAAGCAAGCTTCAAGATCAAGCGGCTGGCCATGGGCGCCGTCGAATCCGGCGTCGTGGAGCTGGAGATATCGGGCCCGGATGGGGACCGACTGCTCGCGCTTAGCGAACGGGCCCGATCCCTGCTGCAGCGGGCACCGAACGTCCGTGAGAACGACGACGACTGGGGCAACAAGATCGTCAAGGTGGTCGTCGAGATCGACCAGGACCGGGCGCGCCAGCTTGGGGTGACCTCCGAGGAAGTCACTCGGCTGCTGAACACCTATTTCAGCGGCACCGCGGTCTCGATCTACCGCGAAGGCGACAACTCGATCCCGATCGTGTTGCGCGCCGGCGCCTACACGTCGCAGAGCCTGGAAGGCCTCACCAGCGCGACCTTCGCGAAGAACGGCGGCCTCATCTCGCTGGCCCAGGTCGCGAGGCTGAAGCCCGGGTTCGACTTCGCGCGGATCCGCCGCAAGAACCAGGAACGGACGATCACGGTGACGGCCCGCAGCACCTCGCTGACCGCCGGGCAGCTGCTGGAATCCATCCAGCCCGGGCTCAACGAGATGGACATGACCGGGGGTTATCACGTGACCGTCGGGGGCGAGATCCAGAAAAGCGCGGAGACCAACCAGAAGCTCGCCGCCGGCTTTCCGATCGCGCTTGCCGTGATGGTGCTGGCGATCATCCTGCAGTTCAACTCGTTCCGGCGCACGCTCCTGACCTTCATGAGCATACCGCTGATCCTAACCGGCATCCCGTTCGGGCTGCTGGTAACCGGACAACCGCTGTCGTTCTTCGGGACCCTCGGCATCATCAGCCTGTCGGGGATCATCATCAACAACGCCATCGTGCTGATCGACCAGATCGATATCGAGCGGCAGAGACTCCCGCTGCGCCAAGCGGTCGTGGCCGCATCGGAGAAGCGGTTGCGTCCGATCCTGCTGACCTCGGCGACGACGGTTCTAGGGTTGGCTCCGATGGCCATCGCCGGCGGCGCGTTGTGGCAGCCGATGGCGGTGCTCATGATGTCGGGGCTTGCAATTGCCTCGCTGCTGACGCTGTTCTTCGTTCCAGCCGGATACGTCCTGCTATTCTGGTTCGATAAGGAGCTGCTTCTGGCAGATCAGCGCTAGCCCTGAATGCGTTAGTGCCCCACCTACCCATTTTTGCCGGTTTGCGCTGTGATGGCAACAGGGCTGCATTCAGCTCAAACGCGAAGGCGTGCGCGCCAAATCGGCTTGAGAGCCTCGAGAACCAGTAGCACGGCTGCCGCTGCAACCATGGTGACGAGGAGGTCGTCGCCATGCAGCGGGCCGAAGCGAAACAGCAAGGAGGCTGCGGGCCAGTACAGGACCGCCGCAAGGACCGCCGCGATCGTCAGGAGGATCCAAACAAGCGCGGCGTTCGGGCGGCGGAAGGCAACGATCAGCGAGGAGCTGAAAGAGCGGTTGACCAGTACAAGGCTGAAGATCGTCAGCACGAGCGCGAAAAACCCGAGCGCGCGGGCTTCGTTTTCCGGCATGCCGCGGCGCAGCCCAACGATATAGACGAGCGCGACGACGGCGAAAGCAAGCGCTCCCTGGACAATGCTCCATACGATCAGGGACCATGAGAACAGCGGCGCGTCGGGCGGGCGTGGCGGCCGGTTCATGATGTCGCGCTCGTCGGTTTCCGCCTCGAAAACCAGCGAGCACACGGGATCGATCACCATCTCCAGAAAGGCAATGTGGATCGGGCTGAAAAAGATCGGCAGGCCCAGGACCAGCGGCAGCAGCGCCATGCCCGCGATGGGGACGTGCACCGCGAAAATAAAGCTCATGGCCTTGCGTAGATTGTCGTAGATGCGCCGCCCGAGGCGGATTGCGGTCACGATCGAGCCGAAGTCGTCATCGAGCAGCACGATCGAGGACGCCTCTCGCGCGACGTCCGTGCCGCGCCCACCCATGGCGACGCCGATATGAGCGGCCTTGAGCGAGGGAGCATCGTTGACCCCGTCGCCAGTCATCGCGACGACCTCACCGTTCGTCTTCAATGCCTGGACGATCCGCAACTTCTGCTCCGGCACGATGCGCGCGAAGACATTGACCATTTCGACACGTCGCGCGAGCGCGGCGTCGTCGACCTGCCGGAGTGCGTCCCCACTCAGAACATCGGACGTCTTGATGCCGGCTTGCCGGGCGATGGCCTGCGCCGTGGCCGGATAGTCCCCGGTGATCATCACGACGCGGATGCCCGCCATGAGACATTCCCGCACGGCATCCGGCACGCTCGAGCGAAGCGGATCGGCAAGGCCAACCAGCCCAACAAGGCGGAGAGCGAATTCGGTCTGGGACTCTGGGAGCGTCGCCCCATCGTATGAAGCGCCGGCCACGCCCAGCACGCGCAAGCCGTCGGCGGCCATGGCATCGGTCGCCTCGCGCAAGGCGATCATCTCCGGCTCTGCGAGCCCGCAAAGACGCGCGATGGCCTCGGGAGCCCCCTTGCTCGCGACCAGGAGCTGCGTCGCACCGGGCCGTTGCCAGACCTGGGTCATGGCAAGAAGATCGGGGCGCAGACCATAGCTGCGTACGAGGCACCAGCCATTGCCCGGGACATCGAGGCGCGCAGCTGGCGCCTGCTGGACGAAGCTGTAAAATGCCTTCTCCATGGGATCGAATGGCTCCGGCGTACTCGCGAGCAGGCCATGAACGGCGATCCGGCCGAACTCCGCAGGGAGGTGCGGCAGCGAGAGCGCGGACTTGCGCAGCGTGCTGCCGTCCGGACGGCGCAACTCGGCAATCGTCATGCGGTTCTCGGTGAGCGTGCCGGTCTTGTCCGTGCACAGGACCGTTGCCGAGCCCAGGGTTTCGATCGAGGCGGCACGGCGGGTCAGCACCCGGGCCTTGGAGATACGCCAGGCGCCCATCGCCATGAATACCGTCAGCACGACCGGAAATTCCTCCGGCAGCATGGACATTCCGATCGCGATACCCGCCAGAAACGCTTCAAGCCAGCCACCCCGAAGGGTTCCATAAAGCACGACCGCCAATACACTGACCAACACGCCTCCGAGTGCGCACCAGCGCACGAGCGCGGAAGTCTGTTGCTGAAGCCGCGGCGGCTCGCTATCGAGGCTTTGCAGCGACTGGCCGATCTTTCCGATTTCGCTGCGCGGCCCGGTCGCGATCACTTCGGCAATCCCGGTACCTCGTACGACCAGCGAGCCTGAATAGACGTAAGGCTGGTCGTCGCCGCCGGGACGGGGATGGTCAACGGCAACGCGATCGGCTGCGACCTTGCGCACGGGCACGGATTCGCCGGTGAGCAGGGACTCGTCCGTCTGCAGGTCTGAGGCTTCACACAGCGATCCATCAGCGGGAACGCGGTCTCCTTCGGCGAGCACGATGAGGTCACCTCGAGCGACGTCGCGCCCGGCAATGCGCCGCCGTTCGCCGTCCCGGATCACCAGTGCCCTGGGGCTGGTCAAATCCCGCAACGCCTCGAGCACACGCTCGGTGCGGGTCTCCTGGATCACGGTGATGACGACCGACATAAGCCCGAACGCCAGCAGGATCAGCGCTTCCTTGAGGTCCCCCAGTAAGAGATAGACCAGCCCTGCGCCAACCAGCAGCGCCAGCATCGGTTCGCGCAACACCTCCAGGACGATGCGAAGCGGCGTCCGCCGAGCCTGTCGTGGCAGCTCATTGTAGCCTTCGGCTTCGAGCCGGGTCCGGGCTTGCTGTTCCGTCAGGCCCGTGACTGCGGGTGTTGAGCTGGCGGTCATCGCGGCGGACCTGAACGTTTCATTGTGAATTGCATCGCGTGACAGGCACGGTGCGGCGGTCAGGCAATGGTGCCGAAATCAGTCACCGGCGTTACCCAATATACGACGTTGGTGCCGGCGAATGAAACTCGAACCCGCTCGAGCAAACGTTCGGCACTGGCGCGTTGCAGGATAATCCGGACCAGCACCTGGTCCGCGTGTCCCTTGACGCGTTCGCTGGGGGTTTGCAGCAGCACGTTGGCCCCGTGTCCGGCAGCGTCCGAAGCATTGAAGCCGGACACCAGATCTCCCTGTTCGCTCAGATAGTCGAACAGTTCGTCGCGAAGATTGCGCGCAGCGATCAGGGTGAGGCAAACCGTGTCGTTTTTCATTTCGCCACCTTCGCGGCGCCGCCGAACCGCTGGTAGAGGATCGGCAGCAGGATCAGGGTCAGCACCGTCGATGATAGCAAGCCACCGATCACCACAATGGCGAGCGGGCGCTGGATCTCGGATCCGGGCCCGGAAGCAAACAGCAGTGGGATCAGTCCCAGCGCGGTGATGCTGGCTGTCATCAGCACTGGCCGGAGCCGCCGCTTGGCACCCTCGACAACGATACGCTCCTCGGCAAGGCCATGCGCGCGCAACTGATTGAAGTAAGAGACCAGCACTACGCCGTTCAGGACCGCGATCCCGAGGAGAGCAATGAAACCAACGGAAGCCGGGACCGACAGGTATTCCCCGGTCGACACCAGGGCGAATACGCCACCGATCAAGGCGAAAGGGATGTTCACAAGCACCAACAAAGCCTGCCGCACGGAACCGAACGTGGTGAACAGCAGCACGAAGATCAGGCCAATCGCGATGGGCACCACGATCGACAGCCGGGCGGCGGCACGCTGCTGGTTCTCGAACTGTCCGCCCCAGCTCAACCGATAGCCTTTCGGCAGCGGAAGCTCGGTCGCGACCTTCTGTTGGGCCGCCTGGACAAACCCGACCATATCGCGGCCGCGGACGTTGGCCCTGACGACGCTCATCCGGTTGCCGTCCTCGCGGTCGATCTTCACGGGACCGTCGACGCGCTGGATTCGGGCGACCTGCGACAGCGCAACATGTTGCCCGGACGACAACGTCAGCGGCAGGCTTGCAAGCAGCGTCGGAGCCTCCCGTGTCGTCTCGCCGCCGCGGACCAGGATCGGCGTACGGCGACCATCCTCGAGCGCGGTGCCGATGGTTCGTCCCTCGATCTGGGTACGGAGCGTGTTGGCAATGGAATCCACCGTCAGGCCAAGTCGGCCGGCCTCCATCCGGTTCACGGCCACAGTGTAGTATTGGGCGCCCTCGTTGAGCGTCGTGTACACATCTTCGGCCCCCTCAATGCCCGAGACAATGGCGGACAATTTTGCCGCAATCTCGTTAAGCTGGCCAATGTCAGTGCCGAAGATCTTGACCGCGACGTCGCCGCGCACGCCACTGATCATCTCCTGCACGCGCATGTCGATCGGCTGCGTGAAGCTGAGCGACAAGCCAGGAAAATCTGCGAGCACATCGCGCAGCTCTTGCAGAAGGGCCGAGCGGTCTCGGGCTTGCCTCTGCTCGACAGGCTTGAGCACCAGGAACGTATCGGTCTGGTTCGGACCCATCGGATCAAGACCGAGCTCATCAGAACCGGTTCGGGCGACTATTCCAGTGACGTCCGGCACCTTCATAAGGGCCGACTGGAGTCTGGCGTTGACGGCAATGGATTCGTCGAGATTGACAGACGGCAGAGTTTCCACGCTGACGATGACGTCGCCTTCATCCATGGTCGGCATGAACGTCTTGCCAAGCTGCGTATAGGCGTAACCGGCGGCGGCGAGCCCCAGCACAGCCGCGACAACGACCTTGCGCTCGTTCCTCAGTGACCAATCGAGGGCGGGCTCATAGACCCTTAGCGCGATGCGGATGAGTAGCGGATCGCCATGGGCCGTAGATTTGAGCAAAAACGAGGTCGCAACCGGAATGACCGTGAGCGCCAGCAGCAACGAGCTGGCGAGCGCAAAGATGATGGCGAGCGCGACAGGGATGAAAAGCTTTCCCTCAAGTCCTTGTAGCGTCAGCAGAGGCACGAACACGATGATGATGATCAGGACACCGGACGCGACCGGTTGCAGCACCTCGCAAACGGATCGGAACACAATGTGGATCAGTGGAGTTGTTTTTCCCGGCTCGTGCTTGGCGAGATTGCCGACGATATTTTCGACCACGACCACGAGAGCGTCGATGAGCATGCCGATCGCGATCGCGAGCCCGCCGAGGCTCATCAGATTGGCCGACATGCCAACGGCGCGCATGACGAGGAGCGCCATGACGATCGCTAGCGGCAGGCTGAGCGCGATGACGAGGGAGGCGCGCCAATTGCCGAGGAACAGCAACAGGAGGACGACGACGAGCACGGTGGCTTCGCCGAGTGCACGTACGACGGTCCCGACGGCACGTCCGACCAGCCGGCTCCGGTCATAGAACACATTGATCGAGACGCTCTTCGGCAGAGAGGGCTGTAGTGCCTCAAGTCGCAGGCGGACATCGCGGACGAGTTGGCCGGCATTGGCGCCGCGCAGCCCGAGCACGAGCCCCTCGACCGTTTCGCCACGGCCGTCGGAGGTGACCGCGCCGTAGCGGCTCAGGGCGCCGACCTTGACCCGGGCGACGTCGTTCACACGGATCGGAACGCCGTCGCGCGTGTCGACGACGATGGCCCTGATGTCATCAATTGTACGGATGCTGCCTTCGATCCGCACCAGCGAGCTGTCCTCCCCCTGGTTCACGCGTCCGGCACCATCGTTGCGGCTGTTGGCCTCGATGGCGCGACGAAATAGCTCGGAGGAGATCCCGCGGGCCGCAAGCGCGGCGTCGCGGGGGACAATCTCGAAGGCTCGGACATAGCCGCCGAGCGCGTTGACGTCGGCGACGCCGGGGACCGTACGCAGCGCGGGGCGGATCACCCAATCGAGCAAGGTTCGCCGCTCCGCGAGCGAGAGTTCCGGGCTGTCGATCGTGAACATGAACATCTCACCGAGCGGGCTCGTGATCGGCGCCAATCCGCCGCTCACCCCCTCGGGAAAATCGCGCGAAACATTCGAAAGTCGCTCCGACACTTGACTGCGCGCCCAGTAGATGTCGGTGCCGTCCTCGAAATCCACGGTCACATCGGCCAGGGCATATTTGGTCGTAGTGCGAAGAATCTTCTTGTTGGGCAGTCCAAGCAATTCCAGTTCGATCGGAACTGTAATGCGCTGCTCGACCTCCTCAGGGGTGAGGCCAGGTGCCTTCATGATGATCTTCACCTGGACCGGAGAAACGTCGGGAAAGGCGTCGATCGGCAGGCTTGGAAGAAAAGCCGCGGCCGCGCCGACCAGCAAGAGCACGCTCAAGGCGACGAACAACCGCTGTGACAACGCAAATGCGACCAGCCGTGGCAGCATTACTGTCCCGCCCCGAGCCGCAAGAGAATGCCCCGAAGCGCAGAGATGCCGGCGATTGCGATCTGATCCTTCTCGGCGATCGGCCCGGAGATCACGACGTGGTCCTGGTCTTCCGCGAGCAACGTCACGGGCACCAGACGAAAGCCGCCATCGATGGCGACGAAAACAGACGCCTGCTCGCCGCGGCGAACGAGTCCGCTATAGGGAATTTCCCAGGCGCTCTCGTCCGCGGAGAGAAAGCTGACGCGCGCCGCCGCAGTCTGACCGGGACGCAAGCCGCCATTCTCATTCGGGATCTCCGCGCGCACGAGAATAGTCTGCGTTGCCGCGTCGGCCGTCTCGGATACCAGGATCACGCGGCCTGACGCATCGTAACCCTCGACGTCGACCTTGGCGCCGGGCCGAATGGCTCGGATACTGGTTGCCGGGATCGCAATCTCGGCCCATAGCGGTGACAGCCGCGCAAGTTTTACCAGAGACGCGGCCTGCTCCAGGCGCTGACCGGGCGAAACAGCGATATCGACGACGGATGCGGCCTGTGGCGCGCTGACGGTGAGCGTTGCGCTGATCGCTGCATCGTTGATTAGACGAGAGATCCCGTCGTCCGACATGCCGCTCAGATGAAGCATTTGTCGTCGTTCGGCGAGGATGGTGCCGGCCTGGCGAGCCTCCGTCTGACTCGCCTCCAGCACACGTTGCGGTACTGCCTTGCCGTCGAACAAGTCGGCGTTCCGCTTGAGCTGCTGATCGGCAAGAACCTCCTGAGCGATTGCCTGCAGGTAGTCGCGTTGCAATGTGACAAAGCTTGGGCTCTGCAGGGTCACGAGCGGTTGACCCGCGGTGACTCGATCGCCGCGCGCCGCCGCCAGATTGGTGACCATGCCGGCGACCGGAGCGCTCACGACCCACAATTGCGCCGTCGGAATGACGATCTGTGCTGGATAGGGCAGTGTTTGATCGGTCCGGCTCGAGATCGGATGGGCCATGCGGACGCCCAGGTTCTGAGCCTGTGTCGCCGTGAGCTTGACGTCCTCATCGGCCGTCGCAACGTTGGGCAGGACGGCAAGCGAGAGCACAAGCAAAATTGGACGCAGCATCCGCATTTGGTGCGGAGAGCGCTTCATCCTTGAGACGAGCATCACTACCAACTGATTTGAGCCAAGAATCTTTCATACTCCGGATCGCTCCACTGGTATTGACCCACGTCAATCGGAACTGCCATGCGTCAATCGGCCTCGGATAATCGCAGCGGAACGGACCGAGATTGAGACCAGGAAAGGAGCGACGGCATGCTAGCGAACGCGAAAGTGGCAACCCGGCTTCCAGCAAAAGACCTTGATCGGGCGCGGGCGTTCTATTCCGAGAAACTCGGGCTCGAGCCGGTCGAGCAGCGCGAGGGTGGGCTCCGCTACGTCTGTGCCGCTGGCGAGTTTGCGATCTTCGTCTCGGCCGGAACGCAATCCGGGACGCAGACGCAGATGGGTTGGGAAGTCGAGGACATCGAGGCCACCGTGCGCGAGCTTCGCCTACGAGGGGTCGCGTTCGAGGAATATGACTTCCCCGGCTTGAAGACCGTTGGCGGGATTGCGGAGATTGCCGGCAATTACGCCAGCAAAGGTATCGGCGAGCGGGGCGCGTGGTTCCGCGACAGCGAAGGTAATCTGCTGGGAATCGGGCAACCGGTTCGATCTTGAAGCTGGCTCCGTCGTCCACGCTTTTCAAATCGCTTGTGACCCGCCATTGTGCGACCGCAACAGCGCCCAAAGCGGAGCAGCATCGATGTCGGACAAGATCTCGCGGCGCCAGTTCGCGAAGCTCGCGGGGCTGTCGGCTGCCGGGATGGCAAGTCCGCTGGAGGTCAGGGCCCAGCCGGCTTCGACGCCGGGCCGTGCCGGCAGCTTTCCGCCAGGTTTTCTCTGGGGCACCGCCACCTCGTCCTACCAGGTCGAGGGCGCGGTCAACGAGGACGGGCGTGGCGCCTCGATCTGGGACAAGTTCGTCCGCATCCCCGGCAAGATCGAGGACGGCACCAATGGCGACCGCGCCAACGAGCACTATCACCGCTACAAGGAGGACATCGCGCTCATCAAGGAGCTCGGCTGCAAGGCCTATCGCTTTTCGGTGGCCTGGCCGCGCGTGTTTCCGGACGGCGACGGCAAACCGAATCCGAAGGGGCTTGATTTCTACAACCGCCTCGTCGACGAACTCCTGAAGAACGGCATCGAGCCGTGGCTGACGCTCTACCATTGGGACCTCCCGCAATCGCTTCAGGACCGTTTTGGCGGCTGGCGCTCCACCGAGACCTGCAAGATTTTTGGCGACTACGCGGCCTATGTTGCCGAGCACCTGACCGACCGCGTCAGGAACGTGTTCACGCTGAACGAGAGCGGCCGCTTCGTCTATTTCGGCTATGGCATCGGCATCGACGCGCCGGGCCTGATGTTGCCGCAGGCCGAGGTCAACCAGGTCAGGCACAACAGCGCGCTTGCGCACGGGCTCGCGGTGCAGGCAGTGCGTGCCCATGGCCGCCAAGGCACCCGCGTCGGCCCGGCCGAGAACATCGATGCCTGCATTCCCGCGATCGATACGCCCGACCATGTCCGCGCCGCCGCAATCGCGCTGCGCGAGCTGAATGCGGGATATCTCAACGTCATCATGGAGGGTCGCTATACCGACGCCTTCCTGAAGTTCGCCGGCCGCGACGCGCCGAAATACACCGACGCGGAATTGAAGATCATCTCCTCCCCGGTCGATTTCCTCGGCCTCAACATCTACGCGCCGCAGCACTACATCGTGCCGTCCGACCAGGGCGCGGGTTTTGCGCCGCTGCCGATCCCGAAATCATTTCCGCACATGAATTCGGACTGGCTGCGCGTCGGCCCCGAGACGATCTATTGGGTGCCGAAGCTCGCCGCAAATATCTGGAAGACGGACGCGATCTATATCAGCGAGAACGGCACCTCCGGCGAGGACCAGGTCACGCCCGACGGCAAGATCTACGACACCGATCGCATCATGTACCTGCGCAATTATCTCGCCCAGCTCCAGCGCGCCACCGTCGAAGGCGTTCCGGTGCGCGGCTACTTCCTCTGGAGTCTGATGGACAATTTCGAGTGGGTGTTCGGGCTCAACAAGCGCTTCGGGCTCTATCACGTCAATTTCGAAACGCAGGTGCGCACGGCAAAACTCAGCGCCAGCTTTTATCGCAACGTGATCGCGAACAACGCGGCGGGAGCTTAGCTCTCCCTCGCAGCATTCTTACGGGAGAGGGCGGGGTGAGGAGCTCTATCCACCAGTCCGTCTGTCACTGCTCTCGCGGACGAACCGGGCCATGATCAACTACTGCTCCTGTTTTGCCCGACGAGTCAATCGCTTCGCAGGCGGGCGAGGCGCCATCCCGGGGCCTGCATTTCTACTGTGCATGGGGTTGTTTTTGAGTTTTTTGCAAAGAGGGTGCCGCATCAGGGCGTCTGCGCCGACGCCGCAGCGATCCTTATCGAGCGGATCCAGGCCTTATTTTTCGGGGTGAATCGCGACCGGCCTTGCACAAAGAGGCCGGTCGTCGCTTGTCGAAAGCAGCGAATCAGCTTTAGCAAGGCTGCTTGCGGGCCTTTGAAACAAGGCAAAAACCGCTGCCGGAGGCTCCTTCCGCCCAGGAAGCGGCTAAAATGCAGGGTTTTTTGCCGGAGGGGGCCAGAAAAGCCCGTAAAACGCGACAAAACTGTGCAGAAGGCAGTAGAGCCTTCAACGGTTGGTCTAGTATGCAACCGGCAACGAATCAGAGGAGACACGATGCCAACCCAAATGTCCAAATCGCAGCTGATCGAAAAGATTTCGACCGTCACCGAGCTTTCCAAGCGCGACGTCAAGAGCGTCATGGAGACGCTGACCGACGTCGGCCACAAGGAGCTCAAGAAGAACGGCCTGTTCCTGGTGCCGGGCTTCGCCAAGTTCGTGGTCATCAAGAAGCCCGCGACCAAGGCGCGCAAGGGCACCAACCCGTTCACGGGTGAAGAGATGATGTTCAAGGCCAAGCCGGCCCGGAAGATCGTCCGCGCCCGCCCGGTCAAGGCCGCCAAGGACGCTGTGGCCTGATAAGCAAAGGCCCCCTCCAGAAGAGGGGGCCTTTTGTGTTGTGACCGCAAGGGCTGATGCTGAGGGGATCAGCCGTTGCGGCGCTTCACCCGCACGGGAATCGGCCGAAGCCGCGGCCCAGGTGCCGCCAGCGCCTCGCGAACCCGATCGATCGCGCGATCGAGCAACTGCCGTAGCCGCTGCGCTCTCCGCGATTTCGTCGCTCGTTCCAACAATCCGCTCATTGCCTTACTCCGCCGCTTCGACCTTGGCCTCGGCTGGCTCGAGCACCGCGGCGATGGCCTCGTCGACGCGCTCGAGCCAGATGAATTCGAGGTCGTCCCGCGCGCTCTTCGGGATGTCGTCGTAATCCCGCCTATTGCGCGCAGGCAGCATCACGCGCTTCAGTCCGGCGGCGGCAGCCGCCACCACTTTCTCCTTGATGCCGCCGACCGGCAGCACCAGCCCGCGCAGCGAGATCTCGCCGGTCATCGCGGTGTCGCTGCGCACCGTGCGATTGGTGAGCAGTGAGGTCAGCGCCGTGAACATCGCTACCCCGGCGCTCGGCCCGTCCTTGGGGGTTGCGCCCGCCGGCACGTGAACGTGGATGTCGCTCTTCTCGAACAGCGACGGTTCGATGCCGATCTGCGAGGCTCTGCTCTTCACCAGGGTCAGTGCCGCCTGCACGCTCTCGCGCATGACGTCGCCGAGCTGGCCGGTCAGGATTAAATTGCCCCTGCCGGGCACCCGCGTTGCCTCGATGAACAGGATGTCGCCGCCGACCGGCGTCCAGGCAAGGCCGGTGGCCACGCCGGGAACGCTGGTGCGCTGCGCGATCTCGCCCTCGAAGCGCGGCTGGCCGAGCACGGTGGCGATGTCCTTCGGGCCGACCACGACCTTCGTGGCCGTGCCCTCCGCGACCTGCACCGCTGCGTGCCGGAACAGTTTTCCGATCTCACGCTCCAGGTTACGCACCCCGGCTTCCCTTGTGTAGCCCTTCACGACCAGCTTCAGTGCTTCCGGTTCGATCTCGGCTTGCTCGGCGCTCAGGCCGTTGGCCTCGAGCTGCCGGCGCACCAGATAGCGTTGCGCGATCTCGAGCTTCTCCTCCTGAGTGTAGCCGGCCAGGCTGATCAGCTCCATGCGATCCAACAGCGGACCGGGAATCTGGTCCAGCATGTTGGCGGTCGCGATGAACACCACGCGCGACAGGTCGAAGGGCACGCCGAGGTAATTGTCCCGGAACGTCCCGTTCTGCTCGGGGTCGAGCACCTCCAGCATCGCAGCCGAGGGATCGCCCTGCACGCCGCGGCCCATCTTGTCGATCTCGTCCAGCATCATCACGCAGTTCCGCGCGCCTGCCTTCTTGATGCCCTGGATGATGTTGCCGGGCAGCGCGCCGATATAGGTGCGCCGGTGACCGCGGATCTCAGCCTCGTCATGCAGGCCGCCCAGGCTGACACGCACGAAGGGGCGATCCATCGCGCGCGCGATGGATTGTCCGAGCGAGGTCTTGCCGACGCCGGGCGGACCGACGAAGCACAGGATCGGCGCCTTGCCCTGCGGGGCGAGCTTGCGCACCGCCAGATATTCGATGATCCGGCTCTTGATCTTCTCCAGGCCGAAATGGTCGGCATCCAGGATGCGGCGCGCCTCCTTGATGTCGATCGGCTTCTCCTCGGGCAGGGCCCAGGGCAGCTCGATCAGCCAGTCGAGATAAGTGCGGACCATGCCTGCTTCGCCAGCAGCCTCCGGCATGCGCTCGTAGCGGCGCAGCTCCTTTTTCGCATGCGCGTCCGCCTCCGGCGGCATGTTGGCCTGGGCGATGGCGGCGGTCAGCTCGGCGACCTCGGCTGCCTTGCCGTCGCTTTCGCCGAGCTGGCGCTGGATTGTCGCCATCTGCTCGCGCAGGATCGCCTCGCGCTGCCGCTCGTCGAAGCTGGCGCGGGTCTGCTGGCCGATCTCGTTGGAGATGCGCAGCACCTCCAGCCGCTCGGCCAGATGCTTCGACACCTTCTCGACGCGCAGGGAGAGGTCGATGGTCTCCAGGACCTCCTGCTTGTCCTGCGGCTTGATGTCCATGAACGAGGTCGCCAGATCCGCCAGCGCGCCGGGCGCACTGGTGCTCTGGAACATCGCGACCAGCTCCGGCGGCGCCTGCGGCAGCAACTCGACCGCCTCGATCGCCTGGCGCTGCAAATTCAGAGCGCGCGCCTCGATCTCGGGCGAGATCGTGGTCGGCTCCGGAATCTGCTGAATCCGCGCGGCCGGGAACGGCGTCCCGGGCAGGAAGTCGAGGATGCGGGCACGCTGCACGCCCTGGCAGACGATGTGATGGGTGCCATCGGGTGCGGTGATATAGCGCACGATGTTGGCGATGGTTGCGACCCGATAAAGGTCGTCGGGCCCCGGCTCTTCGGTCGCGGGGCTGCGTTGCAGGACGACGCCGATCGGCCGCTGCTCCCGTAGCGCCTGCTGTGCGGCGGCGATCGACTTCGGCCGCGCGATCGCGATCGGCGCGATGGCGCCGGGGAATAGCACCATCTCGCGCACGGGAACGATGATCAGCGCGTCTTCGGGAATCTTCACGTCGGAGTTGTTTTGGGAATTGATCTGTGCGGTGTTCATCTGTTCGGTGGCCATGATCGACCTCAGGATTTGGCGAGGCGCAGTGCGACGCAGCCGTCCATCACGAAACGGCTGATGGCGTAGCGCCCAAGGGGCAATGCAATGCGGCGCTCAAAACGCCCCTGCGGCAGCTCCAGCCGGTGGATGCGGGCATTGCGAAGCTCCGACGGAAGCGTGCGCTGGCCGGAGATGACGAGCACACCGTCATGGATCACCGTCTCGACGTTGTCGGGATTGACGCCTGGCAGCGCGACGAGAATCAAAAGCTCATGCTCGGTCTCGAGCACGTCGATCGGAGGCTCCCAGCAGGCTTCCTGGCGGCCGAACTGCTGGCGCATCCGTTCGGCGCGGGTCAGCGACTCGAGGGCTTCGGACAGCATCCAGTCGAGGGGATTTTTGGGTTGCATGGCATAACTCGGGGGAGGGCGCTGCGATTGGAAAAAAGGCATATGGGGATGGTTCCCCGGAAATCCAGCAGCGCGCGTTTGGAGCATGGCTGACCCAACTGCCGGCGGGCGCCCCTTGTCATCAGACGTTTCGGCGCCACGGAGTGTCCGTGGCGCCGTTGGTAACCAATTCGGCCGCGCGGTGGCTCAGGCCGCTTCGCGGTATTCCTCTTCCGCTTCGAGGTTGATCACCGAGGTAGCGAGCTCGGTCAGGGTGTGATCGGTCGCTTCTTCCTCGTCCAGCGTTGCCTGGAGCAGCCTTGCGGCGTCCGGCATGCCGAGCTCCTCGGCCCAGGTGCGCAGAGTGCCGTACCGGGAGATCTCGTAGTGCTCGACGGCCTGGGCCGCCGCGAGCAGGCCGGCGTCGAGGGCGGGGGCGTTCTTGAAGTCCTTCATGATCTCGGCACCCTCATCGGTGATGCCGTTGATCGCTTCGCAAGGCTTGCCGCGGGCCGGCTTGCCCAACATCTTGAAAATCTGGTCCAGCCGTTTGACCTGACCCTGCGTCTCGCGCAGATGCTTGTTGAAGGCGGCCGCGAGGTCCTTCGAATGTGCGGCCTTGGCCATCTTAGGCAGCGTCTTGATGATCTTGTTCTCGGCGAAATAGATGTCCTTCAGCGTTTCCAGAAACAGGTCGCTCAGCAGCTTCGGCGCCTGACGCGTGCGGCGTCCTGCGCGCTTCTTTGTGGTGCGTTTCTTTGCTCGTTTGGCCATGGATCCTCCTGTCGAGGTGAACGGGAAGGCCCGGCCTTCCCTCGGGCGATCAAGACTTGGCGAGGCCAATGGTTCCCATTTTGCAACAGGGCCGCCGGCCAGCTAACCGTTCGTCGGGTCTTCCTGGTCCTGCCGTTCTCTTGTGACGCGATCGGAAGCGCACGCTCGCCTCGACGCAGGTGGCTGCAACAGCCCAGATCTGGCAGGGGCGGCCGACGGCGTGCCCTTCGGCTCGGCGGCCCGGGCGGCGAAATCGCCGGCCTCGGTCGAGGTGCGCAGCCACTTCGTCCCGTCACCGATCGCCTCACGCGGCGAGCGGCCGAACTTTCTCAGGCCCCGGAAATACTCGAGCTGAAGATGCGCCGAAGTGCCGCGTTTCGGGATGGCCTTGAGGTGCTGAACATCGTCCTCGATGCCGAGATGCGCGATGTCGGGCGCAAGCATCGCGATCACCGCCTCAAGCTAGCTCCTGAACGAGACCGGCTCGAACGACGCCAGATCGATATACGTTCCGTCCGTCCCGTAACGCTGGGCGCGCCAGCGGTTTTCCTCGATCAGCGCGCGGTGCACGGCCGAATAGGTGGCGTTCAGATCCGGGTGGTGCACGACGTGTCTGACCAGCGCGCGATACACCGCCGCGATCGCCACCGTGTCGGCGATCGACGTGCAGCAATCGGTGATACGAAGCTCGAGGGTCGGATGCTGGAGCGAAGGCCGCAGCGCCCACCAGACATAGGTGGCGTTGGGAACGATGCCCGCGTCGACCAATGTCCTCACATAGGTCTCGTATTCGGCAAGGTTGCGAAACATCTCCGGGAAGCCGGTCCGCGGCAGGGCGTCGTTCGCGGCGTTGCGGTAGCCCAGCAATCCGGTTGGTAACCGCACCAGAACGGCGACGAAGTCGACCGCGCCAGCAGCAGCGGCAGGAACGGCACCAGGCGGTGCATGATCTCGACGCGCTGGTCTGGCTCGGGCACCTCGACGTGAACGTGCAGGCCGCTGATGGGATTGCCGAGCCCGACCATTCCGAGGTCGCTGATGACCTTGCTGTAGCGGCGCTTGCGCGTCATGCGCTGCTGCTGGGCTCCTGCAGTCCGCGGCAGACGAACAGGGTGGGGATGCCGCGCGCCAGCGCGCGCGGAATCAGGCGAAGAGCGACCTCGTCGCGGAATTCATCAAACGGGCCGTCGAGCGCCTGGTCGGCCATTTGGCCATAGCGGGACGGGTGAACATTGGTCTGCCCGCCGCCGACAAAGAGGCCGTCAAGACCGTCGAGATCGGCCTCCAGATCTGCTTCGGGAGCCGCGGGCAGGACCCGCGGAACGGCACCTGTGACCAGGCCGATGGCGTTGACGCAAATCATGGCAACGGACGAGAGCAGCTCGCCGCACGCAATCATTGAATCGGAGAGAAGCCCAACCTGCGGCGCGCCGCTGCGAGCTTTCCACTGACCATGGGAGGAGTTGAGCCGCCACTGTTGAAGTCCGTAGGCCACGGCATCCGCCGCGTTGCCGACTTGATGAATCGCGGCCTTGAGTTCTCTGACGTTTGTTCCTAATCGAAGCGCCCAGCGGCTGCCGGCAATGGGATCGTGCGCATCAATTCTGGGACGGAGCTCGTGCAATTGTCTCGTCTGCTTCTGTTTGAAGCTGCTGCCGAGTGAAACGGCAGTGTGGGGGAATGGTTGCTTCAATGTTGAGCTGCTTGGTTTTTTTCCGACCGCGGACCTTAATTTTGTTGTGGTATCCAAGTTGGACCAACAAGACGACCTCGGAGCATGCCTCCGATGTCGCGGTGTTTCCGCTGGCCATACCGATGATGGCCAGCCCCGGCGCGATCGCGACCACGCTGCTGCTGACAGGTGATGCCGGTTATGGGGCAAGGCTCGCGATCATCATCTTGGTCGTTGTTTTCGTGTGCCTGCTCTGCTTTGTCTCTGCGGGCCTGATCGCGCGCACGCTCGGGCGCACCGGCAATGCGGTGCTGTCGCGCGTGCTCGGGATGCTGCTCGCTGCCTATTCCGTGCATCTCGTAATCAACGGAATTGCTGCTGTCCGGACAAGCCTGTCATAAGGCTGCGACAATCTGTTAATTTGTCGATTTTACGGTATATCTCGTGATCTGGTGGTGCCGCCGCCGATGCGGGTGCGCGATCCGGTCCGCTTTCTCTTGCGCTGCCATATTGCTTTGACGTACTCCCGCTCTCACAAGGCCCATCGCCGGGAAATCGAATGTCGACGACAGCTGACGAACTCGACAAGAGACAGGCCATCATCGACGCCTGCCACCGCATGAATGCGCTCGGCATCAACCAGCGCATGGCCGGCTACGGCATGTCGGAAGGTTAGGGCAGGCGGTGTTCGCGCGGATCAGACATATCGCCGATCGCAAGGGATCCAACCGCCTCATGGTTCGGCTGCGTGCGCTGTTGCGCAGCAACGAGTTCTACCTGATCCCGCTGGCGCTGGTGATCGGCACGCTGGCCGGCGCCATCGTGACCCTGATGGCCGAGATCGCGCAGATTGCTCATATGGTGATCTACGGCATTCCCGTCGACGTCCGCCTGTCCGCCAACGCACGTGTCAGTCCTTGGGCGGCGCTGCTTGCACCCGCGCTCGGCGGGTTGGCACTCGGCATCATGGAATGGTGGCGGCGGCGGCTGAAGATATCCAGCGCCGTCGACCCGATCGAGGCCAATGCGCTGCGCGGCGGCAATCTCTCCATGCGCGACAGCGTCGTGGTGTCGAGCCAGACGCTGATCTCGAACGGCTGTGGCGCCTCGGTCGGTCTCGAGGCTGGGTACACCCAGATCGGCTCCGGCATCGCCTCACTGCTCGGCAAGTTCTTCAATCTGCGCCGCAACGATCTTCGCCTGATCGTCGGCTGCGGCGCTGCTGCGGCGATTGCGGCAGCGTTCGGCGCGCCGATCACCGGCGCTTTCTACGCCTGCGAACTCATCGTCGGCGTCTATTCGGTCGGCAGCGCCGCGCCGATCCTGGCGGCTTCGCTCGCCGGCGCGCTGACCGCGCAATGGCTCGGCGGCGCGCCGTACTCCATTGAAATACCCAAGGTGAGCGCGGTCGGCATCGAGCAATATCTGGCGCTGATCGGGCTTGCGCTTGTCACCAGCGGCGTCGGCATCGCCGTGATGCGCTCGTCTTCGACCTTCGAGCGCCTGTTCGCCTGGTTGCCGGTCTGGCTGCGACCGGTGATCGGCGGTCTCGTCGTCGGCGGCTTTGCCATCGTCACGCCGCAGGTGCTCGCGGCCGGCCACGGCGCCATGGTGCTCGATCTGTTTCACGAGATGACCATCGGCCTGATCGCAATCATCATCGCCCTGAAGGTGACGGCCTGCCTGATCTCGCTTGCCTCGGGCTTTCGCGGCGGTCTGTTCTTTGCCTCGCTATTCGTCGGCAGCCTGATCGGAAAGTTCTTTGCGGCCGTCCTTCTGCTCATCAGCCCGAACTTCGTGATCGATCCGCTGGTCGCGATGCTGACCGGCATGGCGACGCTGGGCGTCGCCATCGTCGGCGGTCCCTTGACCATGTCGTTCCTCGTGCTCGAAATGACCCGCAATGTCGACGTCACCGCCGTGGTGCTCGCCGGCTGCATCGTCACCTCGATCTGCGTCCGCTTCATGTTCGGACATTCGTTCTCGACCTGGCGCCTGCATCTGCGCGGCGAGACCATCCGCAGCGCCAACGATGTCGGTTGGCTGCGCAACCTCACCGTCGAGCGGCTGATGCGCTCCGACGTCGGCAAGGTGCCGTCGACCACGACGATTGCCGCCGTCCGGAACGAATTTCCGCTGGGATCGCGGCCCGGCATCGTCATCGTCAACAATGCGGACGAATATGTCGGCCTCGTCTTGCTGCCCGACCTGTTCACCAGCGATCTCGATAGCATCGCCGACGAGATCCAAGTCATCGAGCTCGCGCGCCTGACGGACATCGTGCTCATCCCGGAAATGAACGTAAAGTCGGCCATGGCGGTGTTCGACGAAGCGGAGGCCGAGATGCTGGCCGTGGTGGATTCCACCGACAGCCGCAAGGTCGTCGGTTTCCTGACCGAGACCACCGCCCGCCGCCGCTATGTCGAGGAGATCGACAAGGCCACGCGCGGCGTGCTGGGGGCGCTGTCGTAAAGGGGGGGACCGGCAAAGCGAGGCTTGCACGCGCGACGGCCTTGTCGCATCATCCACAACCTCTAGGCTAGAGAGACGAACGGGCGGCCGATTTGGCCACCCTCAGCGACAAGGGCCGTGCGATGTCCGACACGCTTCGCCTGTTGCTTGCCTTGCTCGAGCTCGGGCCGCAAATGGAGCATTTGCTCGGCGGCAGATGGCCGCCCTATCGCGACGAATTGTTGGAGCTCGCCGGGCGCGCCAACGATGGCGATGATCCCAACGAGCTCCGCCGCGCGCTCGACGCACTGGTTCAGCGGCTGCTTGCCGAAGAGCCGGCCGCAGAACTCGTTCGGCGCACCCTGCCGGAACCGGCTCCCGCCCGGGAATTCGTCGTCCGCCGTGGCCGCGCGTCCCCGCCCTTGGTCTCGGAGATCGTTCGGCCGAGCGCGGACGAGGCGACCGGCATCGTCACGATCCCCGTTTTCTACGGCACCGATCGCGCCCGGGGCGACGACACGCCGGCGAACTATTTTCGAGGGGAGCGTGGCGGGCTTGCATTCGGGATCGCGGAGGTCAGCGTGCCCACGCGCGGACGCGACCTCGGCGAACTAACCGGGCCGAGCTGGTGGCATCTTGAATTTACCGCCGATCCGGCAAGGCATGTGATCCTCAAGAGCGTCGGAGTGCTTGGCCGGGATGTCTTCATCACGAGCCTCGCGGACTCGCTCGCCGCTGCGGACGGGCGCGACGTCCTGATCTTCGTGCACGGCTATAACGTCGCGTTCGAGGATGCGGCGCGGCGGGCCGCGCAGATCTCCGTCGACCTGAAATTTGCCGGGAGGACGCTTCTCTACAGCTGGGCTTCTGCGGCGGATACGAAGAAGTACACCGTAGACGAGAGCACGATCGAATGGTCGCGCGACCATTTTGAGGCGTTTCTCCAGCTTGCGCTGAGCGAAATCGGCGCCCGTGAGGTTCACGTCATCGCCCACAGCATGGGCAACCGCGCCGTGATCAATACGCTCGAACGCGTCACCTCCTGGCAGCTACCGGCCGGCGCCGCCAAGCTGGGCCAGGTTATCTTTGCCGCGCCCGACATCGATCGCGACCGCTTCATCCAGCTCGCTGCGAAGTTCAACGGTTGCGCTGCGCGCTTCACGCTCTATGCCTCGTCGCGCGACGTCGCGCTGCTGGCGTCGAAATTCATGCACGGCTATCCAAGGGCGGGGGAGGCTGGCGAAGCGTTGCTGGTCGTCGACGGTGTCGATACGATCGATGCATCGCTGGTCGACACCAGCCTGGTCGGCTTGCGCCATTCCTATTTCGGCGACAAGCGCTCGATCCTCAACGACATGTTCAACCTGATCACGCAGCAACTCGCGCCGGACAAGCGCTTTGATCTCGATGCCGTGGGCGATGCGCTCAGGAGATATTGGAGCTACCGCGCCTAAGGGTCTGAAAGCGAGACGGCGTGCGCCGCCGTCCGTGCCGGTTGAGACCATTTCCGCGGTTTGCGCATCGCATGCTGTTGCATATCTCTACTTTGGGCAAGAACAGAGGACGTCAAGATGAGTGATAGACATGTGAATTCGAGGATCGGCCGCAGTAGCCTGCTGGCTGTATTCGCAAGCCTCGCCCTGGCGGCGGCCCCCGTGTCCCCCTCGGCTGCCGCGTCATCGGTGCCCAAGACGCCCCCCGCAAAGGTAGCTATGGCGGGCCAGCGCTCATCCGACGTCACCGATTTCAGCGCGGCCCGACGTCGCCACTATTATCGACGCGGGCCGAATGCCGCGGGCCTCGCTTTCATGGGCCTGGCGGCAGGTTTGATCGGAGGTGCGATCGCGGAGAGCCGGCGCCAGGAATACTACGACAACAACTATTACTATGGCGGCCCGCCCACCTATTACGGTCCCGGTTATGGCTATAGCGGTGGTCCGCGCTACTACTACAGGCCATACTGATTGTTGCGCGCTGATCACTCATGAAGAGTGCTGAGTGTACCCTGTGATGACACCCAGTGGCGGGACGCCAACGCATCCCGCCACTTATGCTACCGTGCCGCCGGTGCCGACAGAGCCTCACGATGGGGCGAGCCAATTGTTTGATCTCGGCTAAGTATTCGGCAACCGCCCTCGCTGGTCCGATGGACTTGCCCCGCGCAATCCGGTTGAATGGGACCAATTGAGGTTCTTTGGGCGACAGTGATGTCGAAATATCTGCTGGTCCTTCTGCTGATCGTCTCGCCGGCCGCGGCGCAGGTCAAGTTGACTCCAAAAACCTCGGCGGCGCATCCCGACCTCTGTGCGCCGATCGGGCGCACCGCGGATGGCAAGCTGGTCTACTCCATGAGGTGTGAGACCCTGCCGGCGCCGCCCGCGCCACCGCCCCAGGCGGAACTGAAGGAGGCGCCTCAGCCCGCCGCCGAGCCGGAGCCGGAAGTGCGCCGTAGCAGCATTCTGGGCTGGTCCTACGACCGCAGGTAATGAGCCGCGCCACTTGCGCGAAGCGCTCTGGAATGCTCTTTGCTTGAAAGTTCCCCGTGGGGCCCACCGCCCCCGATCCAGAGAGATGAGATGAGCAAACTCGTTATCCGCACCGGCGACTACACCTTCGATGCCCGCTTTGAGGAGCAGCTTGCACCCAAGACTGTCGCTGCGTTCCGCAAGGCGCTGCCGTTCGAGAGCCACATCATCCATGTGCGCTGGAGTGGCGAGGGTGTGTGGATGCCGCTCGGCGATCTCGACTTCGGGGTCGGCTACGAGAACCACACCAGCTATCCCGCGCCTGGCCAGATCATCCTCTATCCCGGCGGCATCAGCGAGACCGAGATTTTGCTCGCCTATGGCGGCGTGCATTTCGCAAGCAAGATGGGCCAGCTTGCCGGGAACCACTTCATCACGCTGACCTCGGGCCTGGAGAATCTGGCGACGCTCGGCAAGAGTGTGCTTTGGAAGGGCGCGCTCCCGATCCGCTTCGAGGAAGTCTGATTTGCAGGACGCCCGCTATCCGCGCGACCTCCGCGGCTACGGCCGTAACCCGCCGCATCCGCGGTGGCCCGACAATGCGCGGGTCGCGGTGCAGTTCGTCATCAACTTCGAAGAGGGCGGCGAGAACAACATTTTGCACGGCGACCGTGCGTCGGAAGCATTCCTGTCCGACGTGCTCGGCGCGCAGCCCTGGCCGGGCCAGCGCCATGCCAACATCGAATCGATGTTCGAATATGGCTCGCGCGCCGGCTTCTGGCGGCTGTGGCGGCTGTTCAGCGAGCGGAAGTGGCCGACCACCGTGTTCGGCGTCGCGACTGCGCTGAAGCGCAATCCGGAAATCGTCGCGGCGATGAAGGAGGCGGGCTGGGACATCGCGAGCCATAGCCTGAGATGGATCGAGCACAAGGATATGACCGAGGCGCAGGAGCGCGACGAGATTGCGCAAGCGATCCACGTTCACACCGAGGCCACCGGATCGCGGCCGCTCGGATGGTACACCGGGCGCTCTTCGATCAACACCAACCGTCTCCTGATGGAGGAGGGTGGCTTCCGCTACCTCTGCGACTCCTATGCCGACGATCTGCCCTATTGGATCAAGGGCGCGAACGGCAAGCAACTGATCATCCCCTATACGCTTGATGCCAACGACATGCGTTTTATCAATCCGCAGGGCTTTGCCGAGGGCGAACAACTCTTCACCTATCTGAAGGATGCCTTCGACGTGCTCTATGCCGAAGGCGAGACCGCGCCGAAGATGATGTCGGTGGGGCTGCATTGCCGTCTCGCCGGGCGGCCCGGCCGCGCTGCGGGGCTGATCCGTTTTCTGGATTACATCGGCAAGCACGAGCGCGTTTGGGTGCCGACGCGGTTGCAAATCGCACAGCACTGGCACGACAAACTCGCGCATCTTGCGACCGATGCGTTCGAGATCGAGTGAGCCGATCATGTCGCAGATTTCGCTCGCCGATCTCAACGCCGCTGATACGGCCAGTTTCGTCACCGCGCTTGCCAATGTGGTCGAATACTCGCCGTGGATCGCCGAGCGGATCGCCGAACAGCGGCCGTTCGCCAGTCTCCATCAATTGCACGCCGCGCTGATCGCTGCGATCCAGAGTGCCGACCCCGATCTCCAGCTGGCGCTGATCCGGGCGCATCCCGATCTCGCCAACAAGACCCAGCGCGCCGCGGGCCTCACCGCGGAATCGACCGATGAGCAGAACAGCGCCGGCCTCGACCGGCTGTCCGACGCCGAATACGCCGCATTCGAGCGCGTCAACAATGCCTATCGTGAGAAGTTCGGCATCCCCTATATCGTCTGCGTGCGCCGTCACACCAAGGATTCCGTGCTGCGCGATTTCGAAACGCGGTTGCGCAATATCGCCAAGACCGAGACGCGCCGCGCGATCGAGGAGATCGGCCGCATCTCGGCTCTGCGGCTCGATCAGCTCGTCGTCGCCGAGGATAGGCTGAAGGTACATGGCCGGCTCTCGACACATGTGCTCGACAATCACGCCGGCAAGCCGGCGCCGGGCATCGCCGTCGAGCTCGTCGAGCTCGCGACTCTCGGCGAGAACCGCGTCATCGCCCGCACCGTGACCAACGCGGATGGCCGCACGGACCAGCCGTTGATCGGCGGCCGGCCGCTGCCGATCGGTCGTTACGAGCTCAAATTCAGCGTCGCCAGATATTACGTCGAGCGCAACGTGCAGCTCACCGACCCGCCGTTCCTGGACGAGATCCCGCTGCGCTTTGCGATCAGCGAGCCGGAAAGCCACTATCACGTGCCGCTTCTGGTCACGCCCTGGAGCTATTCGACCTATCGCGGCAGTTAGGATCCGAACTTATCGTGCAGGGCCGGAAACAACCGATCCGGCTTGAAGGGCGGTGCGGTGAAGCGGATGCCGGTGGCATCGGCAATCGCGTTGGCGAGCGCGGCGGCGACCGGATTGTACGGGCTCTCGCTCATCGACTTCGCGCCGAGCGGCCCGATCGTGTCTGATGTTTCGGCGAAGAACACTTCGGTGCGCGGCACGTCTGCGTACGACGGCAGGTGGTAGTCGCGGAATTTCGGGTTGGTGACGCGGCCGGTCGCGTCGATCACCATCTCCTCGTAGAGCGCCGCGCCAAGCGCCTGCGCCACGCCGCCTTCGACCTGGCCGCGGCACTGCATGGGATTGGCGACGACGCCTGCATCAGCGGCCTGCACGCTCCTGAGAATCTTGATCTCGCCGGTGGCTTTGTTCACCGCGACGCGAAAGCCCTGGACGTTGAAGCCGACCGATCGCGGCGTTCCGCTGGAGTTGCCGCTGACTGCGAGCGGTTGGCCCTGCTCGCGCGCGAGCTTTGCCAATTCCGCGAACGGCATCCGCCGCACGCCGCTCACCACCGAGTCGCCATCAAGCACGCAGGTTTCCACATCGCACAGCCAGGCGCCGGCGGCGCTGGTCCGCAATTTGGTCGCAAGCTGCATGGCCGCTTCGTGCGTCGCCTTGCCGGCAACGAAAGTGCCCGCGCTGCCATAGGCGCCGGTATCGTGGCCACCATGGGCGGTGTCGGATTGGCGCAGGCGGATTCTGTCAACCGTGGTTGCCAACGTCGTCGCCGCGATCTGCCGGTGCACGGTGCTGGTGCCGTTGCCGAACTCCGCGGTGCCGACGGTGAGGTCGAAGCCGCCATCGTCGCGCAACGCGATCGTCGCATCGGCGAAATGGCCGGCCGGCGGCACCGTATCGATCATGGTCAGCGCCACGCCCTCGCCGATCAGCCACTCCGGCGACAGGGCTGGCTGCGGCGCGTCGGCCTGCATCGCGCGCTCGACCAGGTCGAGGCACTGGTCGAGGCCGTAGGAGCCATAAAGCACGTCGTGATATTCGGACGGCGGCGGCGCCAGCATGGGATCTCCGGGCTTGACGATGTTGCGGCGACGGATGTCGTAGGGGCTGATGCCAAGCTGCTTCGCCAATTCGTCGATCGCGGCCTCCACTGCGATCAGGGTTTGCGGCAGACCGTAGCCGCGAAACGCGCCCGCGGGCACCGTGTTGGTGTAGACCGCGACGCCATCGACCTTCTTGTTCGGGCAATTATAGACGCTGATGGACTCAGACAACGCGTGGAACATCACGGAGCCGGCGTGATTGCCATAGGCGCCGGTGTTGGAGAGCACGTCGAGCTGCAGCGCGGTGAGCTTGCCGACCGCATCGGCGCCGGCCTTGATGTGGACCCGCATCGGGTGCCGCGTCGAGGTCGCGATGAACTGCTCCTCGCGCGTGAACTCCAGCTTGACCGGGCGCCCGGTCTTGAGTGCAGCGAGTGCCAGGATGTCTTCGACGAACATCTCCTGCTTGCCGCCGAAGCCGCCGCCGACGCGCTCGCAGAACACGCGGACCTTGTCCATGGGAAGCGCGAAAATGTTCGACAGCGCGCGCCGGGTCAGGAACGGCACCTGCGTGGAGCAGCGGACATTGAGCACGCCAGTATCATCGAGCCAGGCCAGGCCGCCATGGGTCTCCAGCGCGGCGTGCTGCACGCGATGGCTGTGGAAGATGCCCTTAAAGGTGACAGCGGATGTGGCGAGCGCGGCCGCGACATCGCCGAACTCCCCGTGAGTCTCTGCGACGAGATTACGCCGGGCGTCGGCGACGCGATTCTCGGTGGTCCGGTCAGGATGAATGATGGGCGCCCCTGGCGCCATCGCCTGCTCGGAATCGACTAGCGCGGGCAGGATCTCGTACTCGACCTTTAGCCGCCGGCACGCCTCCTCGGCGGCGCCTTCGCTCTCGGCGACGACAGCGGCGACCTTCTGGCCGGTGAAGCGGACCACGTCGTCGAGGACGCGGGTGTCTTCGGGGTCCATCCAGTCCTTCTCGTGCCGCGCGGTCGAGAACAGCTTAGATGGTGCGTCCTCATGCGTCAGCACCGCGTGCACGCCAGGAACGGCCAGCGCCGCCGACTTGTCGATCCCGATGACTTTTGCGTGGGCGTGCGGTGAGCGGAGCAGCTTGATGTGCAGCAGACCGTCCATTGCGGTGTCGAACGTGTACTGCGCCTTGCCGCGCACGATGTCGGGGCCTGCGGGTGCCGGCAAACTGCGGCCGAACGCTGCGCCGGCCTCGACGCTCTCCTCGACATTGGTCTTGCCGAGGATCGCGTCCTCGATCGAACGATAGCCGGTGCAGCGGCAGATGTTGCCCTTCAGCGCTCCGCCAAGATCGGTGCGTTGCGCCTGGTTGAGCGAGGCCGAGGTGAGGATCATGCCTGCAGTACAGAAGCCGCACTGAAAGCCCTGCGCGTCGAGGAAGGCCTGCTGCATTGGATGCGCGCCGCTATCTCCGCCAAGTCCTTCGATCGTGGTGACCGTGCGGCCTTCGGCGCGGAAGGCTGGGATGAGGCAGCTGTGCACGGGCTCGCCGTCGAGCAGCACGGTACAGGCGCCGCAATCCCCGGCGTCGCAGCCCTTCTTCACGCCGAAATGGCCGAGTTCGCGCAGGAACGTACGCAGGCACTGGCCCGCGCGCGGCTCTTGCCAAAACCGCTTGCCGTTGATCTCGAAGCTCATGGCTGAACAATCCCCAGCAATTCGCCGCGGATCTCCTCGGCGAGCCGCTGCGTCATGTGCTTGCGCCAGAGCGGCTTGCCGTGAATGTCGGTGTGATACAGATCGTCCGTGATCTGCTCCGAGAGCGCGGCGCGAAGCGCGCTCGCACCGGGCGGCTCGGGAAACGACAGTTGGATCGGGCGCACCGTCGATGCGGTGATTGTCAGCGTCAGCGCGCCGCCGGCATCGAGGCTGCCGATCAGAAGCGCCGCAGAGCGGCCGACCGGCGTGAGCGAGATCTGGCGAAACGCCGAGCGTCGCCTCAGTGCTGAAACTGGAATATCGATCTGCCGCAACAGGTCGCCGGACGTCAGTCGGTTTCGCTGGTTACCGGTGACGAAGTCGACGACGGAAATCTTCTGTTCGCCGCCGCTGGCCTTCCAGATGGTGCAGACGCCGTCGAGCGCGGACATCAGCGAGATCATCGGTCCCGCGGGCAGCGACATGCAGAGATTGCCGCCAACGGTCGCCGTCTTCCAGATCTTGAAGGAGGCGAGGAAGGCGCGGCAGCACTGGCTGATCAGTGGTGCCGCGAGCCAGTCGGCCGGGCAGGCCAGCGCATCAAGTTGAGAAATCGTGCAGGTGGCGGCGATGGTGAGGTGGTTTTCCGTCATCGTTAACGCCGGCCATTTCAGATCGGTAAGATCGATGAGCCGTGTCAGGTGGACTTGTGGCTCCGAGAACAGCCAGGTGCCGCCCGCGAGCCAAGCATCGCCTGGCGTCCAAACGGGCAGCTGCGCACGCGTTTGCGGATGGGCGACTGCTGTGATGGTATTCAAGTCCATGGCTGCGCCAACGCTTCCACCAAGTGATTTGCTTACGGAAAGTCTTGCAAGACCAGCGCCAAGTGGCAACAACAAGTCGTAACGATATCGCTCTCGGGCTGGCCTCCGCCTTGCAGGCCTGTCGTCAGCGATGTGGGGAGAAGCAGGATCATGAGCGACGCAAAGCCGATCTGGATCAGGGATCCGCTCGCCATCCTCGCCAGCGGCGCCGAGCGCGGGGTCGTGGCGAAAGACGGCCGGATCATCGAGCTTGTTCCGGCCGGCGGAGCGCCCGCGACTGCGGATGCGGCCGTGTTCGATGCGAGCGAGCATGTCGTGCTGCCGGGCCTCATCAACACGCATCATCATTTCTACCAGACGCTGACGCGCGCGCTGCCGGCGGCGATGGACCGCGAGCTGTTTCCATGGCTTCAGGCGCTCTATCCGGTGTGGGCGAGGATGACGCCGGAATCACTGGAGCTCGGCGTCACCGTGGCGATGTCCGAGCTGCTGCTCTCGGGCTGCACCACGACGACGGATCACCACTATGTATTTCCGGCAGGGCTTGAGCAGTCCGTCGATATCGAAGTCGGGGTCGCGAAACGGCTCGGCATGCGCGTGCTGCTGACGCGCGGCTCGATGAACCTGTCGCAGCGTGATGGCGGCCTGCCGCCGGATAGCGTCGTGCAGGACGAGGATACCATTCTCGCCGACAGCACGCGGGTGGTCGCAAAGCACCATCAGCGCGGAGCGGACGCGATGGTGCAGATCGCTCTCGCACCTTGCTCGCCCTTTTCGGTGACGACATCGCTGATGCGCGCCACCGCCGATCTCGCCGACAAGCTCGACGTGCGCCTGCATACCCATCTCGCCGAGACCGAAGACGAGAACAGGTTCTGCCAGCAGATGTACGGCTGCCGCCCGCTCGACTATCTTGAGCAATGCGGCTGGCTCAATGACCGCACCTGGCTTGCCCACGGAATCTTCTTCAATGCCGACGAGATGAAACGGCTCGGAAAAGCCAAGACCACCATCAGCCATTGCGCCTGTAGCAACCAGCTGCTGGCCTCCGGCTGCTGCCCGGTGTGCGACATGGAAGACGCCGGCGTCGGCATCGGTATCGGCGTGGACGGCTCGGCGTCGAACGACGGATCGAACCTGATGCAGGAGGTTCGCTCTGCCTTCCTGCTGCAGCGGGCGCGCTACGGGGTGAGGAAGGTCAGCCACAAGGACGCATTGCGCTGGGCCACCAAGGGGTCGGCAGCGTGCGTAGGTCGGCCGGAGCTTGGGGAGATCGCCGTCGGCAAGGCTGCCGACCTTGCGCTGTTCAAGCTGGACGAGCTGCGCTTCTCAGGCCACGGCGATCCGCTGGCCGCGCTGGTGCTGTGCGGGGCGCATCAGGCCGACCGGGTGATGGTGGCGGGAAGATGGGCCGTTATCGACGGCGCCGTTCCGGGGCTGGACGTGGCGGATCTCGTCCGTCGCCACAGTTCCGCGGCGCGAGCGATGCAGGCCGGATAGCACCGGAACAAAAAGAGGGGGCGACCACAAGTGCCGGGTGCTTCTGGCCACCCCCTCCGAACCTCCTCCGGGAGGAGCAGGTCGTCAAATCAATGCAAGAAGCGTGCTACTTGCCTGGCAGCTTGTCGTCGATGCCCTTGACGTAGAAATTCATGCCGAGGATCTGGCCGTCAGCGAGATTGGCGCCGCCCTTGCACTCGATCTCCTTGCCGTCCTGCCCAATGACCGGGCACTTGAACGGATGCAGCTTGCCGGCGGCGATCGCGGCCTGGGCATCCTCGGCGATCTTCTTCACGTCATCAGGCATGTTGGTGTAGGGCGCCATCGCGAACATGTGGCTGTCGAGACCACCCCAGGTGTCCTCCGATTTCCAGCTGCCATCGAGTTCCGCCTTCACGCGGGCGATGTAGTAGGGCGCCCAGGTGTCGAGGATCGAGGTCAGCTGCGTCTTGGGCCCGAACTTGATCATCTCGGAATCCTGGCCGAAGGCGAGCTTGCCGCGTTCGCTGGCGATCTGCATCGCCGCGGGCGAATCGGTGTGCTGCATGATGATGTCGGCGCCCTGGTCGATCAGCGCCTTGGCGGCGTCGGCTTCCTTGCCCGGGTCGAACCAGGTGTTGGCCCAGATGATCTTGACCTTGATGTTCGGGTTGATGGTCTGCGCCGCAAGGATCGTCGCGTTGATGCCGGAGACAACCTCGGGGATTGGGAACGAGCCGATATAGCCGAGCACGCCGGACTTCGACATCTTGGCCGCGATCAGGCCCTGGATGTAGCGGCCCTGATACCATTTGGCCGAATAGGTCGACATGTTCTTGTCGCGCTTGTAGCCTGTGGAATGCTCGAAATGCACATTCGGATACTTCTTCGCGACCTTCAGTGTCGGATCCATGTAACCGAATGAAGTGGTGAAGATCAGCTTGTTGCCGGCGCGCACGAGCTGCTCGATGGCGCGCTCGGCGTCCGGACCTTCGGGAACGTTCTCGAGATAAGTCGTCTCGATCTTGTCGCCGAGCTCCTTCACCAGCGCTTGGCGGGCGAGCTCATGCTGATAGGTCCAGCCGAGATCGCCGACCGGGCCGAGGTAAATAAAGCCCACCTTCAACTTGTCGTCGGCAGAGGCTGCACTGACGCTCCCGGCAAGCAAGAGTCCGGCAGCCAGCGCAAGAAGTGATTTCCTCATCATCAATCTCCAAACAGTCGGGGAAACTACGATCCGCAACACGCGCGCCCCATCGCACATGCCGCGGAATGAAAACCCTAGCGGTCGGGTACGAATACGGTGCCGAGCGCGGCCGGCGCGGTCGAGCCGCCGGTGCGCGCGCGGGAGAGCAGGACCAGGACGATCACGGTCGCAAGATAAGGCAGCGCCGACATGAACTGCGAGGGAATACCGACGCCCCAGCCCTGCGCGTGCAGTTGCAGGATCGTCACCGCGCCGAACAGGTAAGCGCCGACGACGAGCCGGCCCGGCCGCCAGGACGCGAATACCACCAGCGCCAGCGCGATCCAGCCGCGGCCCGCGGTCATGCCGGGAATGAAGAAGGGCGTATAGGCGAGCGGCAGGTAGGCGCCGGCAAGCCCAGCGCAGGCGCCGCCGAACATCACGGCGAAGGTGCGGATGCGCAGCACGGGATAGCCGAGCGCATGTGCGGAGATGTGGTTGTCGCCGCAGGCGCGCAGGATCAATCCCGCCCGCGTGCGGTACAGGAACCACCAGACGGCCACGATCAGTGCGATGGAGAAATAGACGAAAGCGTCCTCGCCGAACAGCACGCGGCCGATCAGCGGGATATCGGTGAGACCCGGAATGTAAAGATGCACAGCCGGCGCGATGCGTTCGCCGACGAAGCCCGCGCCGATCAGGCCGGACAGTCCGATCCCGAGAATGGTCAGCGCCAAGCCCGTCGCGACTTGGTTGACGGCAAGCCCGAGCGCCATCAGTGCGAAGATCAGCGACATCAGCATTCCGGCGACCATGCCAAAGAGTGCGCCGATGAAGATCGAGCCGGTCAGCCACGCGCCGCCAAAACCGCAGGCCGCGCCGACGATCATCATGCCCTCGACGCCGAGGTTGAGCACGCCGGAGCGCTCGGTCACGAGCTCGCCGCTCGCTGCGATCAGCAGCGGTGTCGATGCGGCGAGCACCGCCAGGATGATGGCTTCAACCAGCTCCACGGGTCACCTGACGGCTCGGGAAAACCAGCTTGAAGCGGTAGAGGATGAGGGAGTCGCAGGCGAGCACGTAGAACAGCAGGATGCCCTGAAAAACCTTGGTGACATCCAACGGGATCTTCATTGCGATCTGCGCCTGCTCGCCGCCGATAAAGGTCAATGCGAGAAAAAGGCCTGCAATTAATATTCCAAGCGGGTTCAGCCGGCCGAGGAAGGCGACGATGATCGCGGTAAAACCGTAGCCCGGTGAGATGCCGGGCTGGAGATGCCCGACGGGACCTGCGACCTCGATGATGCCGGCGAGGCCCGCCAGCGCGCCGGAGACCGCGAAGGTGAGGATGATCAGCTGGTTGGCGTTGAAGCCGCCAAACCGTGCCGCACGCGGCGCGGCACCGACCACGCGGATCTCGAAACCCTTGATGGTCCGTCCAAGCAATATGGCTGCAGCCGCGACAACCAGCAGCGCGATGATGGAGCCGAGATGCAGCCGGCCGCCTTCGATCAGGAGCGGGACAGTGGCGACCGGATCGAACTCGGCCGTGGTAGGGAAGTTGAAGCCTTGCGGATCGCGCCAGGGGCCGCGCACCAGGTAGTCCAGAAAGAGATCCGCGACATAGACCAGCATCAGGCTGGTTAGGATTTCACTGGCGCCGAACTTCACCTTGCAGATCGCCGGGATCAGCGCATAGAGCGCGCCCCCGGCTGCAGCGAGCACGAACATCGCCGGCAGCACCCAGACACCGGCGTCGGTGCCTTGCGTCTTCACCGCGATCCAGCTTCCGGCGACGGCGCCGATCAGGAATTGCCCCTCGGCGCCGATGTTCCAGGCATTGGCGAGATAGCAGAGCGACAGGCCGATCGCGATCATCACCAGCGGCGTCGCCTTCACCGCGATCTCCTGGAGCGAATAGCTGTCCGTGAGCGGTGCGATAAAATAGGCTTGCAGCGAGAGGAGCGGGTTCTTGCCGAGGATCGCGAACAAGACGGTCATAGTGACGATCGTCAAGCCGATCGCGATCAGTGGTGAGACCAGTGCGATCGTGTTGGAACGCTCGGCGCGCTTCTCAAGCACCAGCTGCATGCGCGGCCTCCTTCGGCTCGAGGCTGCTGCCACCCATCAACAGGCCGAGTTTTTCGCGTGTTGCGTCGCGCGTGGCGAGCGGCTCCGACAAATGGCCGTGGAACATCACGGCGATACGATCGGCGATTTCGGCGAGCTCGTCGAGATCCTGGCTGGTCACGAGCACGGCCGCACCGGCGGTTGCCAGATCGAGCAGCGCCTGGCGGATGACCGCGGCGGCGCCGGCGTCGACGCCCCAGGTCGGCTGGCTCACCACCAGCACCGCCGGATTGCGCAAGATCTCGCGGCCGACAATGAATTTTTGCAGATTGCCGCCGGAGAGGCTGGCGGCTTCCGGGTCGCGTTTCGCTTTGCGGACGTCAAAGGTTTCGGTGGCACGGTCGACCGTCTTGAGCGTGGCGGCGGTGTCGATGAAGCCGCGATGGACCATGCCGCTCGCCGCATGCCCGGTGAGTAGCGCGTTCTCCGAGAGCTTCATCCGCGGCGCGGTGCCGTGCCCGAGCCGCTCCTCGGGCACGAAGGCCGCGCCGAGCTTGCGCCGCTTGGTGATCGAAAGCTGGCCGGCGGCGATGCCCTCGATCACCACCGTGCCGGGGTCTTTCGACAGGCGCTCGCCGGACAGCGCGGCGAACAACTCGTCCTGGCCGTTCCCTGCCACGCCGGCGATGCCGAGGATTTCGCCGCCCTTGAGCTCGAACGAGATGTGCTCGAGCCGTACGCCGTGGGCCTCGTCCGGCGCGAGTGAGAGATCGTTCACGACCAGCCGTGGTATCGTGGTCTGCCGGCCAGCTGCAGCTTTCACTTCCTTGATCTCGCCGCCGACCATCATGCGCGCGAGCGAGGCCGCGGTCTCGAGCCGCGGGTTGCAGGTCTGGATTTTCTTGCCACCGCGCAAGATCGTGGCGGTGTCGCAGAGCCGCTTCACCTCCTCGAGCTTGTGGCTGATGTAGAGGATGGCGCGGCCTTCGGCCTTGAGCCGTTCCAGGACGACAAACAGTTGGTCGGCTTCCTGCGGCGTCAGCACCGCGGTGGGCTCGTCCAGGATCAGGAATTTCGGATCCTGCATCAGCGCGCGCACGATCTCGATGCGCTGGCGCTCGCCGACGGATAATTGCCAGACCTCGCGCCTGGGATCGAGCGGCAGGCCATAGGTCTTCGACACCTGCTCCAGCCGCGCCGACATGTCCTTAAAGGATTCCCTTCCATCGAGGCCAAGTGCGACGTTCTCGGCGACGGTGAGGTTGTCGAACAGCGAAAAGTGCTGGAACACCATGGCGATGCCGCGGCTGCGCGCTTCCGAGGGACCAGACAGCACGATCGGTTCGCCTTGCCAGCGAATCTCGCCGGCACTGGGCTGGATCAGCCCGTAGATTGCCTTGACCAGCGTCGACTTGCCGGCGCCGTTCTCACCGAGCAGCGCGTGGATTTCCGTCGGCCAGATGTCGAGGTCAATGGAATCGTTGGCGAGGAAATCCCCATAGCGTTTGGTGAGCCCGATCGCTCTCAGCAGCGAGGACTCGCCGGAATGCAGGTCGTTAGCCGTCGGATCTAACATTCGCTGATACGCTTGCATGCGATGAAGTGCCTCAATACTGGGCTAGTTTGAACCGCCGCGTAAGGTGTGAAAAAACGTCATCCCTTGCTCAACGCTTCGGCAGGCGACGGGCGTCGCGAGTCGCGGCTCCCGTCTGGCGACGATCGCCTCCAATCGCCCCTCGGATAGCGGTCGCGGTCGCGTCCTGCGAGCAACGGTTGTTGCCAATTTGTGACGGTTCGAACCGAATCGGAACCCGCTATGCAGGGTTGACGCGAAGTTGAGCATTGTCGTGTGGCCACACGTATGCATTGCCGCGGAGCAATGATGAACGTGTTCGCGGCCCCATGTCCACGCTTTGCGCAGGACGCAAAAGCCGAGCAGAATCAAACGGGAATATTTGGCAATCGCGGGAATTGTCGTGCCGCTTACAGGGAAGTGCGAGGCGCACGAGCCTCGAGAATCCATCGTGAAATGCCACTCGCTGCCGAAACAAGCGGCATGCCTTGGAACAAGTTGAGGCTTCTCACTCCGGGAGATCGGCGCAAGTGTCGCATCCAGGGACGTTCATTTTTACGTGTCCAAATTTGGGGGTATTCAGGATGTCGTTTCGTTTGAAAGCAGTTGCAGCCGCGGCGCTGTCACTTGCTACGCTTGCCACGGGGGGTCTGGCGCAGGCAGCGGATTTGCCGGTCAAGGCAGTCAAGAAGGCCGCGGACCTGCCGTTTTTCCTGGTGATCGATGACCGTGTGTCGTTCTCCTGGATGCCCAAGGGTACCGATCCCGGCATGTGGAGCACTCGTCCCGATGGCAGCATCAACGGTACCACCGCCAAGCAGGTCTACTCCTTCACTCACTTCGACCTCTGGGCCTACGGCACCAACTTCTTCACCATCTCGATGTTCAAGTCGGGCCACAACGATCCGGCTTCGCCCTGTACCGCGCCGGGCGTGACCATCACCGGCGGTGTCGGCGATTGCGCAGGCGCAACCGAGATCTACGGCCTGTTCCGCTCGACCTTCGGCTGGAACGAGCTGTTCAATACCAAGACCTTCACCATGGGTCCGCTGCACAACATCTCGTTCGAAGTCGGTATGGATGCGAACACCGAGAACAACTTCCTGGCGCCGGCCAAGCGCGACGTCGTCGCCGGTCTCCAGTTCGCCTTCGACCTTCCCTATAAAGGCTACGTCAACGTCTCTCCATTGATGTACTGGGAGTTCTTGAACCACAATGCCTTCACGCAGTGCGGCCTATTCGGTGCCGGCGTGGCCGGTGTGACCTGTAACTCCGACGGCAATGTGAGCTACCGTCCGACCTGGGCCGTCGAAATCAACTACTACATGGACCTCGGCTTCCTGCCGCCGAACATGCAGTTCTGGTCGATCAGCGGCCGCGCCGGCTGGTACGGGCCGAAGGGCGACTCGAATGGTCTTCCTGCGCTCTCGGGCATCGGCCGCTTCTCGACCGCGTCCAAGACCGAGCTGAACAGCGAACCGATCCGCCTGACCTTCGACGCTTCGAAGGCGGCCTGGGGTGACAAGTACTCGCATTTCGTCGATCTCTGGGTTGCCTATCGTTACTGGCAGAACAAGTTCGGCCTCGACCACAACGCCATGGCGGGCGTCTGCACGATCGCAGCGACCGGCCAGAGCACAAAGAGCTGCACGGAGTCCACGGTTTATGGTGGCGTGACTGTGAAGTTCTGATCGGCTGGAGGTCTTCAGGTTCCAACGGCGTCGCGCAGGAGTGCGCGGCGCCATTGGTGCTTCGAGGGGGCAACCTAGGGTGTGTTAGCCGAAGGGTGTAACCCACGTTTTTGTTTTTCGCGTTGGGAGAGAAGTGGTGGGTTACGCTGCGCCAACCCACCCTACAAGCTCTCTACTTCGCCCACACGCCGTCGTGCAGCGCTTCGGCTTCGTCCTCGAGCAACGGGCCCACGACCTCCGTCGGCCGCTGGCCGGCGGCAAAGATGTCGCGGCAAGGCAGATCGAGCGTCGGGTTCTCCGGGTGGTTGCCGGTAAGACCGCGCAGGCGGTGCTCGCCGAGGCCATAGACCACGCGGCCGATGCCTGCCCAGTAGATTGCGCCGGCACACATCGCGCAGGGTTCCGCGGAGGAATAGAGTGTGGCCTTCGCCAGGATCGCACGAGTTAGCGTGCGGCAAGCCTGCGTGGCCGCGAGGCGCTCGGCATGCGCGGTGCTGTCGTGATCCGGCATGTAGCCGTTTTCGGTTTCCATCAGCACATGGCCGTCCGCATCGACGACGATGCAGCCGAAGGGATGGTTGCCATGGGTGAGGGAACGGCGGGCGACCGCAAAGGACAGGCGCAGAAAGTGTTCGTCGCGTTCGGCTGCGCCGCTCATCGCTGCTCCTCGAGCATGATCCGGAAAAGTGTGCAGCGGTTTTCCGAAAAGACCATGCTCAAACCATTTGTCAGTGCCCCGCCATATGCCGGCCGATCACGGTAAGGTCGGCCTCGCTGGTCCGTGCTTCATACACGAATTCGCCGTGGAACATCACCACCAGGCGATCGGAGAGCTCGAGCAGTTCGTCGAGGTCCTCGCTGACCAGCAACACCGCCGCGCCGCGATTGCGCGCGGCCATGATCTCGGCATGGATCTGCGCCACCGCGGCAAAGTCGAGGCCGAAGCAGGGATTGGCCGCAATCAGCACCTCGACGTCATCGCCGAGTTCACGTGCCAGCACGGCGCGCTGCACATTGCCGCCCGACAGCGCTGAGATCGGCGTATCCGGAGACCGGGTCTTGATTTTGTACTGCCCGATCTTCTTCTTCGCGTCGTCCCGGAAGGCGCCGCGATTGAGCCACCAGCCGAGGCTGGCAAAGGGCGCACGGTCGAACTCGCGGAAGGCGATGTTGTCGGCGACGCTCATGCCGCCGACGCAGGCGTTCTTCAGCGGTTCCTCCGGCAGGAGCGACATCTTGTGCCGCCGCATCTCCTCACGGCTGGCGTGATAGGGGTCGCCGGCAACGCGGATTTCGCCGCTCTCGGATTCGCGCTGGCCCGCCAGCACTTCGACGAGCTGGCGCTGGCCGTTCCCGGAGACACCCGCGATGCCGACGATCTCGCCGGCGCGCACTGTGAGCGAGACGTCCTGCACGGCGATGGCGCCGGCATCGTCGAGGGCGCGAATCTTGCTCAGTGTCAGCTTCGCCGCGCCCGCTTCGCCGGTGCGCGGCGGCTGCACGGTCAACTCTTCGGCGCCAATCATCGTCCGCGCCATCGCATCGGGCGTGAGCTCGGCGACCTTGCCGGCACCTGCGAGCTTGCCGCGGCGCAGGATCGTGACGTCGTCGGCAAACGCCATAACCTCGCGGAATTTGTGGGTGATCATCAGGATGGTCAGCTCGCCTTTGACCACCATGTCGCGGAGCATCCCGAGCACCTCGTCGGCTTCCGCTGGCGTCAGCACCGAGGTCGGCTCGTCCAAGATCAGGAAACGCCGCTTGAGATAGAGCTGCTTGAGGATCTCGCATTTCTGCCGCTCGCCGGCGGAGATATCCGAGACCTTTGCGCCGAGTGGGACCTTGAAGGGCATCCGCGCCAAAAACGCCTCGAGCTCCTTCATCTCCTTGGCCCAGTCCACGATTGCCGGCACGTTGTCGCGCGCCAGCACAAGATTTTCCGCGACCGTCATCGCCGGCACCAGCGTGAAATGCTGGTAGACCATGCCGAGGCCGAGCGCGTGGGCGTCCTTCGGGTTGGCGATCGCCTGCTCGTGATCGCCGATGATGATGTCGCCTTCGGTCGCGTGGTAGTAACCCATGATGCATTTGACCAGCGTCGACTTTCCGGCGCCGTTCTCGCCGAGCAGCGCATGGAACGAGCCCGGCCGCACCTTCAGCTCGACATTGTCCAGCGCCAGGAAGTCGCCGAAACGCATCGTCATGGCAATGGCGTTGACGCCGAAGGCGCCTGACGGCGGGGGCGGCTCGCCGATGATCACGAAATCGCTCCGATAAAGGCGTCGGAGGTCGAGACTGCGCCGAACACGCCGCCCTGCATCTTAATCATCTTCAACGCGTGCTCGTGGTTGCTCTTGTCGGTCGCGCCGCAGCAATCGTGCAACAGTACGCATTCGAAGCCACGGTCGTTGGCCTCCCGCATCGTGGTGTGGACGCACACGTCGGTGGTGATGCCCGTCAACACGATATTCTCGATACCGCGCACGCGCAGGATCAGCTCGAGATCGGTGGCGCAGAACGAACCCTTGCCGGGCTTGTCGATGATGGGCTCGCCCGGCAACGGCGCGAGCTCCTCAATGATGTCCCAGCCCGGCTCGCCGCGCACCAGAATGCGGCCGCAGGGGCCGGGGTCGCCGATGCCCGCACCGATCTGGCGCGAACGCCAGCGCTTGTTGGCGGGCAGGTCGGACAGATCGGGGCGATGGCCCTCGCGGGTATGGATGATGTGAAAGCCTTGGGCGCGCATAGCCGCGAGCAGCTTCTTGATCGGCTCGATCGGCGCTCGGGTCAGTGAGAGGTCGTAGCCCATCTTGTCGACATAGCCACCGATGCCGCAGAAATCGGTCTGCATGTCGATGATGATGAGCGCGGTGTTCTTCGCTCGGAGGTCGCCATTGTAGGGCCAGGCATAGGGCTCGGACTTGATGTAGCGCTCGGGCATGGACGACCTCGTTGATGCGCGATTATCGTGTGATTGAAAGTTCGGCGGGTGCACCGGTCAGCGTCCGCTTCGGCGAGCAGGTGATGATCATGATCGCCAGCGTCAGGATGTAGGGCGCCGCGTTGAAGAGATGATAGCCGGAGGTGACGCCGACCGATTGCAGCGCCGGACCCAGCGCTGCCGCGCCCCCGAAGGCGAGCGAGGCCCACAGGCATAGCAGGGGATCCCAGCGCGCGAAGATCACCAGCGCCACCGCCGTGATGCCCTGCCCGGAGGACAGGCCCTCGTTCCAGCTTCCGGGGTAAAACAGCGAAAGAAAAGAGCCGCCAATTCCCGCGAGGAAGCCGCCGACCATGGTGGCGCGCAGGCGGATCAGCAGCACGGAATGGCCCATGGCGCGTGCGGCATCCGAGCTTTCGCCGGCGGTGCGGATGAGAAGGCCCCAGCGCGTGGTGCGGAAAGCCCAGTAGAGGATCGGTGCAAGTGCGACGCCGATCAGGAAGAGGACATTGACCCGCAAAGCGGCGCGGAGCTGCGGGATGTCGCTCCACCAGCCGAAATCGATTGCCGGCAGGCGCGGTGCGGTCGGCTCGATCAGAGGCTTGCCGAGGTAGAACGCAAGTCCGGTTCCGAACAGCATCAGCGCGATGCCGACCGCAACGTCGTTGACGCGCGGCAGCGAGCAGATTCCGGCATGGAGCGCGCCGAGCAACGCACCGGTGATGCCGGCGGCGAGTACCCCGAGCCATGGTGAGCCGGTGAGATAGGAGATGCCATAGGCGCTCATCGCGCCCATCACCAGCGTGCCTTCGAGGCCGAGATTGATGCGGCCGGAGCGCTCGGTGATGCATTCCCCCAGGCTCACGAACAGGAACGGGGTCGAGACGCGAATGGCGCCGCCGAGCACGGCGAGCGGGACGGTCCAGAGTCCGATCGATCCGTCTGCCATCTCAGGACTTACCTTTCAGGAATCCGATGCGGCCGTAGAGCGCGTCGCTTGCCAGCACAAAGACGAAGATGATGCCTTGCAACACCAGCACGGATGCATCGGGCAATCCCAGCCGGCGTTGCAAAAGGCCGCCGCTAGCGCTAATGCCGCCGAGCAGGATCGCGACGGGGATGATGGCGAGCGGATTCTGCCGCGCGAGGAAGGCGACAAGAATGCCGGTGAAGCCGTAGCCGGCCGCGAGGTTGGCGTTGGTGCGCCCCTGCACGGCCGCAACCTCGACCATGCCGGCAAGGCCTGCGGCGCCGCCAGCGAGGAAGCAAATCGTCAAAATGAGCTTGCTCACGCCGAGGCCGACGATCTTCGCAGCGCGGATATTGCCGCCGGCGACACGCGCGGCAAAGCCGAACACGGTGTGATAGATCAGGATGTAGGCGGCGATTGCGGCGATCAGGCCGAAGACGAGGCCCCAATGCACGTCGGTGCCGGGGATGGAGCCGATCATGTTGGCGGCGCCGATCTCGCGGGTCGACGGCTTGTTGAGGCTCGCGGGATCCCGCATCATGCCTTCGACGAGATGGTTGAGGATCGCGAGCGCGATGTAGACGAGCAGCAGGCTCGAGATTGTTTCGTTGACGCCGCGATACTGCCGCAGCGCGCCTGCCAGCATGATCCACAGCCCGCCGCCGATCACGCCGGCGCAAACCATGGCGATCTGAACGACGAACGGTGGCATGCCCTGAAGCGCGAGTGCAGCGCTCGTCGCCGACAGCGCGCCGATCAGGAGAGCGCCTTCGCCGCCGATGATGACCATGCCGAGCTGGGCGGGCAGTGCCGTGCAGAGCGCCGTGAGGATCAGGGGGGCGGCGCGCGTCAGGGTGTTCTGCCAGGAAAACCAGGTGCCGAAGGCGCCGTAGTACATATAAAAATAAAGATCGAGCGGGTTCTTGCCGAAGATCGCGACGAAGATGCCGAAGACCACGAGCGCGCCGGCCAGCGCCGCGCCCGGGATCAGAATGTATTCGATTGTCGCGCCGTGGCGCTGGAGGAAACCAGGATCCGCGGCCGGGGCGATTGCCCCGATCGCTTCAGTGGAATCCGCCGCTTCCGTTGTCACGAAGTCGCTCCGATCACGCCTTCGACCAGATAGTCCATCTTCTCGAGCTCGGGATCTTTCTGGCCCCGATCGGTGCCGGCCGCGATCACCGTCTTGCCCTTGTTGTCAACCAACCCGCCCTTGAAGATGGCGTAGCCGTCGGCGGACAAGAATTTTGCCTTGACGTCGTCGGCGTGCTTGCGCGCTTCCGCAGAAACCGCTTCGCCGTAGGGCGAGGTCTTCACGATCTCTTCCTTGAGGCCGCCACGATAGAAATTCGGGATGGTTTCGCCCGCGGCGATCATCTTGACGAATTTCGGGTAGAGCGCTTCCCAGTTCCACTCCGCACCGGTGAGATAAGCCTTCGGCGCGAGCGGCGACTGGTTGACGTGATAGCCGCACACCATTGCGCCCCGGCGGGCCGCGTTCTCGACCATGGTCTTCGGGCCGTCGACGTGACAGGTGAGCACATCGACTCCCTGGTCGATCAGGCTGTTGGTGGCTTCAGCTTCCTTGACCGGCATCGACCAGTCACCCGTGAAAATTACCTGGGTTGTCGCCTTCGGGTTGGCGAGCTTGGCGCCAAGCGCGAACGCATTGATGTTGCGCAACACCTGCGGGATAGGCTTTGCAGCAACGAAGCCCAGCTTGCCGCTCTTGGAGGTGTATCCGGCCACGATGCCGGAGATGTACTGGGCTTCATCGATATAGCCGAAATAGCTGCCGGCGTTCTTGGGGTCCTTGTCGCTCCAGAGGCCGCCGCAGTGCTCGAAGCGCAGCTTCGGGAACTTGCTGGCCATCTTGATCATGTGCGGATTGTAGTAGCCGAACGAAGTCGGGAAGAGCAGGCTGGCGCCGTCGAGGTTAATCATGGACTCGATGGTCTTCTCGACCGCGTCGGTCTCCGGCACCTTTTCTTCCTCGACGACCTTGAGGCCGGGGATTTTCTTCAGCGCTGCGGCGCCCTGGGCGTGGGCCTGGTTGTAGCCGTAGTCATCGCGCGAACCGACATAGATGAAGCCGATGGTCGTATCGGCTGCGAACGCCCGGTGGGCGCCGGCCGCGGCGCCCAGGGTGAGTGCCGCACCGCCCTGCAACAAATGCCGTCGTGAAATCCTGCCAAAATCCATTGCTCGCTCCCTTGGCGGCTGCACCGCCATGATCTCGCGGCTGCGCCGGTCTGGCGGAGCCTGGAACAGGATGTCGCAAGCTTCGTGCCAGAGGTCACGAAGTAATCATTTTGGAATAAGCATTTGAAACAACAGCGTTATGGCGCGCTTCATAAACCTGACCAGGAAATCGGCAGATTAAATATTAGGCAGTCATGTATGATTGTATGCAAGGCACTTAAGCAGTCTTAACCAGCTCATACGTGTGCATGACGGAGAGTTGGACGATCGGCCGGCTCCCCGCATCATGCTAACCACGCTCTGATTGGGACGGGCGCCGGCGGAGCGATTTTCGCTGGCACCGAACTTGTATCGATTGTCGTCACGATCGCCGCGCGCGGTCGCCAGGATGGAAAGCTCGACCGAAATGGGTGCTGCTAGCGCCGTTCAAGATGCATCACTCGGCAAGGAGATCGTTCGCCGCATCCAAGAGCTCGGCGCGATTTCGGAAGAGACCGACAAGCTCACCCGCATCTATCTCAGCAAGGAGCTGCGTAGGGCGGCCGACCTCACTCTCGGCTGGATGCGCGAGGCCGGCATGAGCGCGCATCTCGATGCGATCGGCAACGTGTGCGGCCGCTACGAAGGCGAGCGGCCGGGGGCGCCCTGCCTGATGCTCGGCTCGCACTACGATACCGTGCGCGATGCCGGCAAATGGGACGGACCGCTGGGAGTGATCACGGCGATCTCCTGCGTCGCCGATCTCAACCGTCGCGGCAAGCGCCTGCCGTTTGCCGTCGAAATCGTCGGCTTTGCCGACGAGGAGGGCGTGCGCTTCGCCTCGACGCTGCTCGGCAGCCGCGCGCTGGCGGGCACCTTTGATGAGAGCGTTTTGAATACGCGCGACCACGAGGGTGTGTCGATGCGGGCTGCGCTCGTCGAGTTCGGCCTCGATCCCGATCATATCGGGGCGGCGGCGCGGGCGCGGCGCGAGTTGCTGGCTTACCTCGAATTGCACATCGAGCAGGGGCCGGTGCTGGAAGCACAGAATCTGCCCGTCGGGGTCGTCACAGCGATTGCGGGCGCAACCCGGCTTGCCGCACGGCTGACTGGCATGGCCGGCCATGCCGGCACGGTGCCGATGGCGCTGCGACGCGACGCGCTCAGCGGCGCGGCTGAATGCATTGGAGCGATCGAGCAGTTCTGCCGGACTGATGCGAGCGGGCTCGTCGGCACCGTCGGCTACATCCATGCCAAGCCAGGCGCGACCAACGTCATTCCGGGCGAAGTGTCGTTTACCATCGACATGCGCGCGCCGACCGACATGCATCGCAAGCGCGCGGTCGCCGATGTCGTCAGGCAGATCGAGGCGATCGCAAAGCGCCGGCAGTTGGCGCTTCAGCTCGACGTCACCCATGAGAACCGCACCGTGCCTTGCGCGACCTGGCTGAAGGATCAGATCGCGCAGGCCATCGCTACGGAAGGGTTTTCCGCATTCGAGCTGCCGAGCGGGGCAGGGCATGACGGTATGGCGATGATCGACATCGCCGATGTCGGCATGATCTTCGTCCGCTGCCGCGGCGGGATCAGCCATCATCCGGACGAGCATGTCGAGCTTGGCGATGCCGATGCCGGCGCACGGGTCCTGCTGCGGGTCGTCGAGAATTTCCAGCCGCGGGAAGGCTAAGCGGCCCGCAACATACCGGCCTGCCGACACGAATGATTCAGATGAACAGCGACCTTTCCTTTCCATCCGATCGCGGAAACCGGTTTTACCAGGGAAAGGCGGCGACGTTCGTCGCCAACGCCCTTCAGGCGGTCAATTTTCTCGGCGACCGATTCCTGAGAAAGCCGCCTGATGTGTCATCGGCGATCTCGGACCTTTACCGGCACTCGATCGACAGTGCGTTTTCGGTGACCGAGTCCTTTCTCGTCACGGGGGCGCCGCACGCATCGGCCTACTACCCGCGCGACTTCGCCTGGTTCTATCCGGACGTTCTCGATCCGGAGACCATCATCGATGCTCAGGACGCGATCCGGAGGGCGCGGCTGCTCGAAAAGAGCGTCCGTCTGTTGCTGGCGGCGGTTCGCGCCAATGTCGTCACGACGACCATCGTCCCGGCGGGACGCGGCCGTTATCTCGGCGTGAACTATTTCTCGCGCCCCTCGGACACGCTGCTGGGCGTTCTTGCCGGTCTCCGGCAGATGCTCTCTGCCGAAGAGCGGGCATCGTCTTATCTGGCGATGTCGCAGTGCGCGCATGCCGGCCGTCTGTTGCTGGCCGAATACGGCGGCGATCTGGAGCGCGCAATCCTGAAACTCGCAAGCGAGCTCGAGCCGTTCGAAGCTGACGGCGCCAGATATTTGCTCTGCGACGCCCGCGGCCCTCGCTCTGCGGCAACGGACACCCGCGCCGAGCGCCGGCGGTTTGTCACCAATGCCTGCGTCTACACGACCTTCGCGTGGGGTGTGCAGCTCGGGGTGGTCTACGAGAACCGGCTGAAGCGATTGCTCGGGCGCGACCTCGCGCGATACAAGCAGGACCTGCTCCGCCTGTTCGGCAAGGATGGCTATATCAGGCATTCGCTGGATAGCCCGGCGGGCACGCCGGCATCCCTGGTCGCGCTCGATTTCGTCAGCGTCCATCGCGGCTTCTGGGACATGAACGATCCGAGCGAGCGCGCGCTGTTCGCGGCGACGACGGATCTGATCATCGCCGAACCGAGGTTTCGCATACCTGGGACATCGCACTTCCTGGTGTCCGCGAATAATCCGCGCAACAAGATGATCCACAAGATTGCGGCGCCCGCCTATCAGGGACGCTCCTCCTGGCCGACGTTCAACGTCGAATTTGCCGATCGCATGCTGGATCACGATGAATTCTCAGGGAGCGATACCTATCGCCGCTATGCCCAGGGCATATTGAAGGACATCCGGACTGCGACCGAGGTCCATGGCGGATATCAAGAGTTGATCTCGGAATCAGGCTTGAAATATCGCACCTGGGCCTACAAGGGCGCCGTGGCTCACTCCTGGTTTCCGCGTTTCCTGTCCGTCTGGAGCCGGGCGTTTGGAACGCCCTTGCTCCGTTGGAATGATTGACCTGCGGCCGCTACCCCGCCGTGACGTCCACCAGCTCGCCGCCTTCGAGCACCTTGGCCGCCTTGGCGCGGTCGAGGTCGCCTTCCCAGGCGGCGACCACCACCGTCGCCACGCAATTGCCGATGAGGTTGCCGAGCGCGCGCGCCATGCCGATGAACCAGTCGACCGACAGCACCAGCACCAGGCCGATCGCCGGAATGCTCGGCACCGCGTTCAGCGTCGCGGCCAGGATCACGATGGCCGAGCCCGGCACGCCGTGCGCGCCCTTCGACGTGATCAGGGAGACGCCGAGCACCAGCAGGAGATCGCCGAACGACAGCGGCGTGTTGGTCGCTTGCGCGATGAACACGACGGCGAGCGTCAGGTAGATCGAGAAGGCGTCGAGATTGAAGGAATAGCCGGTCGGAATCACCAGGCCGACGACGGAATCCTTCACGCCCATGCGCTCCAGCTTCTTCATGATCTGGGGCAGCACGGCGTCGGAGGACGCCGTCGCGAGCACGATGGTGAGTTCTTCGCGCAGGTAGGCGAGAAATTTGAGGATGTTGAGTCCGGCCAGCGCCATCACGGTGCCGAGCACGCCGAGCACGAAGATGCCGACCGAGACATAGAACAGCATCACCAGCGAGACGAGCTGCTTCAGCGAGCCGACACCGTATTTGCCGACGGTGTATGCGACCGCGCCGAGCACGCCGAGTGGAGCAACGCGGACGATCAGCCCCATGACGCGGAACAGCACGGTGGAGGCCGCGTCGATCATCGAGGTGACGAGCTTGCCCTTCTCGCCGCCGACCAGCGCCAGGCCGACGCCGAACAGCACCGCAAAGAACAGAACCTGGAGCACGTCGTTGCGCGACAACGCATCGAAGGAGGTGCTCGGGATCACGTTGAGCAGGAAGGAGCCGACGCCGGCACCCTGGAGCTTGTGGGCGTTGTCGGCATAGGTGTTGAGCGCTTTGGCATCCAGCGTCGAGGGATCGATGTTCATCCCATGGCCGGGGCCGAAGATGTAGGCCAGGATCAGCCCGACCACGAGCGCCACCGTGGTCATCACCTCGAAATAGAGCAACGCCTTGACGCCGACGCGGCCGACCTTCTTGAGATCACCGGCGCCGGCAATGCCGTGCACGACCACGCAGAACACGATCGGTGCCACGATCATCGAAATCAGCTTCAGGAAGGCATCGCTGAGGATCTTGAGGCTGACGGCAAAGTCCGGGGCGGCCACGCCGAGGATGATGCCCAGGATCAGCGCTGCCAGAACCTGGACGAACAGCGAAGTGTAGAGCGGCTTGGGCTCGGCGGCCGGGGCCGCGGCAATGGTCGACATGGTAACTCCCCCGTTTCAACGACGTCTTGGTCGCCAAAACTAGCAACAACCATGCCAGAATGCCGCGGTTTTCGTCGGAAATGGCGTATTGGGGTAGTGTCTCAGTTTGAGATCTCGTCCGCTTCGCGCTTCTTGTAAGAACCGCGAACGGCCGGGACCGGGTTGGCGGCAACGATGAGCGCGACCACGTCCGTCACGTTCATCACGCGGTCGATCAAGCCAGCAGCTATTGCCGGGGTAGCGCCAAGCGTCTTGTGGACGCGGCAGAAGTTGTAGAGCACAAATAGAGCGCCAGCGCGTGGCAGTGGTTCTCAAACTTCTTGCCGAACGCATAGGTGAGGCGGGTAAACCGGCGCGCCGGCGCACTTGGGCAAACGCCCGTCCGCTTTTATCCGAATAGCGGCGTGAAAGCGGCTTGTCTCGCTGAGGTGCTGGCTCGCATCGCTGATGCGCCGCCGACAGCCACTCTGCTGGATGTCCTGGGCGACGATCTGCGTCTCACAGGCGTCAAGAAGGCTGCGATCTCCGGCTTTGCGTAGCAAGTACACCTCAGGCCCTTGAGGACGCGAGGGCCCTCCAGTAGTCCGCGCCGGCAACTGTCGTCCTTGCGCGCATGGAGCAGATAGCATTCGTAAAATGCGATGAGGCCGAGTTCCGCAAGCACCTCTGGCTGCATCGACAGCAACACGAGGCAGCGCTCGGGCGTCGTGACGATCACCTGCGGAAGCACGTTAAGCGACACCAGTGTCAATCGGCGCTCAAGTATTGCAGGCCGAATGACACTCCCGCTGCCGTGGAAAATATCCAGGACAATATTCATAGCAGAAAACCGGTCGGAGCACACCTAACCGCGCTGTTACCATCTCGTTGTTTCAGAGAAGAACCGCTTTTCGAAGGTCGCCATAGCGCAACAGGCACTGCTGAAGCTTCGGCAAATCGTACGATGGGACCCGACTGCTCAATCGCTCAAGAACGTCTTTCTACTTTCAGCAAGTCGATCAACATTATTGACCACACACGTGTGATTACCTCCGCACTATTGGTCGCACCCGCTCCACTGGAACATAGTCGCCGTTCTTACTGACGACCTTCAGAAACACTTCTTCCCGAGTCGCTTTGTCGATCATGCGGGAAGATCCTTTGCCGAGATGCTCATCTCCCCATTGGCTCAATGCCATCAGCACAGGGAGCAGCCTGATCCCGGCTTTGGTGGGTTCGTATTGATAGCGCGTTCGCGCTCCCGGCTCCTTGTAAGGTGTTTTTTTAAAAATTCCGTACTCAACAAGTTTTTCTAGGCGCTCAGACAGCACCGCTCTTGGTATGCCCAGAAACGTTTGAAAGTCCTGGAATCGGCGAACGCCCCATGAGGCCTCGCGCAAGATCAACAAGGTCCAGGTTTCACCAACAATGTCGAGCGTTCGCTTGATGGAGCAGTTGTTCTTTTGTTCCAAGATCAAGCGAAGATCCAGCTCGGGCGAATGCGCTTTTTTTGAGTTCATTTTTCATACACAGGTTGACGTTGATCACAGTTCGTTATACGAACTTAGCACGGTTTGGTTCGAGCGGTCAGCGAACCCATAAGATTAATTGGCGGAATGAGCCATACGGCTCTCGCGGAGGGACAATGAAGTTCTTGCAAATGTCTAAGTTTGGCAATCCCACCGAGGTGGTTGAAGTTGTCGAAAGCGATCCACTCCCACCGCCGGCAGCAAATGAAGTCACGGTCGCAGTCGAATACTCAGCGATCGGTCCCGCTGAACTTCTGATGATCCGTGGCAGGTATGGGATCAGGCCACAGCCGCCGGCGCCCCTCGGGAACGAAGCTATTGGCCGCGTTATCGCCGTAGGAGCCTCGGTTAAAAATGTAAAGACTGGCGATCGTGTCGCCATTCCGATCGGACTTCCCGTGTGGAGGCAGGCCATAACGGTCGCGGCCGCCGATCTCATCGCCTTGTCTGAGCAAGCCGATCCCCAACAGATGTCAATGCTTCGGATCAATCCGCTGACAGCGGCATTGCTCCTAACCGAGTATGTGGAACTTGGCAAGGACGACTGGGTCATCCAGAACGCCGGCAATTCCGGAGTGGGACGCAGCGTTATAGCGTTTGCAAAGGAGTTCGGACTGCGCTCGGTAAGCCTCGTGCGCAGACCCGAACTCGTGGATGAGCTGACGTCAGCCGGAGCTGACGTCGTCCTTGTCGATGGACCCGACGTTGTGAAGCAAGTCGCAGCGGCGACCGGCAAGGCTAAAATCAAGCTGGGCATTGACGGCGTGGGTGGCGACTCCTCGCACTCGGTTGCGTCTTGCCTCACGTCGAACGCCAAGATGGTGGCCTATGGCGGCGTCAGCGGAAAGCCCGCTGCCATGAGTCCTCTGAATATCATTTTCAATCAGGTGACCCTGGAAGGATTTTGGCTGGGATAGCCGCGCACTACATGTCCGAGTACAAGAACATTCAAGGGATTATGGTGCCGACAAAACGGCGCAACTTCAGGAGAAACCCGGACGGGACTCTAAATACTGAAACTGTCCTCGTTGGTATCGATATTTCTGCAATTACTTTGACCTAAGGAAAGCATTGAGACGGCAGGGAGCATACAAACAAATGGCTAACTCTGTTGTGCAAGAGGAGCCTTAGCGAGGCAACAGCTCGGCCTGATGACCCCGACCGTCAGTGCCGGCGCATAGAGACCGCCACGTCAGCGACACGGCAGATCAGCACGGACACTGATCGATACCGGTGAAGACGCCGACGAATGATTGTCGTTGTTGGCCATATTCTCGATGTCTGCTTTGGGTCCAGGCTGTGTAAAAACTCCGCCGATGCTATGATTCTCTTGCTGAATCGCGGAGGGAATTGATGCGGGGTTTCGTTCAAGGGGTGGATCGCCGGTAGACGACGTTGCTGCCGGAATGCCTTGATGATTGGGTCGGCGATAACAATCCTGTTCGTGCGGTCGATGTGTTCGTCGATGCGTTGGAACTCCATGACCTCGGGTTCGATGGCGTCGATCCTGCAGCGACCGGCCGGCCAGCGTATCATCCTTCGCCGATGCTCAAGCTCTACATTTACGGTTATCTCAACCGGGTCCAATCGAGCCGACGGTTGGAGCGCGAGGCTGGCCGCAATCTTGAAGTGATGTGGCTGACGGGACGGCTCGCGCCGGATCACAAAACCATCGCCGACTTCCGCAAGGACAACGGTCTCGCGATCAAGAAAGTTTGCGCGCAATTCGTCGAGTTGTGCCGCAAGATGGGCCTGCTAGCGAAGGCCAGCGTTGCCATTGACGGCAGCAAGTTCAAGGCCGTCAACAGTCGCGACAACAACTTCACGCAAGGCAAGATCCAGCGCCGCCAAAAGCAGATCGAAGAGGGCGTGGCACGCTACATGAGCCAACTCGATAGCGCCGACCGCCAGACTGCAGCAGGCGAAGAGCCTTCGGAAACGGTGCTTCTGACCAAGACACGGCTTCGGGAAAAGCTGATGAAGCTTGAAGAAGAAGTGAAGCGGCTGGCCGCGATTGAAAAGAGATTGCTCGCCTCACCGGACAAGCAGATATCGCTGACCGGTCCCGATTGTCGCTCGATGGCAACTAGTGGGCGCGGCTCCGGCATGGTCGCCTACAACGTACAAAGTGCGGTCGACACCACGACCATCTGATTGTCGCGCACGACGTTACCAACATCGGCACCGATAAATCGCAACTAGCGGGATGGCGCAGGTGGCGAAAGCCGCGTTGCACAGCGATACTTTGGACGTCGTTGCGGATCGGGGTTACTTTAACGGCGAGGAAATCCTGGCCTGTGAACAGGCCAGCGTGGCAGTTACGCTACCCAAGCCGCAAACCTCGGGAGCCAAGTCGGCAGGCCGCTTTGGGAAGCCTGATTTTGTCTAGTCTGGTCTGCGATTAAGAGTTAGCGCGTCAGCACGAGGTGCGTCGCCAGCTCGGTTGGGACCACCTCCGTCACCCGATAGCCAAGGCCCGGCAGGTCGACGCCTGTGAACAGGGATTCACCGCGGCCCAGAACGACGGGCGACAGCGCCAAGTGCATCTCGTCGATTGCTCCTGCGAGTAGATACTGGCGGACAGTCGCAACGCCCCCGCCGATCTTTACGTCCAGGTCGCCCGCGGCGGCCTTTGCCTCGGCAAGCGCCGCCTCGATCCCGTCGGTGACGAAATGGAAGGTCGTCCCGCCCTCCATCACGATTGACGCCCGGGCATGGTGAGTGAGGATGAAGGTCGGCGCGTGGTACGGCGGATTGTCGCCCCACCAGCCCTTCCAATCGGGGCCGCCCCAATCGTCGCCGGCCGGCCCGAACATATTGCGTCCGAGGATGAAGGCGCCGAAGCCTTTCATTGCGGCTTCGGCAAAGCGGTCGTCGGTGCCCCCGTCTTTCCCGATCATCGATCGAAAGGCCAGGGTCGGGAAGAACCAGTTCATCAACTCCTGGCCCCGTTTGCCGAGCGGATGTTCCAGGCCCTGATCCGGACCGGCCCCGAAGCCGTCGATGGACACTCCGAAGCCGGCTACGCGTACCTTGCCCATCCGGGCCTCCCTTTAATTGTGAACTGACTCAAGACGAATGGGCACGCGCGTTTCCGACACCATCGGCCTCCTTTGACACAAAATTTTTAGAATTTCCGACCTTCGCTGACTCGGTTGGGGAAGCCACTCATGTTGTGATGGTCCGTAATGGGTCATTCGCGTCGATTTGCTCGCGTCTTCCCGATGTCCGGTCTGGCCTCGACTGCCGACGTGCCGGACACGACGGCGATCTTCGCCTTCTGGGATGGAAGGCGGAACTTATTGGGCTGCAAGTGTGGCCATGGGAGCGGCCCGCGCAAAGAGCCAAGGACTTGTAAGCGCGCAGGTAACGCTTGGGATGAGCACGAGCATTTGAGAAAATCAAAAGCCCTAACTCGCGCCCGTTGCGATCCGGACGACATCACTGTCGAAGACGCTGAAAATTCAAACTGAGACACTACCCGCGTTCTTCGTCGAAAACGGTCTATTCGGCCGCTTTTGCCGTCCTGCCGAAAATCCGCGTCGGGGCCGGGAAACCGCAGGACGTGCCGTCGGTGACCTTGACCTGGTCTTCCCACGGCAGGCGAAAGGTGCCGGCCACCATGTCCTGCATAAAGGTGTAGGGGCAGTCCATCGCGCCGCCTTTGACGGCGACATAACCGCGGTGCCAGATCTGGTAGATGTTGTTCTCGACGCCCCAATTGATGCGAGCCTCGCGCACGAGATCGGGACGCACTTCGGCGGTGATGATCTCGTCGGCGCGGCCGGTGGTGCCGTGCGCGAGCACGCTGCCGTCGAAATTGACGATCATGCCTTCGCCCATGGAATCGAACGAGCCGTCAGAGCCGCACATGCAGACATTCGCGGTCACCATCAGGTTCTGGAACGAATTGGCCTGGTTGGTGAAGCGCCAGGACTCGCGGATCGGTGCGGTGTAGCCGGCGGTACGGATCATGATCTCGGCGCCCTTGTAAGCACATTCCCGCGCCATCTCCGGGAACATGCCGTCGTGGCAGATGATCAGCGCGATCTTCGCACCGTTCGGGCCCGAGATCACGGGGATGCCGATGTCGCCCGGCTCCCAGGGCTCGACCGGTATCCAGGGATGGAGCTTGCGGTAGTAGAGCTTGATGTCGCCGTGGTCGTCGATGATCAGGCCGGAATTGTAGGGATTGCCGTGCGGGTTGAACTCCATGATGGAGAAGCAACCCCAGATCTTGTTGTCGATGCAGGCTTTCTTGAAGGCGGCGACCTCGGGCCCGTCGAGCCGGCACATGATCTCGGGATTGATGTCCATCGAGAGGCCGTGCAGCGAATATTCGGGGAAGACCACCAGATCCATCGTGGACAGATTGCGGCGCGCCTTGCCGACCATCCAGACGATGCGCTCCGTCTGGTTCGCCAGATCCGCTGGGGTCACGACGCTCGGCAGTTGCAGCTGAACGAGGCCAATGACCACGCCCGCAGGCGATTTGTTCAACCCGCCAAGTCCGTTCATGATTTGCTCCCTTGTCGTCCGCGCGGCGTCGTTGCGCGCCATTGGAAGAGCAAATCCGATTTTGGCGGCGCGCAAAAGTCCATTTTTCAGGCTCGCGGGCGAAAGCGGCCGTGCTTGCGCGCACCGTGGGTTGTCACCGACGCATGCTGACGCCCATTGTTGCAGCGGCGCGTGCCTCAAGTCTCGGCTTGACCACCGAAATCGTGCGGTGTCAGACTTATGACATGAGTACAGCAAAGCGACATACCGCCAGCCTTCGTGACGAATATGCCGCGATGACGCGGCAGCGCATCGTTGCCGCTTTTGTCGAGACGCTGGAGGACGAGCAGGCCGACGACATCTCCATGGCCGCGGTGGCCAAACGCGCGAAGGTGGCTGAGCGAACCATCTATCGGCACTTCAAGACCCGCGCGGAGCTGTTTGCGGCGGCCGGCGAATGGATCGAAAAAAACGTCTTCAGCTATATTCCGTTCACCTCGCCCGACGAGTTGCCGGAGATCTTCCGCAAGCTGTGCAAGCGGTTCGATCGCCATCCGCATTTGGCGCGCGCCATTGCGATGACGCGGGCCGGCCGCCGCGTGCGCGCCGGCTTCCGGCGGAACCTGATCGACCAGCATCACAAGGCGATGGCGCCGCTGGTGCAGCATCTGCCCGCGAAGGAGGTCCGCCAGGCGGAGGCGCTCGCGTCCTATCTCAACAACGTGCTGGCCTGGAATGCGATGCGCGAGGACTTTGGCATGTCGAGTGCCGAGGTCGCCGACGCGATCGAGTGGGCGATCACGACCCTTTTGAAGGACGTTCGCCGGCGCGATGCCGCTGCTGCCGGGGCCAGCGGCAAGACCGGCAAATCGCAGCGAAAGCGAACCCCGGCCCGCGAGACGACCGGAGTCATGTGAGGCAAGGCCATGAACGCGATGCCCGACGATCTTCTGATCAACGCGCCCGACGAGGTACTTATCCGCCAGGATCTGGTGCTGACCGCGCTCGGCCGCCGCCCGGCCGATCGCTCCTTGCGGGTCGGCAAGTTGCTCGACGTGCACAGCCGCACCTGGAGCGAGGATCAGGAGATTGTGTTCAAGGGCCGGCGGATCGCATGGGTCGGGCCGGCAGGAAGCTATCCCGGCGAAGTCCGCGAGCGCGTGCATCGGCCGGATCTTGCCGCCGTTCCCGGCTTCGGTGAAGTGCACAAGCATATCGAAAGCTCGCATCTGACGCCGGAATGGGAGGCCGCGCTGGTGCTGCCGCATGGCAACACCTGGACGTGCGAGGCGAGCCACGAATTCTCCAATGTCAACGGCGCACGCAATCTCGAGTTCTGGTTCGAGGCACGCCGGCGCGGATCGCCGCTGAAAATTTTTCCGCAACCCGGCTCGGCGGTGCCGCCCACCGCTTATGAGTGGGGCGGCGGCTGGTATGGCCGCGAAGAGCAGGCAAGGTTCATGAGCGAGAGCCTGATGGTCACCGGGCTTGACGAAGTCATGGACTGGCCGGCGGTCTGGAATCCGGACAATCCGTCCTACAAGCGGCTATGGGGCATGATCGAGGCCACCTTCGCGGCCCGCGGCGTCGTCGAAGGACATGCCTCCGGTCTCCGGGATCTGCCATCGATCAACGCCTTCGCGGCGGCCGGGCTCGCCTCCGACCATGAAGTGCAGACGCCGGAGGAGACCTGGGACAAGCTCACCCGCGGTCTCTTCATCGAATTGCGCGTCTACGCCATGCCCGAGATCGTCGCCTGGCTGCTTGCCAAGGGCTTGCAGGACTGGTCGCAGATCGCTTTCACCACCGACGACCGCAGCGCCAGCCATACGCTCGAGCTCGGCGCCAGCGATCACAATGCGCGCGTCGCGATCGAAGCCGGCCTCGCGCCGGAAGTCGCGATCCAATGTCTGACCATCAATCCTGCGCGGCACATGCGCATCACGCCGTTGGTCGGCAGTCTCGCCCCCGGGCGTTTCGGTGATGTCGTGTTGCTCTCGGACGTCGCCAAACTGACCATCGCCGAGGTCTGGGCGGACGGCGCCCAGGTGTCCGAAGGCAAACGCTATTTGGGCCAGGTCCCCGAAATCTCCTGGCCCGATTGGGCGACCAGGACGGTGAACGTCAAGCGCGCAATCCAGCCGAAGGACTTCGAGTTGCCGGCCGAGCCCGGCCGCACCACGATGAAGGCCGCCGTGATCCGCCCGTTCCATTGGCATCCGGAGTTCTACACAGTCGAACTGCCGGTGCGCGACGGCGCCGTGCAGCGCGATGAGAGCGAGGCGATCACCAAGTTTGCGATCGTCGATCGCTTCTCCGGCGAGGGTCGGGTTGCAAAAATGTTCTGGCGCGGCTGCGGACCGCGCACGCCGGACACCGCGCTCGCCTGCTCGGTCGCGCACGACAAGCACAACATCTGGGTAGTTGGCTCCTCCGATGCCGCGATGGCCAAGGCCGTGAATGCGCTGGTCGAACGTCAAGGCGGATGGGCCCTGGTGCGCGAAGGCGAGCTCGCCGCCACCGTGCGGTTCGAGGTCGGCGGATTGATGAGCTGCCGCTCGGCCCAGGCTCTCGATGCCGAGATGCAGGCGCTCTACGCGGAGGGCCGCAAGGTGGACTGGATGTACGAGCCAACCTTCCGGCCCCGCTGGTATCCCGGATTTCCGGAGCGCCTGATGTTCGCGACGCTCACCTGCGCGCCCTGGAGCTGGGTGCTGGTCGCGCCCTGCGAGCAGGCGCCGCTCGGATTCATCAACGTGCAGACGGGCGAAGCGCACCCGGTGGTCTGGTGAGCGCAAGGATGGGGGAAACGGCGATGGACGAGATGACGCTGCCACAAACGGCTTCCACGGACGCCGCGCCAAAATCCGTCGGGCCGATTGGCCCGCAAGGTCCGATCGACCGCCTCTTCGGCCTCTCCGAGCGCGGCACTACCGTCGGTCGCGAGGTGATGGCCGGCGCGACGACGTTCGCAGCGATGGCCTATATCATCGCAGTGAATCCGGCGATCATGTCCAATGCCGGAATGGACCGCGCCGATCTCGTCAGCGCGACGGCACTCGCGGCGATCTTCGGTTCGGTCATGATGGGGGCGTGGGCCAACCTGCCGCTCGCCGTTGCGCCGGCGATGGGCTCGAACGTCATCTTCACCTACGTGATCGTCAAGCAGATGGGCATGCCCTGGCAAGGCGCGCTCGCGATGGTCGCTTTTACCGGCGTGCTGTTCCTGATCCTCAGCCTGTCGAAGCTGCGCGAGCGCGTCGCACGCGACGTTCCGGAAGCATTGAAGATCGGCATCCAGGCCGCCGTCGGCACCTTGATCGTGTTCATTGCGCTGCGCGGCGCGGGCTTCGTGGTGCAGAACCCCTCGACCTATATCGCCATGGGATCGCTACGCAGTCCGCCGGTGCTGCTGACGCTCGCGGGCCTGCTGCTCACGCCGGTGCTGGTCGCGCGGCGTGTTCCCGGCGGGCTCATCCTGTCGATCGCCGCGCTGACCCTGATCGGCTTCTTCGTTCCCGGCGCAAACGGCAAGATGGTGACATCGGTGCCGTCGGCGATCCTTTCATGGCCGCGCTGGCCGACCAGCACCTTCATGGCGCTCGATGTCGGTTATCTCTTCAGTCACTTCGTCGTGGTCCTGCCGCTGCTGTTCTACTTCCTGTGCGCCGAATTCTTCTCGACGCTGGGAACGCTGATCGGAGTGACCGGCGCTGCTAACCTGCGCCGCCCGGATGGCTCGATCCCGAATGCCACCGCCGCCTTCGCCACCGATGCGACGGCGTCCATCGTCGGCCCGCTGCTCGGAACATCGGTGGTGACGGCTTATATCGAGTCGATCACCGGGGTTCAGGCCGGGGGACGCACCGGCCTGACCTCGCTGACCGTCGCGGGGTTCTTCTGTCTCGCCTTGTTCTTCTGGCCGGTCTTCGTCATCATCCCGCCGCAAGCAACCGCACCCGCGCTGGTGCTCGTCGGCGTGCTGATGATGCAGGGCCTCGCCCGCATCGACATGACCGATCTCGTCAACGCCGTGCCCATTGTGCTCACGCTGCTGGTCACCGTGCTGACCAACAATCTCATCAACGGAATGGCGCTGGGGACGCTGACTTATATTTTACTGGAAATCGCGATGGGCCGGCGATCGCAGATTCCTGCCATAGTCTGGGGTCTCGGCGTGGTGTTCGTCGCCTATGCGGTCGTGACCGCACAGATCTTTTGAGACATCCGAATGTCGCGAAAAACCTAGGCCACCAGATCCAGCAGGCGGCACGATCCGCGCACCAGCACCTTGCGTCCGGTGGGCGTCATTGCGGGGACGCCGTCATCGACGACGACGAGGCCGAGCTTGATCAGGCTGTCGAGGAGATAAGCCTTCGAGAGGCGACCGTTCGACACGTTTCGAAGCCCCCGCAGGGCTTCCCACTGGTCCGGCGCAAGATCGAACTCAACGTCGCTGCTCATGTTGCTTCAAACCATAATTCTGCTCGCGCGCCCCTGTTAGCGGCGCTGCGTGAAAACCATGCGACGACAATGAGTCGGGAATTCGTTGAACGGTTTGGAATGTCTCTTCACAAATTGCCGCAAATCGTTGCGTCACAACAGTTAAGATCACTCAGGCAGGAATTTCGTTCCGATCACGGATCACGAATTGATGATTTTCGCTTGATCGCGCGACCGCGGCTACTCGCAGCGCACGGGAAGCGCCGCTGTCCCATTCTGCGTCGCAACATGCATGGAAAAGGTGAGGCGAAGAGTTTCAGACTCTGTTACGCTGATTCGCAGGGGATTGGCTTCACACGACAGGAGTGTGAGTGCATGAACAGGCTGGTCGAAATTCGCAGTCAGGAATTCCTTTGCCGTGAGCGCGCCGCGTTGGATACCAGCCGCCGGGTGTTCTGGCTTGCGCAGGCCGAGGCGTGGGAGCAGCGCGCGCTCGACGAAATCGCGCATCACTTCCGCGAGTGCAATCTCGCGAATGTCGAGCAGAATGCCGCCTGACGCCAGCGGCGAGCCGATCGCCGCTTATTGATAAGTCGCCACGATATCAGACACCGCGCGCTCGAGCTGTTGCGCGGTGGCGCATTGGCGCACCACGCTGCAAAACGTCGCGTAGCGCGGCATCTCGGAATCGCCGAAGCCCCAGGCGAGCCGTCCCTCGGGATTGAGCCAGACCAGACGCTTCGAGCGTTCGGAGATCCGGCGCAGAATGTCCGCGCGCGGATCGAGATTGTTGCTGCGGGCATCGCCGAGCACGATCACCGTGGTTTGCGGTGTCAGCGTGCTCATGAAGTCCTTCTCGAAATCGACCAATGACGAACCGTAATCGGACGAGCCGAAGCCGACCTTGGACATGATCTCGGCCATCGCCTCTTCCGGCGATTTCGATTCCAGAATGTCGCTGACCTCGATCAGATGCGAGGAGAAGGCGAAGGAGTGGACGTCGTCGACCACTTCATGCAGCGAGTGGATCAAGAGCAGGAAGAAGTCGGACACCTGCGCAACCGAGCCCGAGACATCGCAGATGGCAACGATCCTGGGCCGGTCGCGGTGCTTGCGCTTCCACGCGGTGAGGAAGGGTATGCCGCCCCAGGCGGCGTTGCGGCGCAGCGTGCGGCGAACGTCGAGATGGCCGCGGCGCTGGCGCTTGCGCGGCTTCGAATAGCGCTCGCGCAGGCGCCGCGCGATCTGGCGGATCAGCGCGCGCATCTCCGCAACCTGACGCCGCTCGACGCGCGCGAGCGGCGCGTTGCGCAGGATTTCGTTGCGAAGGTTCTCGGCCTCTTCGCGGGCATAGAGCGCAAGCCCCTGCGAGACGGTGTCGCGCACCGCTTCACGCAGAGCATCGAGCGCGTCGCGCAGACGCTCGGCCAGCGACGGGTTGGTCGCTGCCAGTTCGTCGAGATCGTCGCGCAGGCGCTGGAGGCCCATGGCATCGAGGATGCGGCTGGAGAAAATGCCGCGCTGGGTGGAATAGCGGATGTCGGACAGCGAGGCTGCGCCGGCGGCAGTGGCGATGGCAGCCGCGATCGCATTGCGATCCTGCGCGAGCAGCATCTGGGCAAGCGGGCCGAGTTGTGGATCTTGCGGATTTCCGCCCGCTTCGCTGGCCGCCTCCGACGCGGGCGATTGGTCCGCATCCCCTGAAGCGTCGTCGCTCGTGGCCTCAGGCTGATCCTGCCGCGGTTCCGGCTGGCTGAAGAACAGATCGAAGCAGTCGGCCAGCGCGAGCTTTTCGTCCTGCGATTTGGCGAGCGTCAAAAGCAGGGTATCGCGCAGGATGGCGCGGTCGGACACGCCGACCTCCGCGACCGCGCGCATCGCATCGATGCTTTCGGCAGGCGAAACATGGACCCCAGCACCGCGTGCCGCCCGAAAGAAGCGATGGATGTTCTCCCGCATCGGCGTCAACCGAAGACGTTGGAACGCGCGGCCTTGGCAATGAAGCCCGTGATCTGGGGCGACGCGGCTTCGATGTCAGCCTCGTATTTCAGCAGCACATTGAGCGTGTCCTTGACGATCTCGGTGTCGAGCTCGGAGGCCTGCAACAGCACCAGCACACGCGCCCAATCGATGGTCTCGCTGACCGAGGGCAGCTTCTTCAAATCCAGCGAACGGATCTCGTGGATGAAGCCGACCATCTGCCGGCGCAGCGTCTGCGAGATGTTGGGCACGCGGCTCTCGACGATGCGCTCCTCCAGCCGCTGCTCGGGGAAGCCGATATGCAGATGCAGGCAGCGCCGCTTCAAGGCGTCGCCAAGATCGCGCTCGCTGTTCGAGGTGAGGATCACCGTCGGCGGCGTAATCGCGGAAACTGTGCCGAGCTCCGGAATCGTGACCTGGAAGTCCGAGAGGATCTCCAGCAGCAGCGATTCGAACTCGGCGTCCGACTTGTCGATTTCGTCGATCAGAAGCACGCAGCCGCCCGGCTGCTCCAGCGCCTGGAGCAGGGGACGCGGCTCGACGAATTCCTTGGAGAAGAACACGTCGCCGAAATCGTGGAGCTGGTCGAGCGCGGCGTGCAGCGTCTGCGCGCCGCCGAGGACCTCGCCGAGCTTGTCCTTGAGGATCTGGGTGTAGAGCAGCTGCTTGGCGTATTTCCACTCGTAGAGCGCCTTGGCCTCGTCGAGGCCTTCATAACATTGCAGGCGGATCATCTTCATGCCGCGCCAGGCGGCAATCGCCTTGGCGAGCTCGGTCTTGCCGACGCCCGCGGGGCCCTCGACCAGGATCGGCTTCTCGATCTGCTGCGACAAATAGACGGCGGTCGCGATCTGGCGGCTCGCGATATAGCCTTGCGCAGCGAGGCCGCTCTCCACTGCCTCGATCGCGGTCGAGGCCTTCTGTTCAGCCACGAAAGGCGCTCCCAAAGGTCTTGCTTGAGGCTTGTTCTGCCTGCGTTCCCGGCAAAGAACAAGCCTCGTTTGGGACGGGCCTGACCCGCGCCGACTGCCAGTTTTTCCGTTCAGCGCAAATACTTGGTGATGAGCGATCGTGCGGTTAGTGCCGCAGCAGCTCGCCCTTGCGGATAGTCTGCCTGACCTCGGCGCCGCAATCGGCGCATTCGTAAACGAAGTCGATCTTGGCAAGGCTCCAATGCGGCTCAACCTCCCGCACGTACATTGGCAGGAACCCCATGCATGTCGGGCAAATCACAGGCGCGATTTCGATATCCTGATGATGCTGTACATAAGCTGGCATCTCGGCTCTCCTTCGCAGGCGACCACCAAACCCCGCGCAAAGGCTACTGCCGGTGTCGCCAGCTCCGTCATCAACTCTTTCGAACAGAGGCGGAACGGAGAGGGTTTGTCGCTCGTTGTGACATTCTTGTTACGCCTGCGTACTGTAGCGGGCGGACGAGATGCCTATTTCACGGCCCAGTCGGATTCTTCGACGCACATTCCAACAAAAAAGGGAGCAAGCCCATGACGCATGCGATCCGTTTTCACAAGACCGGCGGTCCGGAAGTCCTGGTTTGGGAGGAGGTCAGCGTCGGCAAACCGGGACCGGGCGAGGCACGTATCCGTCACACCGCCGTCGGTCTCAACTTCGTCGACATCTATAATCGTTCCGGGGTGTATCCCGCACAATTGCCGAGCGGTCTTGGCAGCGAGGCCGCCGGTGTGGTCGAAGAAGTTGGTCCGGGCGTCACCGATGTGAAGCCGGGTGATCGCGTCGCCTATGGCGCTTCGCCGCTCGGCGCATATTCCGAGGCGAGGCTGATTCCCGCCGACCGGCTGTTGAAGCTGCCTGACGGTGTCGACGACAAGACCGCGGCTGCGATGATGCTGAAGGGGCTCACCACGCAATATCTGATCCGGCAGACCTATCGCGTGAAGGCCGGCGACACCATCCTGCTTCATGCGGCCGCCGGCGGCGTCGGCCTGATCTTGAGCCAGTGGACCAAGCATCTCGGCGCCACCGTGATCGGCACCGTCAGCAACGACGAGAAGGCGAAGCTCGCGAAAGCGCATGGCTGCGATCATGTCATCGTCTACAGCCGCGAGGATTTCGTGAAACGCGTCGACGAGATTACCGGCGGCAGAAAGGTGCCGGTGGTCTATGATTCCGTCGGCAAGGACACGTTCCTGAGGTCGCTGGACTGTCTCGCGCCGCTCGGCGTGGCTGCATTGTTCGGCGCGTCCTCGGGCCCGGTCGAGCCGCTCAATCTCGGCCTGTTGGCGCAGAAAGGGTCGCTCTACGTCACCCGTCCGACCCTGTTCACCTATGCTGCCAAGCGCGAAAGCCTGGTCGCGATGGCGGGTGAGCTGTTTGACGTCGTCAAGTCCGGCGCAGTCAAGATCGAGGTGCACCAGACCTACGCGCTGAAGGATGCGGCCAAGGCGCACGCCGATCTCGCCGCGCGCAAGACCACGGGGTCGACCGTGCTGACGGTCTGATCTCCGGCCGGACGGTGGCGCAGGCTCACGACGGCGTTTTCCAGCGAAGTGGATACCGATTCGCGTAGAAAACGCGTCAAAACAAAAATCCAAAGCCTAGTTCCGATCCCATCGGAACTAGGCTCTGGGCCTGCGTCACGTCCGCTCATGCTTGCGCAAGTCGCGAACGTGATCGAGGCGGATCGCCTGGAGATCGAGATCATCAGGCGGGATTTCGGGGAGGGCGGCCTCGCTCAGGATGGCCTCGGTCACGTCCTCGACCGAACTCTCCACGACCTCGTGGATGAACGAGATGTTCTGATATTCACCCGAGCTGACGCGGGAGATGACCTCGCGCCTTGTGATCTCGGGATCGACGATCGCCTCGCGGCCGCGCCGGCCATAGTCGATCATCACGACGAAATACTGCATGGAATTGGTCCCTGCCGCACCCGCTGTCGGGAGTGCGGCAGAGTATTTCCGAAAAACGGAATTTAGTCAAGTTCGATTTCAGAAAATCAGAAATAAGACGCCGGGGCGCCTATCTGCTTTTCTTGCGGGGACGCGCTGACTTGGCGCGCAGCCGCTCCAACTGGCCCTTAGGCATCGAGAGGCAGATCTCCCCGACCCAGTCGATCTTGACGCCGACGATCGGTTTGGCGTTGAAGCTGGTGAGGTTGACCACCGAGGGAGATTTTCCCCGCTCGATCGTCTTCAAATAGCGCTCGCCGGTTTTAAGCCGGACCGCGGCTTCTTCGCCGTAAAAGCTCGACAGCGGATGGCGCTGGTCCTTGTAGACCACGATCACATCGCCGCTTTCGTATTTGGGCAGCATCGAATCGCCGACGATCTCGAAGGCGACGGTCTCCTCCATGATCGGGAAGGGCAGCGCGACGTCGCCGAGTCCTTCTGGAGGAACCTGCTCGAAATCCGGCTCGATCACGGCGCCGGCTCCGACACGGCCCATGATCGGTGCGAGGTTCAGCTCGAGATATTCCATGATCGGAATGATTTCCGAGGCCTTCACCAGGCGTTCGCCACCGAGGATTTCCGACACCGCGCCCGGGCGCACGCCCATCGCTGCTGCCAATCCGCCCTTGCTCTTGCCCGTTTTTTCCAGGCCCCGCTCGATCATTGCAGCGTCCAACATGATGATTCCCTCGATTGTCCGTGGTCTTGCCTCTTGTAATCCGAAATTCGGAAATGATGCAATTATGAATATCAGAATTCGCGCTTGACTTTTATTTCGGAATACCGGAATGTGCATCCCGCCTCCGGATCGTGCGATTCCGCGGGGCGCATCACAGGACAGCAGCATGGAACCGGGCCATTGGTCGTCGGAGCACTCCGACGCGCTTCGCGACTATTTTCTCAAAGGAATGTCTTATGCAGAGATCGGGAGGGAGATTAATGCAAGGTTTGGAACGGCTTACTCCCGCAACGCTGTCGTCGGACGGGCCAAGCGGCTCGGGCTCGCGGCGCCGGCCCGGATGACGAGCCCGTCGATCGTGCCCCCTTGCCTTGTGAGCCCCGTCTGCCCTCGGCGCGACATCCAGCGTCACTGTGCCTGAACCTGCCGCCACAATCGGCGCTGCAGCCGGTCAAACCGGTCAAATTGCGTTGCGTCGGTGTCCGACCGCGCTTGATCGCGCTGGTCGAGCTCGAACCAGGCGACTGCCGCTATCCTTATGGCGGCGACAAGGAGGGCGAGGAGATCGCCTTTTGCGGTCATCCGCGCCAGCCCGGCTCGAGCTATTGCGCGCCGCATGCGCGCGTGACCCGCACTGGCGGAGCCACATCCAGCCGCAGCGCGGGTGCCGTCACGCTGAGACTGGTCTCCGCCGCCTGATCGGCGCGCGGTCTGGCCATTCATTCCATCGTCAGTTTCGCAAGGAGTCTCGCAAGTGGCACGTGTCAGACGCAACATGTCTTACAAGCTGGCCAAGCTTCACGACCGGCGGTCACGCGATCTGCCGTTCAATGCCGCGGTGGTGGAGGTCGAGGTCGACAATCCCCTGGCGCTGGATTCGGACGAGAAGATCGTGGCCGTGCGCTCGATCCGCAACGATCCGCTCGGCCGGCTGCATTCGCATCACCAGATCGACGAGGCGCAATATCGTGGCGGCCGCGCCTACCAGAACGACTGGGAGAGGGCCGAGCGGGGCCCTCAGGCGATGGACCCCACGCGCGAATATGTCGATGGCGCGCGCGCCCGCGAGCCCGTCACCGAGAGCCAGCGTCAGGCGGTGCTGCGGCTCAGCCGTGTCGAGCGCGAACTCGGCACCGACGGCGCCGCGCTGGTGCACGACGTGCTGGTGATGGGGTTGACCATGGATCAGATCGGGGAGCGCCGCGCCGTCCGCACCCAGCGCTGGAGCGACTATTTCGCTCGGCGCTTTCGCGAATGCCTTGACCGGTTGGCGCTGGTCTATGGTTTTGCCACGGAAGCCTCAGCGCGGCGCGTCCAGCCGCGTCGATGACGCGAGCCTGCCGGCGGCCTTGGTCGCCGGCGCGCTCCGCCGTCTCTTACGGATGCGGCATGACCTGGTAGGGCGTGGTGTAGGGCTCGACGCGAAGTGAGGCGCTGGCAAGCAAGCCGATTTTGCTGGTTGGCGCCTGCTGCAATTCACCGCTCGGGCCGCGATGCACGTTGTACTGCCAGACGGCGAGATCGCCCTTCTGCGCCAGTGCATGCGCGACCGCGCTCGCATCACTGCCGCCCAGCGCCTGGAGCTCTTCGGGCGACAACCCGATGATGATTTCGTCCTTGATGGTGACGACCTTGAACAGGTTCATCCTGGTCTCCTGCGCCCATGCGCCCTGTGTCGACAGTGTAAGAAGCGCAACCGCGGCGCCCTTGATGAGATCGCAGCGAGAAAGCATGCCCTGGTCCTTTGCTGACGCGCCCGGATCGGATTGTCCATCGACCATTGCGTCCGTGATCTGCGTGGCCGTTGCGCAACCGCTTGGTCGGGCGATCTTGAACGACGGTTCACGAGAGGAGATTAATTGGCAAATTGATGAACCATGATGCGGAAAGGCGAGTCCAAAGCCGGGAGATCAAGGGGACTCGCCAGATGAAATTCACCAGCACCGTTTGTCTTTTCGCAGCTATCGGCTTGGCCGGCCCGGCGGTGGCCGCCGATCCCTTCTATATCGGAGGCTGGACATTCACGACGGCCGTGGTGGCGCCATGGGCCGATCCGCAGCGCAAGGCTGACGGCGCCGAACGGGCGCGGTTAATGAGCAAGACGATTGTCTTCGGGGCGCGAGAGATATCCGGTCCGCGTCCCTTTGCCTGCGCCAAGCCGCTATACAAGGTGACGGACTATAGTCCCGACATGCTCTTCCAGGGCGCATTCGACGAGATGCAGCGCGCCGACAAGAAAGCCGATCCCAAGGCGATTGCCGCTGCGCTCGGTTTTACCAGTGCCCGGATCAAGACCCTGGAGACCGGTTGCGAGATCGACGTCCATTTCGTGGATGATGCAACCGCCGAGGTCGGACTCAACGATTACGTGTATACGCTGAAAAAGCGATAGTCGGCGGTCGCCAATCTCCGCCACACGGGAAACAAGTGGAAACGCTGTGCCGATTGATGCTGCTTCTTGACGCAGGTTGGTGACGGCGCCGCATATTCCTGTTATCCGGAATTGCCGTGGCGCGATGTCGGCGACGCATCATTGCGTCTGCGGTTTGGCTTGCTTTGTTGGTTGTTTCTTGGCATAGTTGCAACCTCTCGGGCTGGCCGGTTCGTCGGATGTAGGGCTGAGCGGTAACTTGACGTCCAACCCAAGACGGCGATCCTTGTGATAGGTGCGAGATGAAAAACCTCAATTTCGCGGCCGAATTGCATCTCAAGCTCGGCGCGCCCGCGACCAGCACCGTCGAAAGCCTGCGGCTGCTACGCGCCTTTCTCAAGCTCGCGCCCCGGCAGCGCTTTGAGGTGATCAAGCTCGTCGAAGACCTCGCCACCGACGAAACCCTTCCCGAACATCCGTTGTCTTGAGTCGGACCGCGCGCCGGCATTACACTTTGTCCATCTTTCTGGCCGAGGGGCTGTCCCCGCAGCCGGGCCGCTGGAAGGCGGTACGACAAACGTGATAATCAAGAGAAAAGGGAGGAGTACGACCATGATCGAACCGAAACTCGAAGTTCCGGCCGAACTGCGCGACCTGGCCGAGAAGACGATTGACCAGGCAGAGAAGGCTTTCGGCATGTTCTTCGATGCCGCCACCAAATCGATGTCGTCTGTTCCGGGGGCGGGCGCGGATGTGTCCAAGCAGGCGCTCGCTTTCACCGAGCAGAATATGAAGGCCGCATTCGAGCACGCGCGCAAGCTCGTTCACGCAACCGATGTTCAGGAAGCCATGCGGATCCAGTCCGAGTTCCTGCGCAGCCAGTTCACCAATGCCGGCGATCACATGCGCCAGATGACCGGCAACTTCATGCAGTCCGGCAAGGGCAAGTCCTGATTTCGCTCTCCGCCCTCCGTCTGCTTACAAATTGATCTTGCGCAGCGGCGAGATGCGCATTTCAATTCCGGTGCAGGTCCATGATGGGCCACCGGATGAGCTTCATTCGCCGTCCATCATCCTTTCTGCTGATCCCTGTCGGTTCACCCGGCAGGGATTTGCATTTTATCCGTTTGCCGCGATTGGCCGTCGCTCTATGGGCGCAGCGATCCGATGTAGGCTGCGATGTCGCTGGCTTCGGTCCGGCTCAAGGGAAAGTTTGGCATCTTCGGATGCGGGTCGAGCAGGAAGAAGGCGAGCCGCTCCGGGCTGAAATTTGGCCTGCGTGCAACGGATGCGAAGGAGGGGACATCGACGCTCGCCTGGCTCTGACCGTCCGCCACGACGTGGCAGCTCGCGCACCAGCGCTTGGCGAGATCGGCCCCGTGGTCGGCGTCGGCCGCAGCGGCTGACGCGCTGAAGCCAATAAGCATAGCGAGCAGAGCCAAAATTGGTCTCACGCGTGCACGCATTGGGGTTCCTTCATGCGTCGTTTCAGCCGCAGCACGATCCCGGAAATTGCGACAGATCGATGCGGGCTATGATCGATCGGAATAGCCTGCGGGTGGACCGATACAATTGCCGTATGAATCGCGGCATCCTCGCAGCCGGCAGGCCAAGGCTTTCAGCAGAGTGGGACACGTGGCTCTCCGACTTTGTGCAGCCTTTGTATCGTGGCCGGCTCGGAGCAGCCTTGATCTGCCGCAAAGCGCTCCCGGCTAGTAGTCGGCGGGATTCATGATCATCGGGCTCGTCGTATCGGCCGGCGCGAGCGAGCTGCTGGCGCTCTCACTCAGGAAGCGATCGAGCGTCGCCTGTATCTTCTCCTTGACCGAGTCGGGACCGCGATCGCTCATCTCCGTGTGCTGTGCGCCGGTACGGACGATGTCGATGCCGCGCGCCTTGGCTTCTTCGGGCGTCGGCAGGACGCCGGGGTCCGTCACGAAGTGCGGATCCTTGGAGCGGAACGACAGGATTTTCATTTTGTCGCTGAGCACGAAGGGGACCCTGAGATTGTCGAGCGTGATGACCTTCGACACCAGCTCCGGATGCTGACGGGCGACATACATCGAGACGTCGCCGCCATTGGAATGACCGACCAGCGTCAGGTGATCGAAGTCGGCGTTCTCCTGCCGCCTTTTGAGCTCGCCGAGCACGTAGAGGATGTTGGCCTCGCAACGCATATAGACCTCGCGCCGGCCGACATAGGGCTGGCCGACATGGGTCATCAGGGGCGGATCGGTCGGCAGGTCCTGCTGGATGCTCGCAACGAGATAGCCGCGCGCGGCGAGCACGTTGGCGAGGAAGGAATACTCGGTGGCCTTGACGGTGTTGCCATTGCTGATGATCGCGATCGGAAGTTTCCAGAGGCCGAGATTGGCCTTGGTCTCGTAGTCGCGACGCACGGCGATCTCGACCGAGATCGGCCGCTGGCGCGCGGCGTCGAACAAGGTCAGCATTTCGTGGCGGATCGCGAATTTGCTGACCACCACGTACTCGGCTACGCCAAGGACGCAGACAAAAGCCAGGATCGCAAAGACCTTCTTCATGGTTCCGTCTCAATCACGTTTGACTGAAGATGGTCATTGGGACCTCCCGGATCGAGCGATCGTGAGCACCTTCCGGGATTAAATTTAGGCAAGCCCGTGGGCAGGAGCTCAAAACGCACCAGCATGAGATGGTGCGGTGCAAAAAGACGCGGCTAGAGGCAGTTCGCCTTGCCACGCTCCGGGCAGAGCCGGAAGGCGCTCGAGAGTGTGAACAGGAAACGTGCGCTGCGCCGTTCGTTGTCCGGCGCCCGGTAGCTCAAGGGGACGGCAACACCGAAATCGGCCTGAACATCGTCCCACAGAAACAACCGCACGCCGGCGCCCGCCGACGTCAACGACAGGCCATCACTCAGGCGGTAGCCGTCGTTCCAGACAGCGCCGGCGTCACCGAAGGCGTAGAGCTGGTAGCCGCTCCAGTAGCGAAAGTTGAGCTTCTGGTCGAAGCGCAGCTCGAGCGAACCGGCAAGCCCGTTGTCACCGCTGATCTCGGCCGCGCCATAGCCTCGGCCGAAAGCCGCGCCGCCGAGATAGAATTGCTGCGATGTGAACAGCGGCCGCGATGCGGTCTGGCTCGCCGCGGCCAGCTTCAGCGACCAGGCGTCATTCAGCGTCTGGTAGCGCGTGAACCAGAAGTTCAGCACGGAGAAGTTCGACGAAGCGCCGTCGTGCGACAGGAGATCGTCGCCGAAATGCGAGGCGCCAAAGATGTCGAGGCCTTGGCGATAGGTCAATGTCGCGTAGTTGGTGCCGCCGAAACCATCCTTCAGCCGATAGTCGGCGGTCAGGCTCGCAGTCCTGATGTGGTCGTTGTACCAGGGACCGTAGACATCGCGTTCCGACACATTGCTGTAGGTCGTGGCGGCCGTCAGGATCAGGGACGAGTATTGCGACTGGACCGGCGCGATGCTGGCACGCAGTTCGACCGCATCTGTCGTGGTGACGTCATTGACCAGGCGTCGCGCATCGCCCGGCCGAACCTCGCTGTGCAGAAGCGATGCACCGAGGCGTACGCCATCGACGCCGACAGGGGCATCATAGGACAGGCGTCCGAAGCGAAGTTGGCGCGGATCGTTCGGGGTGGTCGACAGGTTCACCGCCAGCGTATCGCCTGGCGTGAAATAGGAGTTGAACGCTCCCGTCGCATAGCTCTGCCAGGGGCCGACGGTCGAGGATCCGAGATTATCCAGACCGAACGAGGTGAAGTTGTGCCAGGTCTTCACAAAGACGGTGAGCCGGAAGCGACCGGTCGCCAGGCCGATCTCCTCGAGCGCAGTGTCGGTGATCCGGACTCCCGGCCATCCGTTGACCAGATAAAGCTGGCGTTCGAGCGTGGCCAGTCGCGACGGATGCTCGGCGAGGACCGGGCCGAGCATCGGCCGAATTCCGAACTGCTCAGCGCCGTCGCCTTTGAGCTCGGTCTCGACGATGGAGCCTTCGATCACCTGGATCTGTACGGTTCCGTTCTCGATGTCCTGTGGTGGAACGATCGCCCGGGTGAGATGAAAACCGGCGGAGCGGTAGAGGTCACTGATCGCGCCCGCGATCGCCACGAGGTCCGCTTGCGAGACATGCTTTCCGAGATAGGGCTGATAGGTCGCGGCGATACGATCCAGGGCAACGGCATCCGCGCCACGGACGCTTACGTTGCGCAGGACAAATTGCGGACGGGTATCGGCGCCGTTATCGGAACGGTTCACTGCCGGCAGTTTGACAGACGCGCCTCGGCGGGAATTTTGGTTGGTCTGGTTGTCAAAATACTTCTCGGTCTGCCGCGAATCGAAGCCCGGCTGACTCGCCTGCTGCGCGAGGGATTGCGGAATTCCCGCAATCGTCGGCAACAGCAGGCCGATCACGGCAGCACCATACCTCCGGAAGCGCTTCCACGCATGCCGCTCTCCGTAATTCGACGGAGTTCCGCCAGAAGAATGGTAAGAGAACGTTAGCCGCATGATTTTTCATAGTTTTTTATGGTCAATGAACGGTTAACGCGGCCGGTCATCCTGCCGGGAGTCCAGCTAATTCTATCTTGAGACATTTCCGATAACCCTCAGAACCGGGCCACTAGCGGACTGAGGACCATCATGTTGAGCAGAGCTGGACTGCAGCGCACCCTCTTGGTCGCGCTGGTACTGGGAAGCACTTCTCATGCCTTCGCCGCGGACGGCGATGCCTGGTCGGTCAGCAAGGCATCGGGAGATGTCTGGATCGCAACTGACGGGGCGCAGCAAGCCTCACTCAAGCAGGAGGAGACACTGAAGTCCGGCGATACCATTCGCACCGGACGCAACGGCCGCGTACTCCTGGTCCGCGGCGAGGAAACCATCCTGATCTCGCCCAACTCCGTCGTCGGTGTGCCGGCGGAAAAGAAGGACGGGCTCTCGACCACCATCGTGCAGCAGGCGGGTTCGATCTTGCTCGAGGTCGAGAAGCGCAACGTGAAGCATTTCGAAGTCGAGACGCCCTATCTCGCGGCCGTGGTCAAGGGAACGCGGTTCAGCGTCACCGTGAATGGGGGCAGCACCAAGGTCGGCGTACTCCGCGGCCAGGTTGAAGTCTCCGATTTCAAGACGGGCCAGATTGCCCAGGTGATGCCGGGCCAGACGGCGACCGCCTTCGAGCACGGCAAGCCCGGTCTCAGCCTGAGCGGGGCCGGTACGTTCAACGCCATCGAGCAAGGCCAACCGCGTGCCTCGACGATCGAGCGAATCCCGGTGCCGAAATCGGGCCTGTCGGCTCCGCGCAATGCTGCGAACGGCCACACATTTCATGCGCTCGGCCAGGTCGAGAAGAACATGAAAGGTCCGAAGGCGGCCAGTGCGGACTCGAGGTCCCACCAGGCGGCCGGCGGGTCTCATCCCAAGGCCGGTGTGATCCGGATCTCGGGCTCGCTCGGCGAGGTGAAGTTGAACTTCCACAAGGTGACGCACGGGCTCGCGCACGGAGCGATAGCGCCGGCTGCCGCGAGAAACGCGTCGAACTCCAACACCCAGACGGTCTGGAGCGACGGCAAGACAAACGCGACGGTATCCAATAGCGCCGTCCAGACGGCGGTCACGACCAGCGCCGGCACGGCCGCGAGCGGCACGGTCTCGTCGGGTGCGAGCACGACGATAGCCGCAACGACCGCAGGTTCGTCCAACGACAGCTCCAGCGGGAGCTCCGGTGCCAACGGAAATTCCGACAATGGGAAAAACGGCAGCGGCGACGACAGCAAGAGCAAGGGCAACGACAAGGGCAATAGCAATAACGCCGCCACCGGTAACGGCAAAGGCAACAACGGGACCGGCAACGGAAATGGCGGCGGCAACGGCAGCAACGGGAATGGCGGCGGGAACGGCAACGGCCACGCCAACGGCAAACACTGAGGCGCTTTCCTAGGGGACAGGGGCACATTTGCAGAAGCGAGTGTGCAGGAGGATCGGGTGAAACGCTTTCGACCGCATATTCTGGTCGCGACTGCGCTGGCGATCGTGCTGTCCACGGGATGGCACGGTCCAGTTCGAAACGCGCTCACCGATCTCCGGTTTGCCTGGGAATCCCGTGAGGCCAGTGGTGACGTCGTGGTGGTCGCCATTGACGCCCCCTCGATCGACCAGATCGGTGTCTGGCCGTGGCCCCGCCTCCTGCATGCCGAACTGCTGCGAAAGCTCGAAAGCGCCGGCGCGCAGGACGTCGCTTTCGACGTCGATTTCAGCACGCCCTCGGACATCGCCACCGACGAGGCCTTGGCCAAGGCGCTGCGGGATGTCGGCGGCGCGACGATTCTGCCGTCCTTCAAGCAACCGGCCTCCAATGGTGGCGCCGCTCACATCAATCGCCCGCTGAAGCCATTTAGCAACCAGTCCTGGCCGGCCGTCGTCAACGTCGCGATCGAACCCGATGGCCTTGTTCGTCGTTACCCATTCGGCGAGCAGATCGGCGAGACCTTTTTGCCCTCGATGGCCGTTGTGCTGGCGGGACAGAATGGAATCCGAACCTCGCCTTTCCTGATCGATTTCAGCATTCGCCCAGGTTCTATCCCGCAGGTGTCTTACGTCGACGTGTTGCGAGGCGACGCTGCCACTCTGGCGAGGCTGAGGGACAAGAAGATCCTTGTCGGGGCCACCGCGCTCGAACTCGGCGATCGCTTCAGCGTGCCGAATGGCCGCATCGTATCGGGTCCGGTGCTACAGGCACTCGCTGCGGAATCAATCCTCCAGCACCGGACGCTGCGCCGGACGTCCGACGCCGGCACGATACTCGCCCTGGGTGTCCTCTGTCTTCTGATGATCTTCTCCTGGCGCCGCTTCGCCCCCGGCTTCCGCGTCGCGATGCTGATCGCGGCGGGTGCCGCGATCGAACTGGTCGCGGTCCTGGTGCAGGCGAGATGGCCGCTCGTCATCGACACATCGCTATTCCACGTCGCCATCGCTGCCTACCTGATGGCAATTGCACTCGACGAGATCGACTTCCGCAGCCTCCTGGGGCGCATCGCCGAGAGTCGCTTTCACCGGATCGCGATGTCGCTCGGCGACGGGCTGGTCTGCACCGACGAGGATCACCGCATCACCGTGTGGAATCCAGGGGCCAGTGCGATCTTCGGCTATATGCCGGCCGAGATGATCGGGCGCCCGTTCGAAAGCCTGTGCGCCGTGCCTTCCAACGGTGGCGGAAAGCCGTTTTCGATGGGCGACGCCGCGCGCCAGGGCCTGCTGATTCCGGGCGGCGCGGTCGTTGTCGAGTTCGAGGGTCGGCGCAAGACGGGCGAGACTTTTCCTGTCGAGGCAAGCTTTTCTGGCTGGCAGGGCGCGGACGGGTTTCAGTACGGTGCCATCCTGCGTGACATTTCCGTACGCAAGCGCGAGGCGGAGCGCATCAGATATCTCGCCGAATATGATGTGCTCACGGGTCTTTCCAATCGCAACACGCTGCATGCGAGGCTTGTCAGCTTGATCGCAGCGGCGGAGCAACGGTCTTCCGAGCTCGCGCTGCTCGTCCTCGGGCTCGATGGCTTCCAACAGATCAACGACATGCTTGGACACGCGGCCGGCGACCTCCTGTTGAAGGCCGTCGCTGCGCGCCTCCAGGCCGAGGCAGCCGGCAAAGCCATCGTCGCCCGGCTCAGCGGTGACGAATTCGCCATTGTGCTTGACTGTGCGGTAACCGACGAACCGGTTGCGGAGTTTGCGGACCGGGTCGCGCGCGCTTTCGAAGCGCCGCTTGTGACCGGCACGCGGCAGCACCGCGTCAGGATCAGCATCGGTGTCGCCGTCTATCCGGAAGCCGGGCACGGCGCGGATGATCTCCTGAGCAACGGCCATCTCGCGCTGAGCCGCGCGAAGGGCACGCGGCGCGGTGGCCACGTGATCTTCGAGAGTGCCATCAGACACGAGCTGGAGAGCCGGTTGACACTGGAGAGCGAGCTCGCGCTCGCCGCCGAGCGCAGCGAATTCGAGTTGTTCTACCAGCCCCAGGTCCGTCTGGTTGACGGCAGCCTGGTTGGAGCCGAGGCGCTGATCCGCTGGCGGCACCCGGCGCGCGGCTATGTGTCTCCCGGAGAGTTCATGCCTGTGGTCAACAGCTCGGCGCTGTCCGAGCGGATCGCGAGCTGGGTCATGGAGACCGCCTGCCGGCAGGCGCGTGCGTGGGAATTGTCCGGTAACAGCGTGCGCGTCGCGATCAACCTGTCGCCATCGCAGCTCCACTCCGGCGATCTCGCCCATTCGGTTGGACTGTTGCTCGCTGCGACCGGACTGACGCCGTCGCTGCTCGAAATCGAGGTCACCGAGGATATCCTGCTGCACGACGAAGGCCGCGTGCTCGACATCTTCAAGCGAATCCAGGAGCTCGGCGTCCGCATCCTATTCGACGACTTCGGCACGGGTTATGCCAGTTTGAGCTATTTGAAGAAGTTTCCGCTCGACGGGCTCAAGATCGATCGGTCTTTCGTGCTCGACCTGCTCGCGGAACCGGATGACGCCGCGATCGTCAGCTCGACGATTGGCCTCAGCAAGCAGCTTGGCCTTACGGTCGTGGCCGAAGGCATCGAGAACCGCGCCACCGCCGACTTCCTGGTCAGCATGGGATGCGAGGAAGGGCAGGGCTATTTCTTCGGCCGCCCAATGCCAGCTGATGCGTTTGAAAAGCAATTCGTGGGCGCTGACTGTGCAGCCGCCAGCGCGGCTTGAGAGGCTCGTTTCGCCTCTAGCGCCTGCGCGCCACTGCGATGCCGAACAGGAATGCGACGAACAGGCTCGCCAAAGGCGCTTCGCGGGTGATCGCCGCCACAGTCGCGAGTGGTTTACCGGGTTTTCGCGCTTCGTCGATGACGGAGGTCAAGCGATCGACAGCGGCCCGCAAGCCGCCCGCAACTTCGCCGATGGTGCGGGAGACGTCGGTCGTGGCGTCGATGGCGCGCTCGGCCACGCCGGGTTGGTCAACAGACTGCGGAATTTCCGTGGTCAAGTTCGTGAACTCCGCTCCTGACAGGTGACTGAGGCCGGCGCCTTTGGCTATCCGCGCGCGCGCTCGTTTTGAACAGCGGGTCTCGAAAGACCTTTGGCTATCCGCGACAGGCGCCGTGGTGAAACGGCGGGCACCGGCCTTGCAGTAAAAATGCGGCGCCCGGGATTTGGTTCCAGGGTGCAGGCCCGCATGACGTGCTTTCGCTGCTCCCCCGTGAACGACGGATGCGAATCTCTGTTAGGCTGCCGCAGGGTCTACCTTAGGGAGCAGGAGATTGCCGTGACCGTTCAGACCATGGCGGACCGAGCCCGGCGCATCGCCTTGCTCGGTGCGCCGATTGATATGGGGGCCTCGCAGCGCGGGACCCTGATGGGACCTGCGGCGTTGCGCACTGCCGGCCTGGCGACATTGCTCGAAAGCCTGAGTTTCGAAGTCGTGGATTATGGCGATCTGTCGGTCGCCGAGTTCGGCGATCTCGCCGACAGGCCGCCGGAGAAGGCCAATCACTACCGGGAAATCCAGAGATGGACGCGCCTGCTCAGCCGTCGCGCCTATGAGATTGCGAACACGGGCGCGATCCCGATCTTTCTCGGCGGCGATCACACCTTGTCGATGGGCTCGGTGAATGCGATGGCGCGCCATTGGCAGCAGCGCGGGCGCGAGCTGTTCGTGCTCTGGCTGGATGCGCATGCCGACTACAACACGCCGGAGACGACGATCACCGCGAACATGCACGGCATGTCGGCGGCATTCCTGTGCGGCGAGGCGGGCCTCGAGGGGCTGCTGGGCGATGATCCGCGCGTCTCGATCGATCCCGACCGGCTCGACCTGTTCGGCATACGTTCGATCGACAAGCTTGAGAAGGAGTTGATGCGCGCGCGCCGGATCCGGGTTGCCGACATGCGCCAGATTGACGAGTTCGGCGTCGCCGTGCTGATCCGCCGCGTGATCGAGCGCGTCAAGGCGAGCGACGGCGTGCTGCATGTCAGCTTCGACGTCGATTTCCTCGACCCCTGCGTCGCGCCTGGCGTCGGCACCACGGTGCCGGGCGGAGCCACCTACCGCGAGGCGCACCTGATCATGGAACTGCTGCACGATTGCGGGCTGGTCGGATCGGTCGACATCGTCGAGCTCAATCCGTTTCTCGACGAGCGCGGCCGCACGGCGCGAACCGCGGTCGAGCTGATCGGCAGCCTGTTTGGCCAGCAGATCGCCGACCGGCCGACGCCCAGCAACGCGATCGCTCCGGGCGAGTGAGTAGCGAGCCTTTTGTGCGCCGCAAAGAAGGGAACTGCTGCCGCGACCGGTGGATTTAGATCAGTCCTGATCTAAATCGCCTGCTTTTGAAATGCGAGCGAATTGCAAATGCGCTTCGCGGAAGGTTTCATGCGGGCCGAGCTTCAGCCGAGGTCCGTCATGAGCAGCACAATCGACCCCGACGAAAAATCCTCCCGGACCACTCGCCGCCGTTTCCTGCAAAGCGGCACCGTTGCGGCTGGAGGAGCCGTCCTTGGCGCCGGCACCGCCGCTGCTGAAACGAATAACCTTCCGCCCAACATTCCGGAGTGGATGAAGACGCCGGGCGAGCCGATGGGAAGCCAGCCCTATGGTACGCCGTCGCCGTTCGAGAAGGGCGTCGTCAAGAATATCTCGAAGACCCTCAAGCAGTACATTTCTGCCTCCGGCCGGACACCGTTGCAGGAGCTCGACGGCATCATCACGCCGAACGGATTGTTTTACGAGCGGCATCACGGCGGTGTCCCAACCATCGACCCGGCGCAGCATCGGCTGATGCTGCACGGCCTGGTCGAGCGTCCCCTGATCTTTACGATGGACGATTTGCAGCGCTTCCCGTCGGAATCGCGCATCCACTTTCTCGAATGCTCCGGCAATCCCGGTTACAGCAAACCCTACGGCAAGACCGCATCGGACCTCGTGGGTCTGGTCAGTTGTGCCGAGTGGACCGGCGTCAGCCTGAAGCTGGTGCTTCAGGAAGCCGGGCTGAAGCCAGAGGCCAAGTGGGTGGTGGCCGAAGGTGCCGACGCAGCCGCGCTGACCCGCAGCATCCCGATCGAAAAATGTCTCGACGACGCAATGCTGGTCTACAGCCAGAACGGCGAACGGCTACGCCCGCAGCAGGGCTATCCGCTGCGGCTGCTGCTGCCGGGCTTCGAAGGCAACATGAATGTGAAATGGCTGCGGCGTCTGCACGTGGCCGCAGAGCCCGTCTATTCGCGCGAAGAGACCTCGAAATACACCGACCTGCTGCCGGACGGCACGGCGCGTGAGTTTTCCTTTTATATGGAAGCGAAGTCGATCATCACGCGTCCCTCGGGTGGTCAACGTCTGAGCGGGCCGGGCTTTCACGAGATCACCGGCATTGCCTGGAGCGGCCATGGCAAGATCTCGCGTGTCGAAGTCTCTGTCGACGACGGCAAGACCTGGCAACAGGCGAGCCTACAAGAGCCGGTGTTGACACGCGCCTTGACGCGGTTTCGCCTGCCGTGGCGATGGGACGGAAAGCCCGCGGTGATCCAGAGCCGCGCGATCGATGAGACCGGCTATGTGCAGCCGACGCTTGCCGAACTGCTCGCGGTGCGCGGCGAGAACTACTTCTACCACAACAACGCGATCTGGCCCTGGCGTGTCGCTTCTGATGGCGAGGTGACCAATGCGCTGGCGTGAGATTTGCGGCATTGCCTTCGCGGTCCTGCTGTGCGCCTCGGCGAATGATGCGCGAGCGCAAAGCCCCTATGGCATCGGAAGGCCGGCGACGGCGGCCGAGATTGCGGGCTGGAACATCGATGTGGGCCGCGATGGCGGCAATCTGCCGGAGGGGCGGGGCTCGGTCAGCCGGGGGCGCGAGGTGTTCGCTCAGCAATGCGCGTCTTGCCATGGCGACAATGGTGAGGGCGGCCTTGGTGATCGTCTCGTCGGCGGTCAGGGCACGATCGCCACGCCCAAGCCGATCCGCACGGTCGGCAGCTACTGGCCGTACGCGACGACGCTGTTCGATTACATTCGCCGCGCCATGCCGCAAAATGCGCCGCAGTCGCTGAGCAACGAGGAGGTGTATGCGGTGTCGGCCTATATCCTGAACTTGAACGGATTGGTCGCAGCCGATGCGACGCTGGATGCGAAATCTCTTGCCGCGATCAAAATGCCGAACCGCGACGGGTTCGTCGGTGATGCCCGGCCCGACGTGAAATAGTGAGGGGCGTCGAGTTCCAGTGCATTAAGCGGGAACCTACTTACATCAGGGTGGAACTCACGGGGGCGGAATCGAGTTAACCCTCGGGAGGAATGAAAAGTGGCTTCTTCGATGACGGGACGTTTCTCGGAGTCCATCGCAACAGCACTGCGGCACCCCGGCGTGATCGCGCTGGTCGTCGCGGCGGTTACGATTGCCGCGATGCTGATCGTCGACCACGGGCCATGGAGCCGGGCCAAGACCCAGCCGGCTCATGTCGCGATGTATGCGACCACGGGCGAGGCCGCGCGCGCCGCAGGCGCCAAGGTGCTTCCGACCGACCCGAAATCGCCGCTCGAGCCGGAACGGCCGGGGCCCAAAACGTCGCCTGCCATCAATCCCGTGACGCCGTAGTTCGTGTCAGCTGTTGCGGCTCAGCTCTTTTCGGCGTCAGCCCTTGCGGCCATAGTTGAGGAGTCCGCCGCTTGCCTTCGGTGGATGGGCGCGGAGAGCTTCTTCGTTGGGCTCGGTGCCCCAGCCGGGGCGGGCCGGAATCATCAGATGGCCGTTCTGGATGTCAGGCTCATGCGTGAACAGCTCTCGGTCCCACGCCAGGCGATCAATGTCGATCTCCATGATCCGCAGGTTGGGGACGGCGGCGCAGAAATGCGCGTTCATCATCGTGCAAAGATGGCCGTAAAAATTGTGAGGTGCGACGTTGACCTCAAAGGCTTCCGCCGCTGAAGCGATCTTCATCGACTGCCACACCCCGTTCCAGGGCGTGTCGATGATCGCGACATCCATCGCCTGTTCGCGGAAATAAGGGAGGAATTCGCGCAACCCCAGCAGCGTCTCGCAGGACGAGATCGGGTGGGGGCTTTGCCTGCGGATGTAGCCGAGCGCTTCCGGATTGAAGCTGTCGATCTCGACCCAGAACATGTCGAGGTCGGCGATGCTGCGCAGGATTTTCAGGTAGCCTTCGGTCTTGGCGTTGAAGTTGCAGTCGAGCAGGATGTCGACATCGGGACCTGCGCCGTCGCGGATCGCGTCCAGGTGCATGCGCAGATCACGCAGGATGTTGCGGTCGACGTTGATCTCGGGCGCGAAGGGCGAGCCGAAGCCGGGCCGCCAGCCGGTCGGCTTGCCGTCGTCATAGGAGAAGATGTTGGTCTTGAGCGCGGTGAACTTCTTCTCGCGCACCTCGCGTCCGATCGCCTTGACGCCGTCGAGATTTTCGATCGCTGGCTTGTACCAGGATGGATGATTGATCCGCCAGGTGGCGCAGTGTGACCAGTAGACTCTGACGCGGTCGCGGATCCTGCCGCCGAAGAGCTCATAGCAGGGCACGCCGAGACACTTCGCCTTGGCGTCGAGCAGGGCGTTCTCGATCGCGCCGAGCGCCTGCGCCACCACGCCGCCAGCGGCGGGCCGCGTTGCGGCGAACAGCTCGGCATGGATGCGCTCGTGCTGGAAAACGTTCTGGCCGACAACGCGGGCCGAGAGGCGCTGGATCGCCGCGCCGACGCCGGGCGAGCCAAAGCCCTCGTCAAACTCGCTCCAGCCGACGATGCCGTCGTTCGTCGTCACCTTGACGAAGTGATAGTTTCTCCAGCCGGCGTCGCAGGCGAGGATTTCGAGACTTGCTGCTTTTGATGAGCTGGTCATGTCGCTCCCTGTGGCCTGGACCGGGCGTTGTTGCTCTTATGGTCCCCAGGTCGCATTGTTAAGCTCGCGACAGGCCGGCGTGAAGTCCGCAGAGCGCGCGGCGGGCGTGCATTTCCGGGCGCCGTTCCAGATCAGCCGATCACGAACGAGCCGAGCAAGGCGAGGACGGCGAGCGCCATCAGCGCGGTGCCGAGCCAGCCCAGCACGACAAGCCATGACCGGGCCTTGAAGCGGCCCATGATGGTTTTGTTCGAGACGATCAGCATCATCATTGCCATGATGGGGACGGCGACGACGCCGTTGAGCACGGCGCTCCACACCAGCATATGGATCGCACTGATGCCGGTGAAGCCGAGGCCGAAGCCGATGATGGTCGCGGCCGCGATGATGGTGTAGAAGCCGACCGCCTTCTCCGGCCTTGCCTCCAGCGTGGCGCGCCAGCCGAAGATCTCGGCAACCGCATAGGCCGCCGAGCCCGCCAGCACCGGGATCGCCAGCAGGCCCGTACCGATGATGCCGAGCGCGAACAGCGCGAAGGTGAAGTCGCCGGCCAGCGGTCGCAGCGCTTCGGCGGCTTCCGTAGCCGAGTTGATGTTGGTGACGCCGTTGGCGTTCAGCACCGAAGCCGTGGTCAGGATGATGAAGAAGGCGATGCCGTTCGAGAGCAGCATGCCGAGCGTCGTGTCGGCCCTGATGCGCGCGAGCTCGGGATCTCCGCCGCGCTTGGTCTCCTCGCGCAGCGGCCGCTCGCGTTCGCCCTGGTTCATCTCCTCGACCTCCTGGGACGCCTGCCAGAAGAACAGATAGGGGCTGATGGTGGTGCCGAGCACGGCGACCACCATCATGAAATAATCGGCGTTGACGGTCGCCTTTGGCCACACTGCGGCGACCAGCGCGGTGCTCCATGGGATCTTCACGGTGAAGGCGGTCGCGACATAGGCGAACAGCGTCAGCGTCAGGAATTTCAGCACCGGCGAATAGCGGCGGTAGGGCAGGAAGACCTGGAGGATGGTCGAGCCGGCCGCGAAGATCAGCGCATGCTCGTGGTTGAGCCCGCCGATCACCAGCGAGAGCGACTCCGCCATCGCGGCGATGTCGGCGGCGATGTTGAAGGTGTTGGCGGTAACGAGCAGCGCCACGAGCCCCATCACCCCCCAGCGCGGCGCGACCCGCATGACGTTGGCGGCGAGCCCCTTGCCGGTGACCCGGCCGATTTGCGCGCTCACCAGCTGGATCGCGATCATGAACGGCGTGGTGAGGAAGACCGTCCACAGCAGCCCGTAGCCGAATTGCGCGCCGGCCTGCGAATAAGTGGCGATGCCCGACGGATCGTCGTCGGCAGCGCCGGTGATCAGGCCTGGCCCCAGCCTTTGCAGCAGTGCCGGCGCCAACTTCGTCGACGCGACGACGCTGTCGTGCTTCGAGGCGGCGCTTTTTGTTCGGTTCGACAGGGCGACCTTCCGGAATTGCGAATCCAGGGCTAATCGCGATCATAGCCGGAAAGTTCCCGGGGCGGCCAGCGGCGCTCGCGCAGCGACCCGGCGCTTTCCCGTTGGTTTGACTCGTCGGGCAAAACACCTGCAGAGCCGGAGCATCCGAAAGATCGCCATCCGGAATTCAGCTGTTCAGGCACGCCGGCTGGTCGGCCGTTAGCGTCTGCGCGCTACTTCATGCTGACGAACATGCCCCAGGCGGCGGCGAGCGCAGCGCCGGTAAAGACCACCACCGGGTTGTCGCAGAAGGCGCTGCCATAGCTGCAGACGTCCGCGCCGAACTGGCCGAGTTCGTGATGGCTGGCGGAGTAGAACAATCCTGAAAGCCCGAGCAACACGGCGGCGACGTAATACATGGTCCGTCTCTCCTCGGCTGTCTCTGGTATCCTGGCCTCGCCGACCATCGGCATTCCGCGGTGGTGCTTCAGCTTGGCGCAGAGAGATTTCATTCCGCCAAATCCCATTCGCTGAATTTTAGATAAAGTTTGATATGTCGGGTCAAGCACCGGCAATATGGCAGCATCGGGCTGTGCTGGTGCGACGCTGGGCGCGCCTCTCAGGTTGAATTTGAAGTTCGTGAAAGTCTCCGGTCGCTTGCGAGCGGCATGGCAAGGCGCACAATTCGGGTGATTTGCAAAAGGGAGGTGCAGCATGCTCGCCGTCCTCATTTTCAAAGTCACCATTGTTGGGTTAGGCGTCTTTTCGACAGTCCTCGCCTACAGGCTCATGAGCGCATAAAGCAAGAGACCGCTCGCCAGCGGCCTCTCATGTTTCACGTCACGCAAGCGAAGCTGATGTCACAGGCTCTCGCTTCCGTGCGCTCACATTGAAGCGTGTCCGCCGACGGGTCCCTCATCTGCATCTGCGCTGTCAAGAATTGAAAGGGGCCGCCTTGCGGCGGCCCCTTGCCGGTAAAATCGTTCTACGGAATGGAAATATCAGCCCCGGCAGGATCAGCTTACGGCCTGCCGCCGTCCCGGAAATACCGCACAACTACCGTATGGAAGGCTGACCTGATTCTGGCGCTAGGTTCCGTAGCGACTTTCGAGCATCAGCTGCCCGGGGGGCTATAGGACGTGCGCAGCTTGGCCGCGTTCTGCCGCACCTGCTTGATCTCGTCCTGCGTGAAGAGCCGCGTCAATTTCACGTTCTGAAGCGCGCCCGCCGTGACGGTCAAGCCGGAGATGGCCGGAGCTGCAGCCGGATCAGGCACGTCGAAAATCACCAGAACGCCAGGGCCGTCGGCCGCGACGCTGTACATCGAGATCAGCTTTCCGCCGGCCGCCTCGATGAGTTTTCTCGCCGCTTCCTCGCGGCTGGTCGTCGGCTTTTCGAGTATGGCGTTGAGAGCACGTGGTGTGTATTGCCCGGTGAGACAAAAATGCATGGCAATCCTCCTTCTGAGGTTCATTCACGTTCCCGCCGTTCCGAGTTGCTCGTCACGACGGCCGTATCTGAAAAAGATGGAGTACAATGCCCGCCGTGGGCACAAACGCCGCCACTAACTGACGAGACTTCGGCACACCTCGTTGGCGGCTCGGCCGGGAAGATACATCAGACGGCGAGCGCGCAAAAGACGATTCCGGATTAGGATGGTCCACGCGATGGCAGCGAAGTACCGCGATGGAGCGATCCGCGGCGAGATTTTCTCTGCCAAGTTGCGAAGGCCTCCTCGCCTCTCGACCCAGCGGACCACGCGAGGATCAAAGCGCTAGGCAATCGCCGCCGGCGTCGCGCGGGGAGATTTCATTCCGCCGAATCCAATTCACGTTTTTGAACAAAGCTTGCTCCGTCGGGCAAAACACCGGCACAATGGCATCCTGGAAATTCGCGCGTCACCAGTCGGTCCCCCCGCCGGGTTCAGAACCGGCAACCTCCAGGAGGAAGCCGCCTCCCGCTGATGCCTCCGTCGTACGGCGCTCATGCCGCGATTGAACCCGCATCCCGTCCGGGCACACCAAAACCAGGCAGCGCTATTGCGTCGGCTGCCGTGACCCGACCGACGAGCAGGCACGGCGTGGTCATCGAGCCAGGACCTGGACTTGCATGAGCATGAATCCTTTTATCGATTTCGGGTATCGGCTCCTTGCGTTCGCGGTGTCGGTCTATTGCGCGCGCAAGCTGTGGTACGGCTACGTCGACCGAAAGATATTGTTCGTCAACACGGATTGGCTCGCCTGGTCGCGGCAGGTGTTTTACAGGGACACGATGCCGATCCGTTACTGGATGCAAATGTGCGGCACGGGCTTTTGCTCGGTGCTCTGCCTCGTGGGTGTGTTCATGAGCTGGCAGCCAAGCAGCTGAACCCCAATGGGAACTTCGCTGTTTGTTGCGGGCGCGCCGTTGATTTTTCGAACGCGGTCATTAACATTTGTGTATGAATGCTGATGACCACAGCGCCGACAGGATGAAGCACGGGGAACTCGCGGACCTTGCCCGGACGCTGGAACAAACGCGTGCGCTCGTTGAGGCAAGCCGAAAGCTGATCGCGCGCAGCCGAGATTACCTGCAGGAACACCGCTGGGATCGGACCGCGGGCAGACCAAGTCCGATCCCGCATTCGACTTAGGAACGATAGCGGGCGCGCAATGCTTTTTCGGGCATGGCGCGTTACCTCTTCAAATTTCTCGACCCGGAGTCCCCCCCCCCGGACATTCAGGGCGAGGACTTTCCGGACGACGAAGCGGCCTGGCGTGAGGCCACGGTCTATGCCGGACAGCTTTTGAAGGACGGCGGCGGACGGCTTCGTCCCGGCCAGCAATGGGCGCTGGAAGTTGCCGACGAAGCCGGCAGGGCCATCTTCAACATTCAGATCAGTACGAGCGCCAAGCGGTGAGGGCGTCTCAGTCCGCCTGATCGCGGCTGGTCTCGGGCCGAATTTGCTGATGTCGCGCCGCGGCAGCTGGCATGATCGCGGTCACACTCATGACCGGTGAACGGGCTAGCTCCAGCGCGTGGAGATAGTCCCGGTTGAACTCGGCCACGTCTTCCAGTGCGGTGCGGTTGCGCAGCTGCACGACGTGGTTCTGCCACTCGAGCAGGCCTTGCCGTCGCAACTCCTGAAGCGTCCGGTTGACATGGACGACCGACAGCCCGCACGCATCGGCGACGTTCTGCTGCGTCAGTGGCAGATGAAAGCTGCTGCCATTGTCCAGCGCGCCGACGAGCTCCAACCGGGCGGCAATCTCGCAAAACAGATGCGCAATTCGGCCCAGCGCCTCGCGCGATCCGAGGTTTTCGACCCATTCGCGATAGAGCGCGGCATGGATCAGCGTCTCGCGCCAAAACGCCTGCGTGATCGCGGGTGAGTCGTTCATGAGCCCCTTGAGATAGGTGTGGGGCACACAAGCGACTGCCGAGTTGCCGACGCTGCAAAGCTCGTGGTCCATGACGGGCAGATGCAGCGTGTGCAAGTCCGGCATGTCGCCCGCGATGTAGAACGAAGAGATCTGGTTGCGGTCCGAGACCACCCTCTGGCGCGCCAGAAACCCGCTCATCACGACCGTCGAATGCGTCGGCCTGTCGCCCTGGCGCACGACAAGCTCGCCATTGCCTAGCGTCCTGAGCTTGTACGGCATGCGTGCGAGACTGGCTTGATCTTGTTCGGAGAGGGCGGCCACCGCCTGCAGGCGCGCGATCAGTTTGCGATGTGGCATGAGCGGCTCCCTCACCTTGATAGGCGGGAGCACCATGGTCTCTCAGCCACCGACGCCTATGGACGTTAGCCTGGCCGGTGATGCCCGATTAACGCACGAGGATTGGCGGAGTTCAACTGGTGATTTGCCGAGTGGCGGTTCCATTATCAGGAACGTGACTCCTTCGCCGTCATTGCGGCGGCAGTTGCTTCAGGGTTGCAGCCGCGAGAGCAGACGTTGTCGATCCTGATCGCGGCGTCGCTGCTCTGCGCGCATCCGTTCGAGTTCGGATTCGGCTTTGGAGGTTTCTTCGTTCTGGCGCTTCATTTCGACGATGAGCGCCTCCTGCTCGGCGAGCCGCCGTTCGCCTTCGACGACATCGCGCTCCACCTGCCTCAGCTCGTCGTATATCGCAGTCGCGTACATGGCGATCCTCGCGCGGCCGTGCTGCCAACGCACGTCGGAGAGTAGCTTCCGCCTCTTGCAGTCCGGAGCCGCGGCACATGACCTTCAACTCATCACGCTTCTTGAACGTTCCGGCTGATGCTATTTTTTCCCGAGGTTTGCATGAGAGGTCGCGCGCGCCAACAAGACATCGAGATGCGGCAGGTCAGAGCAGCCACGTCGCCACGAGTCCCGCGCTCGCCGAGAACACGGCGGCCGTGGTGATCCATCCGAACGCGTTCATCCAGCGCGAGTTCACCTTGTCGCCCATGATCCTGCGGCTGTTGGTCATGAGCATGATGAGCAGCAGCAGCGGCGGGGTCGAAAAGCCCTGGACGATCCCCGACCACACCAGCGCCCGCATCGGATTGAAGCCGAGGAAGTTCAGCACCACGGCGATCGCCGTGAGCCCGGCAATGAACCAATAGAACGCCGGCGCCTCACCGGGACGGGCGTGAAGGCTGGCCTTCCAGCCGAACGCCTGCGCCAGATCGTAGGCCGCACCCGCCGTCATGACCGGCACCGCGAGAAACCCGACGCCGATGATGCCGACGGTGAACAGCACGCTCGCACCCTCGCCGGCAAGCGGACGCAATGCCTCCGCGGCCTGCGCCGCGGTCTCGATATTGGTCTGACCATGGGCGTGGAGCGTGGCGCCGGTCGACATGAGGATGAAATACATCACGGCGTTGGAGAACAGCATGCCGATCAGCACGTCGCGCCGGCTGCGCGCGAGCTCGGAATTGGACGCGCCGATGCGCTGCGACAGGCGGGTCTTGCCGTCCTCGATCTTCTCCTCCACCTGCTGGTTGGATTCCCAGGTGTAGATATAGGCCGACAGCGACGTGCCGATGATCGCGACCACGATGGAGAGGAAGTCGCGATCGAAGCGCACCGTGGGAAGCAACGTTCCCCTCAGGATCTCGCCCGGGTTTGGCCGTGCCAGCAAGGCGGCGGCGACATAGGCGAGCAGCGCCAAAGTGAGCCAGCGGAACACCGAGCGGATCGTGGCATAGGATCCGAACATCTGCAGCGCCAGCAGCGCGGCGGCGACCGCCGCCACGATCCAGGGGATCGGCAGCGCAATGAAGATACCGAGCGCGGCCGCCATGCCGCCGAGATCGGCCGCGGCTTCGATCGTGTTGCCAATGGTCACGCCCACCAGCACGGCCCAGAGCAGCCAGCGCGGATAGAAATCGCGAATGACCTGAAACAGCCCGCGCCCCGAGACCTGCCCGAGCTTGGAGGACAGGTAGACCACGGTGAACATCATCGGCAGCACGACGGGCGCGAGCCACAGGATCGCCGTTCCGAACTGCGCGCCGGCGCTGGCATAGGTGCCGATCGCCGACGGATCGTCGTCGGCCGCCCCCGTGATGATGCCGAGCCCAATCGCCTTTCCGAGACCTTGCTTCTTCTCTGTCTCGTTGTCGCCCGACATCTAGTCCCGTTGCGCTGCCTGCCAGATCCCTTCCTCAAGCGCGCGCCGTGAACAAGGTTCCTGCGCATCGGGGGCGACGAAACACGCCTGAAACAGTACTGAAACCAGATGACCCTGAACTCCGCTGCCGTTCGCCCCGACCAAGAAAGCGAAAAGGAGACAGTCATGATCCAGGTCGGTTCGACGGAAGAAGTCGCGTTGCTGCTGGCGCTGTTCGGCACGCACACCCAGCCCGTCGGCAAGCCGAACCCGGCACCGCGGCACCGCTGAGAGCAAACCCATGCCCGGCCTCGCCGATTGCCTGAGCTTCCTGCGCTTGTTGATTGCCAGGGGAGATCCGAGAGCGATCCCCTTGGCGACAAGCGCCATCGACGACTATCTGGCGATGGCGCCGATCAGCGCCGGCCGGCGCGGCCTGCGCGTGCTGCAGCAGGACGCATGGGAGCTGCATGATTCCGGCGTCGGCGTGCAGCGCTCGTTCGCGGAGACGGTGGACGCTTATATCGAGCGGAGGCTGAAGGAGGAGTAGCGTGACCTCCGCGGACCGCTCTCTCAGTTCTTTTCGTCCGTGCTTGCGGAAGCGAATGAAACAAGGTTCTTCTTGTCTCCAAAGTCGATCTTTAGCTCGACCTGAGCAGACTTAATGTCATCGGCGGAAACGAGGGCCCCAAGGGCCAAACTGGCGCACCCCGTTCCGCTGATGTTCGACGATAAGACGCTTTTGCTCAAAGAAGCAGACCGCTCGCGGTCGCAAGCAAGACCGCGCACGGGTCGCGGGTGGGCAAAAGTACGAAGTCGACATGAGGCGAAGAAGACGTGCCGTTCCGCGTCCGCGGTGAAGAAGGCAGTCAAGAAGGCAGTCAAGAAGGCAGTCAAGAAGGCAGTCAAGAAGGCAGTCAAGAAGGTTGGCAACAGCCGTAAGAAAGTCGAGCGCAAGCTCGGACGCAAGGGGCGATAGGAACTTCCAGTTTCAGGCTCGACTTGTTTGGTGCCGGCCTGCCGCCAATTGGTCGGCTGTAACGGCGGCTCTGGCGCGCGAGTCCCCCCGTCGCGCGCCGGGGCCGCTTCGGTTTTTCCATAAAGAGCTTGACCCGTCGGGCAAAACACTGGCGGGTGGCGTCATCGAAAAGGTGTTCGGTTCGGCCCGCGCGGAGCAGTCTGCCGCGGGATTTTGTTTATTCAGAGCTTTTATGTCGCCTGTTGCACCTTCAGCCGACATTCCAAAGCTGGTGATTGAGGTCAGCTTTTGTGAAGGGTTTCGGATGCCGGCCCCATGACGGTGTTGCCGCGCGCACGGGGCCGGCGTCCGAAAGCCTCCAAAGGAGGAAATCGCGCTGGGGGGACGGAGGACGATGCCGCGTGATCGAGCTAGTCGCGTCAAACAACCTTCAGACGATCAGGACGATCGCCTATGGGGATTTAATGTTTGGCGGCACCTGTACTTTCAATGGCTTGGCTATAGCAAAAATACCACACCACACAATTTAAACGTGAGCTCCTCGATATTCGAAGGCCATGAGGCAAACTGATCTCTGGCGACTGGAAAGCCCCCGGAGCTATCAGAGCCGAAACTGTTTCGAGCTGCTCGTCAAGAGCATCACCGCATTTGTAACTCT